>JAKQCM010000100.1 GCA_029559155.1 Chloroflexota bacterium
TGTCACCGCCAATGGCATCCAGCTTTGCTACGACGCTTTTGGCAACCCCACCAACCCGCCCCTGCTGCTGATTGCCGGGCTGGGCATGCAGCTTATCAGTTGGGATGAAGAAGTTTGCACCCTGCTGGCCGAACGCGGCTACTGGGTCATCCGCTACGACAACCGCGACGTGGGCCTCTCGACCAAATTCGAGGCGGCCGGCATGCCCAACCTCTTGCCCGCCCTCCAGGGCGGAGCCATCAACGCCCCCTATCTGCTGAAAGACATGGCCGCTGACGCCGTTGGCTTGCTGGACGCCCTGGGCCTTGATTCAGCCCACGTGTTGGGCGCTTCGATGGGCGGCATGATTGCCCAATCTATGGCCATTCATTTCCCGGAGCGCGTGCGCACGCTCATCTCCATCATGTCCACCACCGGCGCGCCCGATTTGCCGCAGCCTAAGCCGGAAGTCGCCATGATGCTGCTGGCCCCGGCCGCCGACAGCCTGGCAGCGCACATTCAAAACTCGTTGGAATGGGCGCATGTGCTCAACGGCCCCGGCTTCCCCGTCGATGAGGCGCGCGCCCGCGAACAAGCCATCGCCGCCTATGAACGCAGCTATTACCCGCAAGGAACGGGGCGCCAGTTGGCGGCAATTTTTGCCTCCGGCAGCCGCCGGAAGGCGCTGCGGTCGCTGGCCATTCCTACGCTGGTGATCCACGGCAAGGCCGACCCGCTCGTGCCGGTGGCAGGCGGCATCGACACGGCCGAAGCCATTCCAGACGCCAAATTGTGGCTCATTGAGGGGTTGGGCCATGCCCTGCCGCCGGAGACGTGGCCGGAGGCGGTGGATGCCATCGCCAGGCACGCGAAGTAACGCCCCGCAAACCGGGAAAACCATCCAACTGAGCCGGGACAATTGCTGAGGGGGAAGGGAGTGTACGGCCGTCCACAAGACAAAAATCCTATATACCTTGCCTAACTATTATTTCATACTATCCACACATGCGCTGAAGACGTCTTTGTCTGTTTTGCGGACGTCTCTTCCGCTGATTTCAGCAGGTATGCACTCATGACCAAGGAGGAAATTATGTCCAAACCAACAGCAAGAATGTCTCCCTTATCCCCGCAAACAGCCTGGGACGCAGCAGTGGCCGAAACCGCTGGACATCCTGAACTACGTTACCGGCTGATCCGCCCGACCCACAACCTGCGCCAACGCTTTGGCGAAGCCTACGCCCGCCTGACCGCCTTACCGCGAGCGCAGCGCCGCCGTTTGCAGCGCCGCCTGAGTTTGGGTCTTGCCGGGATAGCTCTTTTGATGGTGTTGGGTTTGGCCCCCATGCCCGCTCTGGCCGACACAATTACCGTAAACGGCGATGGCACAGGCGGCACTTGCTCCCTGGCCGACGCCATCATAACCGCCAACAGTGGTACAAATTTTGGCAACTGCACTGGCGGCACCGGTGGCGCAGACACCATCAACTTGACCACAGATGTCACCCTAAACGCTGCCTTAAATATGATCACAAGCGACATAACCATTGAGGGTAATGGCCACTTCATTAGTGGCGCAGATACCTATAACGGACTTAAAGTGCAATCCAGCGGGACACTGACATTGAAGAACACCACCATTACCAACTGTCTAGACGTTTCAGGCGCAGGCCTTGATAACCAGGGCACACTCAGGGTCCTCAACAGCACCATCTCTAACAATCGGACGGAAGATGCAACCTACAACACCTACGGCGCGGGTATTGCCAACTCTGGCACATTGGAAATAACCAACAGTACCATCACAGGTAATCAAGCGACAGCGGCCGCAGGTCAATCCAGCTATGGCGGGGGCATTTATAATTCCGGCACGCTTACCATCCTCAATAGCACTATTTCTTCCAATGAAGCCATGGGCGGCGGCGGATTATATTTACTTGGCGGGGGACTGGTCACCATCACGAACAGCACGATCAACGACAATAGCGCCGGAATTGATGGCGGTGGCGGCATTGCGCTGATCTCCAGTTCAACTGTGAACATAGTAAATAGCACCATCAGCGGCAACACCGCGATCGGAGGGTATGGGGGCGGTATTTACACCAATATAGGCGCAATGACGATCCAGAACAGCACCATCACGAACAACGCTGCTAGCTTGGATGGCGGCGGCATTTGGGTTCTAGATTCGTTCGCCACTGTGACTCTAGAGCGCACGATCATTTCTGGAAATTCCTCAGCAAATCCCGGATCTGATGAAATTTACGCCGATGGGAGTGGCGGGGTTTACACCGACGCTTTTAACCTTTTCGGCCATGCTGGCGAAGATGATGCAGCGGCATTTACCGGCTTCACACCTGGCGCTAGCGACATCGTGGCGACCAGCGATGGCACTAATACGCCGCTGGCAAATATCCTGGACGTTTTACTGGCCCAAAACGGCCTACAACTGCATCCTTTCACGCATGCGCTGGTTACTAATAGCCCAGCCATTGATCAGATAACGCCCATACCTGGTGATCCGCTGTGTAACACCGATGGAAGTTCGGTGGATCAACGTGGTGGTGTGCGGGCGGGTGAAATCACTCCAGGCGATCATCGAGGCGGTACAGCCTGCGATATTGGGGCGTATGAATATGACTCTAACGTCACGCCTACGGCCGTTACTCTACGCAGCGTGACAGCCTTACCCAATGCCTCACCAGGTTTGGTCGGCATGTTGGGGGCTGCGCTAAGCGCAACGTTAGGTGGGCTAATGGTTTGGCGACGACACCGCACACAAGTTTAACCCGACCATCTTGGTTGGCGACCGGTTCTATCTTAAAAGCAAAATCCCCGACATTTTGAAACTTGTCGGGGATTTTTCATTTCTACTTTGGGAGGGTTAACGGCCGTTCCCTCTCTACCCCGCCGACTTCACCAACTCCTTCCCAAACAACTGCTTGTAAATCGGCGACAGCGCCCGCACTTGCTGGTCGGCGTGATAACTGCTGCGCACCAGCGGGCCGCTTTCCACCCACTTAAAGCCCATCTCCAGACCAATGCGCTTCAGTTCAGCAAACTCGTCGGGGTGATAATACTTTTCCACCGGCAAATGCTGGTCGGCGCGGGGCTGCAAGTATTGGCCGATGGTCAAAATATCCACGCCACGATCCACCAGGTCTTGCATGACGGCCAGCACTTCGTCCCAGGCCTCGCCCAGGCCGATCATAATGCCGGACTTGGTCAGCACTTCGGGGTCCATCTTTTTGGCGTTGTCCAGCGTCGTCATGGCCCACTCGTAATGGTCTTGCGGCTGCACCTTCTTGAAGAGGCGCGGCACGGTCTCCACGTTGTGGCCCAGAATTTCCGGCCGGGCGTCCATGACGATTTTGAGCGCGTCGGCGCTGCCTTTGAAGTCGGGGATGAGCAGTTCGATGGAGCAGCCGGGCTGCATTTCGCGCACGCGCTGGATAACGGCCGCAAAAATCGGCGCGCCGCCATCTTTCCGTTCGTCGCGATTGACCGAGGTGATAACGACGTGGCGCAGGTTCATGGCTTTAACGGCCGTTGCCACCCGTAACGGCTCGGCAAAATCCAACGGCAACGGCCGTCCCGTCTTAATGTCGCAAAAAGCGCAGCTGCGCGTGCAAATGTCGCCCATCATCAGGAAGGTGGCCGTGCCCGCGCCCCAACACTCGCCCATATTCGGGCACTGCGCTTCCTCGCAGACGGTGTGCAGCGATTTGCTGCGCATCAGTTCGTTCAGGCGCTCGTAGTTTTCGCCGCTGGGAATACGGGCGCGAATCCACTCGGGATGCCGCCGCTTGGGTCGCAGAGCGGCCGT
>JAKQCM010000114.1 GCA_029559155.1 Chloroflexota bacterium
TTCGTCCTCAGACCAGTAGGTTCTAAACAGTTTAGCACCAGGCGTTGATAGTGCGTTGCGGTGTATTTTCATTCATGGTGGTCGGCGGCAGCCGGTGAAGTCTCCTCTGAAAATAATTTAACGCAAAGGCGCAAAGGCGCAGAGAAAAATCTGCGTCATCTGCGAAATCTGCGGATTTTCATTCATGGTGTTGAGCCTGCGCTCATGTTGTCTCCTTGGTAACCTTACAGACCCTAAACGTTTTCTTTTGAGGATTTAGACCTTTGGAACATAAACTTTCAGGGTCTTCCTGGAGTAATCTGAACAACGACTCTCCTTTTTGCGGCGCAGGGAGGAATATAGGCAGGCGAAAGGGTAAGGAACAAGGCGTTGTAACCCCCCGAATGATTCTATATTCCTGGCTGGATGTTGGTGTGTTAGCTTAAAAGGTAAGCGGCAATGAGCTGCGCCGTTTGTTTAAGCGCATCACGATGGGTGCGCTCGTAATGGTGGGAGGCGTCGACGCCTGGTCCAATCAGCCCGACGCGCACATTGCCGCCAGCATGCCAGAACGCTTCGCCATCGGATGCATAATATGGGTAAATATCCGTTTTAAAGTTGAGCTGATTGGTTTGCGCCAATGCTTCCAGCTCTCGCCGGAACCCTAGATGATACGGCCCTGCGGAATCTTTGGCACAAATGGTCACGGAATATTCATCCGATTCTTGGTGGGGGGCGACGACGGCCATGTCGACAGTGAGCAAATCGACGAGGTCTGAGGGGAAGCCGGTGGCCGCGCCGTGGCCGACTTCCTCGTAGTTGCTGATGTGGATGGTGGTAGTCTGTTGGGGTTGTAAACCGGCATCGGCCAGAGCCAGCAGGGCGGCGTAAATGGTGGCCACACAGGCTTTGTCATCGAGATGGCGCGAGCGGATGAAGCCGGTGTCGCTGAGTTCTACTCGTGGATCGAAGGCGATGATGTCGCCAACCTGGATGCCCAATTGGCGTGTTTCCTCGCGGCTGGCAGTGACAGCGTCGATGCGGACTTCGGTGTTGGTATCGTCGCGGGTGGCGTTGCGTTCGTCGCGGGTGTGGGCGTGGACGGAGGCGGTGGTGGGCAGGATGGTTCCCCGGTAGGCACGGCCGTTTGCCGCGAAAATGGTCACGCCTTCTCCTTCCACAGAGGTCCACGACCAGCCGCCGAGTTGGGTGATGCGCAGACGGCCGTTTTCTTTCACTTCTCGTACCATCGCCCCCAATGTGTCCACATGGGCAGTCAGGGCGCGGGGCGCATCCTGGCGGACGCCGGTCCAGGCGCCTGTCAAAAAGCCTTTGGCGGCGATTTGGGTGGAAAAAGGCAGTTCGGCAAAGGCTTGCTGCACGTAGGTGATGGCCCGGTTGGTATCGCCTGTGGGGCTGGGCGTGTTGAGCAGACCAACCAGAAAATCGACCATTTTTTCTTCATTGATTGTGGGGATCATGGGATGAATCTCCTCTCGAACGAAAAGACGCGCGAATAATTGTCTGTCATGTGGGTAATTATAGCACTGTCAGACCGACTGCACGATAGCCATGACCTGAGAAAAAAGACGGCCGTTCGTGGCCAAACTCTCCCCGCTGTAAATAGTTGGACGGCCGTGCCAATCGGTAAAGGTGCCGCCGGCTTCTTCTAAAATGACCTGGAAGGGGCCGCAGTCCCACAACGCCATGATGGGGTCCAGCATAATTTCGGCGCGGCCGGTGGCTACCAGACTGTAGCCGTAGGCGTCGCCCCAGGTGCGCTGCACGTAGGTGGCGGCGATGAGGTGCTGCCAGACGGCCGTTTTCTCGCCAAAGGTGTCCATGTCGCTAAACAGCAGTACGGCGTCGGCTAATTTGTCTACCTGGGAAACGTGGGCGCGACGGCCGTTCCAAAAACACCCCTCACCCCGCAGCGCATAAACGGTTTCGTTCAGCGCCGGAAAGTGGGCCACGCCCAGCAGCGGTTCGTCGTCTTTGGTCAGGGCAAGCAGATTGGCGTAAAACGGCACGCCGGAGACAAACGATTTGGTGCCATCAATGGGGTCGATCAGCCAGCGATAGCCGGAATTGCCGGCTTGCTGGCCAAATTCTTCGCCCAGAAAGCTGTGGTCGGGCCAGTAATGGGTGATCAATTCGCGCAGTTTTTGCTCCGCCTGCCGGTCGGCAATGGTGACCGGGGTGTTGTCGGCTTTGCGTTCGGCGGCTACCTGGTTTTGGAAATAGCTCAGGGTGATGCGCCCCGCTTGCCAGGCGGCGTCCAGGGCGAATTCGAGCAGGGTTTGGGGTTTGGGTGTGGCAGTCATTGGTTTATTCGGCGACGGTGAGCCATCGGGACGGCCGTTGGCTCTGGTTCATATAGCGCAGCAGCGTGCTGCCATCGGTAAAACCCAGCGGCAGAAATGCGCCGAGCGTGAGAACGAGTAAATTATCCAAAAAGGTCAACGTAGCCACCATGGCCGGCACGCCGCCAACCCATTGCGCCGCCAAAGCCAGCAGCCCGGTTAACAACGCCAGCCCTCCGCTGGCGATGGGGCCGCCGAGGGCGCGCTTGATGTGAACATGAGGCGGCAGCGTGGGTTCCTCTGGCGGGTAAAGCGAGCTGGCCAACGGGCCGACAAAGCAGACGCCGCTCATGGGGTAGCCGGTCTGTTTGGCGGCTTGCGCGTGGCCGACATGGTGCCAAAACTCGCTTAGCCAATGGAGCAGCATGGCCAAAAATCCGCCCAGAACGGCCTGTTCCGGTTTGAGTTTGAACAGCTTGCGGCCCATCAGGCTGTAAACCGCCCAGACCAGGACCATGCTTAACAAGGCAGTGGGTTTAACGAGGATTTTAAGACCGGCAATGGAGCCGAGTTTGATTGTTTTATTCATGAGCTTGCGCCTCCCGTTCGATGTGTAGGATTGTACTTGCACTTTGGGGCGCGGCAAAATAAGACCTGGGCAGGCGGCAAATCGACTGTTGTTTAAGCGGGAGGGTGGACGAGGGTTTTGTCTGAGTGGATGGTTCAGGGCAGGGGGTAAACGAGGAATAGGTTTTCGATAACGAGGCGGGTATTGGCGTTGCGCCGCAATTGGCGGATGGCTTGATTGGTTTGTTGCAGCCCGGTCAGGCTTTGTTCAGCGGTCCAGTTTGCAGCGCGGGCGATCAAATCGGCCTGATGGTCAATGTTGGTGAGGGTGAGGGTACGGCCGTTTTCCCCCTGGGTTAAGAGCGTGACATCTCGCCACCAACTCAGCCAGGTCTGCAAAATTTCCGGCAGCAGTTCTGGCTTGCGTCCCAATTTGTCTGCCAGGGCAAAGCGGTCGATGCGGTCGCCGGCCAGCGCTTGCTGCAAATAGTCCAGGTTTTGCTGTCGTTCGACCAGAATGGTGCTGTCTTCGTAGGCGCGGATGGCCCAACCTAAACGGCCGTCGGCCAGATGGGCCAGCAGGTGGGCTTTGTCTTCGGGCATACGCCAGCGGCTTTGCAGGCTGTCTTCGATGCGTGGTGTGGCTAACGGCCGTAACGCAATCGTCCGGCAGCGCGACGTGATGGTAGCCATCATGGTGTCGGCGTCATTGGCCGTCAGCAGCAGCACCACGTTCCGCGGCGGTTCTTCCAGGGTTTTCAGAAAGGCGTTGGCCGCCCCTTCCGTGGCGGCGTCAAACCGTTTCAGGATAGCAACTTTGTAACGCGCTTCATAAGCAGCCAGGCTCAAATCTTGCTGGAGGGTGCGGATTTCGTCTATCTTCAGGGTCAGTTTGCCCCGCCCACTTACTTCCGGGGTAATCAGGCGCACGTCGGGATGGCGGTTGGCGGCGATGAGTTGACAGGGGCGGCATTGGCCGCACGGCCGTGTGGCCTCATCGGCCGCTTCGCAGTTCAACGCCTGAGCAAAAGTACGCGCCAGCGTTGTTTTGCCAATCTGGTCCGGGCCGGTTAGCAGATAAGCGTGGCCGGTGCGCCCGTTGGCAATTGACCCTGCCAACAACTCGGCGGCCCATTCGTGGCCGATTACTTGATCCCATTGGTTGCTCATAAGCCGATTGTAGGGTGGATACGGCCGTCTGACAAGAGCGCCGGCCAATCAGACCGGACAGGATTGCGAACCCTGTCAGGTCTCTGGCAAACTGGCTATAATTGCGGCATGAATCCCTTAACTATTTCCGGTGATCAGTTACAAGTTGATGATGTGGTGGCGGTAGCCAACGGCCGTTCCGCCCGTCTGGACCCTGCCGTTTTACCCAAAATTCAACGTTCCCGCCAGGCCGTTGAAGACCTGGTTGCCCGAGGCGAAGTGGTGTATGGCATCACCACCGGCTTTGGCCGCTTCAAAGACAAAATCATTTCCCCTTCAGAAGTGCAGCAACTGCAGGTGAATCTGGTGCGCAGTCATGCCGTGGGCGTTGGTCCGGAACTGCCGGAGCGCGTGGTGCGGGCCATGCTGCTGGTGCGGGCCAATACGTTGGCGCTGGGGTATTCTGGCGTACGCCCGGAAGTGATTACCCTCTTGTTGGATATGCTCAACGCCGGCGTCCATCCGCGCATTCCGTCGCAGGGGTCGCTGGGCGCCAGCGGCGATCTGGCTCCGCTGGCACATCTGGCCCTGGTGGTGATTGGGGAGGGAGAGGCGTGGCATCAGGGAGAGTTGGTAGACGGCCGTTCCGCTCTCCTGCGCGCCGGGCTTCAGCCGTTGCAGTTGCAGGCCAAAGAAGGATTGGCGCTGCTCAATGGCACAGCCTTCATGGTCGGCATGGGCGCTTTACAGGTGCGCCGAGCCATCAACCTGGCCCTCACCGGCGACATAGCCGCCAGCCTGAGCCTGGAGGCGCTGCACGGAACCGAACGCGCCTACGACGAGCGCGTCCACCGCGTGCGGCCGCATCCCCGCCAGATCGACTGCGCCGCTTTTTTGCGGCGTAATCTGGCGGGCAGCCAGTTTTTGCGCGGCCTGGATTCCAACAATGTGCAGGACCCGTATACCCTGCGCTGCGTGCCGCAGGTGCATGGCGCCGTGCGCGACGCCATCGCCTATGCCCAGTGGGTGATCGGCATCGAGCTTAACGCCGTCAACGACAACCCCATCATCTTTGTTGATGAGGAAACCGGGCAAACAGACGTGATTTCGGCCGGTAATTTTCATGGCGAGCCGATTGCCATCGCCATGGATTATATGGCGCTGGCGCTGACGGAGTTAGGCAACATGAGCGAACGGCGGATCGCCCGTCTGGTGGACGCCGACAGCAACGGCGGGGTGCTGCCCATGTTTTTAACGCAGCATGGCGGCCTGGAAAGCGGCTTGATGATGGCTCAATACACGGCCGCGGCCCTGGCTTCGGAGAATAAAGTGCTGGCCCACCCGGCCAGCGCAGACACGATACCGAGCAGCGCAAATATTGAAGACCACGTGAGCATGGGGGCAACGGCCGTGCGTCAGGTTGCCCAAATTCTCGACCACGTGGAAACCATTGTGGCCATCGAACTTCTGGCGGCGGCGCAGGGCGTGGATTTCCGACGCCAGCAAATGGGCGGCCAGCCAGCGCAGGGCGCAGGCACACGCACAGCGTATGACCTCATCCGCCAAAAAGTGCCCTTCCTGACGGCCGATACGGTGCTGTCGCCGCACATTGAGTCCGTGCGGCGTCTGGTCGCCACGGGAGCCGTTAAAGAAGCGGTTGAAGCGCAGTTGGCGAGTGGAGATTAGGGATTGGAGATTGGTTGATCCGTCGGTACAGACCCCAAGGGTTTGTTCCTATGGATTTAGATTGTTTAGGCGTCAGACCCCTTGGGGGCTTGCTAGAGAAACGTGACTGGTTTTATCAAAAGGAAAATTTCCCATGAACGAAGTAGTGATTATTAACGCATTTCGCACACCGATTGGGCGGCATGGCGGCGCATTGGCCGATGTGCGTCCGGATGATATGGCGGCGCTGGTTGTGAAAACGGTTGTCGATCGGGCCGGCATCGACCCGAATCTGATTGAAGAAGTGTATTTGGGCTGCGCCAATCAGGCGGGCGAAGATAACCGCGATGTGGCGCGGATGGCCGCGCTGCTGGCGGGTTTGCCGCAGCATGTGGCCGCTGTGACATTTAACCGGCTGTGCGCCAGCGGTTTGAATGCCGTGAATCAGGCGGCGCGGGCGATTATGGTGGGCGAGGGTGATGTGTTTGTGGCCGGCGGCGTCGAATCGATGAGCCGTGCGCCTTATTCGTTCCCGAAAAATTCGCGCGCCTGGGGGCCATCGGGCAATATCACCGGCTACGACACAACGTTGGGCTGGCGGTTTCCCAATCCCAAAATGGAAGCGTTGTTTCCCCTGGAAGCGATGGGCGAGACGGCCGAAAACATTTACGAGATGAGCCGCGAGGGCAAGATTGCCGGCGGCGAGATCACGCGGGAAGCGCAAGACGCCTTTGCGCTGGAGAGCCAGCGGCGGGCGTGTGAGGCAATGAATAACGGCCGTTTCCACGCCGAAATCATTCCCGTCCCTATTCCCCAACGCAAAGGCGAGCCACTCTACGTGACCACCGACGAGCACCCGCGCGTCCGGGCAGTCGGCGACATGTTTGAACTGGATACAAGCGCCGCTGTGCTGGCCAAACTGCGCCCGGCTTTTCGCGCCGGGGGCACCGTGACGGCGGGAAACGCCAGCGGCCTGAACGACGGCGCGGCCGCCCTGCTGCTGATGTCGCGGGCCAAGGCGGACGAATTGGGGCTAAAACCGATGGCCCGCTGGGTGGCTTCTGGCGCGGCGGGAGTGGATCCTCGCGTGATGGGTCTGGGGCCGGTTGGCGCGACGCGCAAAGCGCTGGCCCGCGCCAACCTGACTTTAGCCGACATCGATCTGGTGGAATTGAATGAGGCGTTTGCCGTGCAGTCGCTGGCGGTGATCCAGGAATTGGGCCTGAACCCGGACATTGTGAATGTGAACGGCGGGGCGATTGCTTTGGGGCATCCGTTGGGCTGCTCGGGGGCGCGAATTTTAACCACGCTGCTGCACGAAATGCGGCGGCGGGCGGAATTGGGAACGGGAACGGCCGTGCGCTACGGCCTGGCAACGCTGTGCGTGGGGGTTGGGCAGGGCGAGGCAACCATCATCGAATTGTTGTAGTCGGCCTATTTTCGCTCAAAAATGGCTCCGACCAGCTCGGGCACAAGCTTGTCCGGCCACCGGGTCTTTTCATTGTAGCGCGCGCCGTTGAGGTTAATGCCAAAGATGATGGCCTCGCTCAGGTCTGCGCCGCGCAAATCGGCAAAATGCAGGTTGGCCTCCGTAAGATTGGCGCGAACCAGAACGGCTCCCTGCAAATTGGCGCTGCCGAGGTATGTTTTTTGCAGCAAACAATCAGAAAAATCCGCGTCGCGCAGGTCGGCGCGGTAAAAATTTGTTTCCTGCAGATCGGCTTCCTTGAGGCTGGTTTTTCTCAGGTGGGCGCTGTCAAATTTAGCCCCCTTTAGTTTAGCGCCTTCCAGGTTAACCTTGTCGAGGCGGGATTCGCTCAGATTGGCCCCTTCCAGATTAATTTTGGAAAGGTCTTCAATGTCACGCAAATCTTGCCCGGCAAGGGTGACGGATTTTGAGCCAACGAGAACGGCCGTTTCTTCAATTGTCTGGCGGGTGATTGCTTCCATGGGTACCTTTTAGTGCGAAAAATGGTAAACCTTTGCGATTTTGCCGATTTTCTTCCCAGTTTCCTGTCCTGCAAAGTGTCAGCGGCAGAAAAAGCCGGGTGATTGTCGTGTAAGAAAATATAGGATGTAAATCTTGTTTGTCAAGCACTGGTCGCCCTGATATAATTTCGCCACTTCGCCACCCTAGCTCAATGGCAGAGCAATCGCTTCGTAAGCGATAGGTTAAGGGTTCAAGTCCCTTGGGTGGCTTCTAATTTTATCGTACCCTGGCGCGTGGCCGGGGTATTTTTTTGTCTGGCACAGGCAAAGGAGAGGGCGATGAGCAACTATTTGCCGATTGTTTTTGGAGTTGCCGGGGGCACCGCCTCGGGCAAAACGACCGTTGCCCGCACAATTTTGGAATCAGTTGGGGCGGAACAAGTAGCCTATTTCCCTCACGACGCCTATTACCGCGACAGCCCACACCTGTCGTTTGAAGAGAGGGCGCAGCAGAATTACGACCACCCAAATTCGTTGGAAAACAAACTGCTGGTGCAGCATGTGCAGCAGTTGTTGGCCGGACAGCCAGTGCAAGTGCCAGTTTATGATTTTACTTTGCACCGGCGGAAGAAAGAGACAATCCTGGTGGAACCCGCGCCCATTGTGCTGATAGAGGGGATTTTGATTTTCACCCGCCGCCGGCTGCGCGATCTGATGGACATCAAAATCTATGTCGATACGGACGCCGACATCCGCTTTATTCGCCGCCTGGAGCGCGACATGAACGAACGCAATCGCTCTTTAGATTCGGTGGTGGCCCAGTATGTGGAGACGGTACGGCCGATGCACCTGAAATTCGTCGAGCCAAGCAAGCGGTATGCGGACGTGATCATCCCCAATGGCGGGCGGAACCAGGTGGCGATGGAGATGGTGGTGTCGCGGCTGCGGGAACTGCTCAATACGCGCTCGATGCGCTAACGGCCGTTACCCGTTAGCCGCCAGACGCCGGTAGAGAGCCAGCGTGGCCACGGCCGTTTGCTCCCATGAGAAAGCGCCTGCTCGTTCTAATCCCAGCGTCTGGCAGCGCTGCCGGGCAGATTCGTCGGTGAGCAGGTGGTGGAGAACGGCCGTTATCTCCTCAGGTTTGGTGGGATCAAAGTACGCGGCTGCATCGCCGCCTACCCTGGCAAGCTGGAGGCGTCGGCGCAGGCCACAGCCGTGCCGCAGGCCATCGCCTCGATCACCGGCAGGCCAAACCCTTCATACTGGCTGGGAAAGACAAACAGCGCCGCTCCAGCGTACAATCCCGGCAAATCCTCTTCGGCCACCGGCCCCAGAAATGTGATTTGTAACGCGAGATTCAGGGCGACGGCCGTTTCCTTCGCTTCCGGATACCGCGCATCCCAGGCCCCGGCAATCACCAACTGCGGCGGGTCGGCCAGTTCTGCCACAATTTTTTCCCAGGCCAGAACCAAATTGACCAGATTTTTGTGCGGCTTGTTAATGCCCAGGTACAAGACGTAAGCGGGCGGGAGGTTGTACTGCGCGCGAATCCGCTCAACTTCGGCCGGCGGTTGGGGCTGGAAATGCGGGTCAGCAGCCAGAGGAACGGCCGTTACTTTTTCCGGCGCCGTGTGATAGAAAGCCAGCATATCCTGCCGTGTGGCTTCGGAGATGGCTACCACGTGCCCCGCGGCGCGTAGGGCCAGCCGCGTCAGCAGGTTGGATAGCAGGCGGGCGCGGGGCGACACATAGTGCGGGAACCGCTGGGGGATGAGGTCGTAGAAGGTGAGCAGGGTCGGCACGCCAGGGCGGTAGGGCATGAGGTAGTAGGGACTGTGATACAAATCGGCGCGAATTTCGCGTAGCAAACGAGGAATTTGCCATTGTTGGCCGGGCGAGAAGGGGGAAACGGCCGTTTCCACCCACCGCACCTGCGCCGACGGCGCCGGGAGCTGCCAGCGCGACGGCCGTGAGGGATCACACAGCAGGATGAGCTGCTCGTCGGCAGCCAACTGCGCCGGGAGCGCCCGTGCCAGATTGCTGACGGTGCGGCCGATGCCGGGGAAGTGGTCGGTGGCGGTGCGGGCGTCGAGGGCGTAGTGGATCATGATGGTGTCTTTTCCTGTGGCGGGGTGGTCAGAATTTGTTGGTAGAGAAAGGCCGTGGCCGCCGCCTGTTTTGCCAGGTCAAATTCTTCCTGGGCACGGGCCAATCCGGCCTGGCCCATCCGGCGCATTTGCGCCGGGTTGTCCAGCAGGGCGATTATTTTATCGGCCAGCTCGCCGGGGCTGCCCGGCGCGGCCAGCAAGCCGGTTACCCCATCCACCACAATCTCCAGCGCGCCGCCAATCGCCGACGCCACGGTGGGTTTGGCCAGGGCCATCGCTTCCAGCAGCACCGTCGGCAGACCTTCCGGCAGGACTGCGTTGTAGACGCACACATCGGCCACGGCAAAAAAACGCAGCGCGTCCGGGCGTGGCCCGGTCAGCAGCAGGCGGCTGCCCAGCGGGGATTGGGCCACGGTTTGCGCCAGCAGTTGGTCGTAGGCGGCGGATTGGGCGGTCGGTTGCCCGTCGTCGGCTCCACCTACCAGCACAAAATGGGCATCCGCGTGCCGGGCGGCCACCCTTTCGGCCGCCTGGATGAACAAGTGGGGCGCTTTTCCGGCGACCAGCCGCCCCACGTTCAGGACCAGCGGCGCGTGGGGTGGAATGCCTAGTTCGGCGCGAACGGCCGTGGCGTCAGCCGGCGGGTTGATCTGGCTCAGGCCGTTGGGGATGACGGTGAGCTTGCCGGCCAGACCGGCGGGAGCGTAAGCGGCGGCCAGCCAGCCAGAGACGGCGATGACCCGCCGGGGGATGGAAGCCAGCAGGCGCACCAACCGGGGCGGAAACGTGTTGTCGTGCAGCGTCCAGACAACCGGCGTGCGCGTGAGCCAACCTGCCAGACTGCCGATGACGTGGGCGCGCACGGTGTTGGTATGGATCAGGGCGATGTGGTGTTGGCGGATGAGGCGGGCCACGGCCGTTACGCTTTGCGCCAGGTGCAGCGGCAGCCGCCAACCGGCCCGGTTCAGGGTATCCAACGGCACGGG
>JAKQCM010000518.1 GCA_029559155.1 Chloroflexota bacterium
CTGAACTTTTCACTGTGGTCAGCGAAATAGGTTTGGGTGTAATTGACTTGGCTGACCAATAAGAATTGACAATAATCCAAGTGGGTTAATTTGCTCATTCACCCATTATCACAAATTCTCACTGGATTGCGTAAGTCCTAAAAGAAACAAAGTCGGCATTAACCATAGGATTCGGGCCGCCAGCCTGGTAATTTATTAAACGGCCGTGGCTGAGAGCAAAAGGGCCGTGCATTTTCAAACCGGTAGAATTGGTCCAATCTGGGAGATTGGGCCAATTTGCAAACGCAAACGTTGTTGGATTCTGCAATTTTGTAATATACCGTGAAATCGATTTCATCAATTAATTTCCCTAAAAGAAGCTAAAAAACGGAATAATTATCGCCATTTTGATATTGATTTTGTCGAATTTATTGACAAGATGCCTGATTACCGTATCATTGGTTAAAATTTTTCCATTCTTCTTCTATTTTCCTGAAATCGCTTTCAGAAACGAGATGTTCCCATGAAATTTTCTCTTAAAATGCCGTCCCAATCTTCGTCCCTCTTGTTTGCCCTCGCCCTAATTATCTTTCTTCTCCCCCTGATCCTATCTATCACCCAATCTGCATTTACCTTTACGCCCCTCCACACATCTGGCGCGTGCGACATAACCGGCAACACAGTGTATCTGATAGATGGCGCGTCTATTGGGGTGAATGGGGAATTGGCGTTTGCTGCGGGAACCCTGGCGGACAAAGACACGATGCCTCAAGCCAGCAATGGCGCTCATCTTGTCTATCAAATTAGCGGAGTGAACGGGACTTACACCAATCAGCCGACGCAATTTACACTCTTTGTCGACGCCGGCACGGCCGTTGGCAATGGCATCCACGCCGAAATTCGCTATGACTTCGACGGCAACGGCTCTGCGGACCGCGTTGAAACTTATAACTACTTTGCCACCAACCCCATTGTGGATTGGGAAACCTATACCCACACCAATTCTGGGGGCATCCAAACGGCCGTTGGCAGTTATACCAACCTGACCAATGGCGTCATTCAAATTCATCTCTGGAATGCTATCGGCGGAGCGCCGAGCGATGTCCGCACCTCAGCTACGAGCAGCGAAGGGCAACAGTCGAGATTAACCCTGCCCTTTAGCAATATAAGCACCGGCAGTTGTGACACGCCAACCCCGACATCTACCGCCACAATCACCCCCACGCCCTCGCCG
Source organism: Chloroflexota bacterium (assembly GCA_029559155.1). GTDB lineage: Bacteria > Chloroflexota > Anaerolineae > Promineifilales > Promineifilaceae > Leptovillus. The sequence continues at coordinate 1,214 of JAKQCM010000518.1, forward strand.
ACGGTTTACCACACACCCACTATCACACCCACTCCTTCGGCAACGCCACTTCCCACAGCCATTCCCACCCCGGCATCAGTGAGTTGCCTCGGTGTGCCGGATACGGCCGTTGCCCTTCCCGGCGTCGGCTGCTACACAACCCTCCTCCCGGCCGGTGAAACCTCAGTCACCTACTGGCCGGCCGTGGACAACCCCGGCTATAGCCCGGCAACCCCCAAAATAACAGGCAACTACAGCGGCCCCCTGCAAACCAACGACTGGTGGAGTTCGCTTATCTGGGACTGGAACCAAGGCGCAGCATCAACGCCACCCCGTGAACCCTATTCCCAAATCATGCACCCGCACCCCTTCTCCATGCAAGCACGGCCGGATGGTTTACGCATGAGCTACACGCGGGAGCTTCAGGCCGGCACGAACACCGCGCCCACCGGAGCAATAACCGGCTACGCCAACTATCTGCTGCCCGGCCCTGGGGCAGAGCATCTTAAGGTAACCGTGGCCGGCCTGAACGCCCCCAATACCCGCGTTGATGACTACTCCGATTGGACCGTCACGGCTTTTTGGGACGATGGCGTCAACTCCCTATCCGCCACCTTCGGCCACGGTTTACCCTATGTCTTCTTCACAAAGACAGGCGGCGCTTACGTCATCAAGCTGGTGGCTACGCCACTGGACATCGTCAATGATGGCGAAGTCTTTGCCTTTACGGCCAGCAATAATTTTGGCTCGCGTTACGCCCTTTTTGCGCCCACAGGCTCGACATGGACGCAAGATGGCCTGAACATTACGCTCAATGCGCCCACCGGAGCCAATTACCTGGCGGTAGCCGCTCTGCCAGATAACAACGCCAGCACGTTAGAGTTGTTTCGCCAACATGCCTACAACTTTGTCACCGACACGCGCGTTGATTACAGTGTGGACGGAACCACCCAACAAGTCACTACTAATTTCCAACTCACCACAGAGGCCAAGGAGTCTGGCGGCGCGCTTTCGCCTCTGCCGCTCATAGCGCTTTACCGGCACCAATGGCTAAATCTGGCCAATGCGCCCACCAATACAGGGCTAAGTTACACCACCTCGCGGGGAGAGATGCGACTTTATGAGGCAGATGCGTTTACCACGCAGATGCAGTTTGGCGGGGTAATACCTGCCTTGCCCGATCTGGCGATTGAGAACCTCGATGGGTACACTGATGCCCAACTACAAGCCTATATCCAGGATATGTACGACCCCAGCGGCAACTATGACTACACCACCGACACACGCGAAACGTACTGGGAAGGGAAAAATTTCAATCGCCTTGCCCAACTCGCTCATCTCGCGCACCAACAAGGGATGATAACCGAACGGGACAGCTTCCTGAATTATCTCAAACGAACCATGGAAGATTGGTTTGATGGCCAAACTCCCCATCTCTTCTATTTGGATACCAACTGGAATGTGCTGCAAGGGTATCCCAGTGGTTTTGGCGCCGACAGCCAGATTAACGACCACAATTTTCATTGGGGCTACTACGTGATGGCGGCGGCGACAATCGCGCAGTATGACCCGGCATGGGCGGCTAACTATGAGGGTAGTGTCGAATTATTGGTACGGGATGCCGCCAATTGGGAGCGCACAGATACCCGCTTCCCGTATCTACGTCACTTCGATGCTTATGCAGGGCATAGTTGGGCGGCCGGCCATCAAGCATTTGGCGCGGGGAACAATCAAGAGTCTAGTTCAGAGGCGATGAATTTCGCCGCGGGCATGATTCAATGGGGATCGGCCATAGGCAACGAGGCAATGCGCGATGCGGGCATTTTTATCTATACCACCGAACAGCAAGCCATTGAGCAGTATTGGTTTGATGTGGATGAAGAAGTTTTCCCGACACCTTATCCCTTTGAGACGACCGGCATTCTTTGGGGACACGGCAACGCCTACGCCACATGGTGGACGGCCAATCCTGAAGAGATTCACGGCATCAATTTTCTGCCCCTGACGGGCAGTTCGCTGTATCTCGGACACCGGCCTGATTATGTGATTCGCAATCTCAACGCGCTTTACGCCGCCCCGGGCGCTGAAGGGCACTGGCATGATATTTTGTGGCAATATGAATCGCTCGCCGACCCGGCCTCTGCGCTGGCGCGTTGGGCCAATGCGCCAAACTACGTAGCGGACGGCGCTCAGGAAGCTGGCGAAACAACCGCCCATACTTATCATTGGCTGCACACCTTGAATGCCGTCGGTCGGGTAGACACAACGGTGACGGCGAACATTTCCACCTATGCTGTCTTAGTTGACCCCATGACAGGGAATCGCACATGCACTGCGTATAATGCCGCCGGCACGCCGCGATGGGTGACTTTTTCTAATGGCGCTCTCCTCTATGTCGCCCCGCGCACGTTGGCTAGTACCTCTGTGGGCGGCTGCCAAGCAGCAGGACCGCTACAGTTTTTGCCTATGATTTTGCGTTAAGGGGAACGGCCGTCATCAGAAAATTTTAATCAAAAGGCAAACTTATTGGAGGGGTACGCAGGTAATCTGTCGTTCGGCGTTTGCGGTTAAAGTCGCGATAGATACGCTCAATCTGATCCGGCGTCAGGGCCATGACCTCAGACACTTCGGTTATCGGCGCTTTGTGTTCCTGGGCGCACCAGAGTACGTCCATAACATCAAAGGGTATGCGGAAGAAAAACTCCTCCTGCGACTGATGAGCGCTGTAGGTATCGGTGGTTGGCAAGCGCTGTTGAATGGGTTCCGGGACATTGAGATAGGCGGCCAATTGATAAATCTGCGTTTTTAGCAAATGGCTGATAGGCTGCACATCCACACCGCCATCACCAAATTTAACAAAGAACCCTTGCTCGTGTTCGTTTTTATTTCCGGTACCAATCACAGCGTAATTCCGCTTTTCTGCGTGGTAATAGAGCATGGCCATACGTGTGCGCTGCTTAAAATTAGATGCGGCCACCACCTGCAGATATTCATGCAGAGGCAGGTATTTGGTTTCTTCTGTGCCATCAGGCGCAACAACCGTGAGAGAAAACAAGTTCAGCGACTCTTCTTCTAATAAGTTCTGCGGCAAAACCAACTTGGCCCGATACCCTGCCTGAGCATTATACTCCGGAAAAATTCGGCGAATAGCTTCATCTCGCCGGCGATAACAACCGAAACCGGTCAGGGCCTCGGTGATATCCTCTACAATGAGCGGCACGCCATAATGTTGGGCGACGCAGCGAGCCAATTCCACACTTTCTGGCTCTGAATCTTTTTCTGGCAGGCTGATGGCGGCTACGCGGCCCGGGCCAAAGGCGCGCACTGCCAGGGCAAGCACAACCGATGAATCGATGCCGCCGCTGACACCCACCACGCCGCCGCGCCGCTGCAACCTTTTTTGTACAGTGAGTCGCAGTTCATTTACGAGCCGTTCTGTCTCGACGGCCGGATCGATGTCCAGGATGCTTTTGCTAAACATGATACATTCCTCCAGAGGCAAACGCTGCGCCAAAGCAGCGTTTTAAGTGGTTTTGCGCCGGAACATTTCCGCGCAGCCGGTAGTTTTCAACAAATAAGTGGTGGACCAATTGGGTTGAGAGAATGCCGGCGACAGCCATGTCGTCGGTCTCGCTTATGGGCAGGCCGTGTTCAATTTTTTGTAAGAGGCGGCTAACGGCCGTTTCCCTAAACAGCCCCACGCTTTTTATCTTTTCCGGCGACAACAACTCGCGCACATAATCTGGCGGAGCAGGAAAGAAAAAGCTCCGGTGAATGGGCGCCCGGTAGGGCTGCTTTGTACGCCGACAAATATCGCCTGGCAGCCAGGCCTGCGCCAGTTTTTTGAGTAAAAATTTCTCTTGCAGACCAAAAAGTTTTAGGCGCGGTGGCAGATGGTTGCAAAAATCGATCAGACGGTGATCGAGAAATGGATACCGCCCTTCCACGGCATGGGCCATCGACATGCGGTCGCCTTGCGAAGAAAGCAAGTATTGGGGCAAGAAAATGGTAGCTTCCAGGTATTGCGCGCGATGCAGCGGATGCCAGCGGCCAAACCCGGAAGGCAGCGATAAGGGTTCTAACGGCGGCAGCACGGCCGTTACCTCAGCGGCGAAAAAACGTTTAATGCGGGCGGTATTTTGCCAGCGAACCTGGTGCGAATAATCTGGCGCGGTCACATCGGTTAAGTTACGCCGGAAAAAGGCCATCAGGGAAGCGCCGCCGCTCAAAGATAAATTGCCGATGTAGGGGTACAGGCGGTTCAGGAGCAGTGGTCGCAGCTCTGAGTCTGGTTGTCTGGCCCAAAAGCGGCGCACCATCGCTTCTTTAAAGATATTGTAACCGGCCAAAAATTCGTCCGCGCCTTCGCCGGTAACCACAACTTTGTACCCATGCTCGCGCACCAAAGCCGCCAGCCGATAAAGCGGCGCAGGGGCAGTTCGTAAAATGGGCGTTTCGGTGTGCCAGATCACTTCCGGGAACAATTCGCCAATATCAGCATCGGCAATGCGCGTCACTGCGTGATCTGTGCCCAGAAATGAGGCCATTCGCTGTTGGTAAACGCTCTCGTCATAGGCCGGGTTATCGAAAGCGACAGAAAAGGTTGCCAGGTGGTTGGTAGTGTAGCGGCGAATCACGGCCGTTGTGGTCGAAGAATCCAGTCCGCCGCTTAGATAAGCGCCAACCGGCACATCTGCACGCAGCCGAATGCGTGTGGCATCGATAAGCAAATCCTGAAATTCGGCCAGATAGTCGACAAACGGTCGTTCCCGCTCTTTACACCCCGCTTCTTCAGGAAATGAAAGCTGCCAATACGGCTGAATGCGAGGAACACCATTTTCCACCAGCATGTAATGGCCAGGCGGAACCTGATAAACATCTTTAAAGATGGTGAAGGGCGCTCGAGGGCTCCAATAGGTGAATATCTGGTCCAGCGCCACCGGATCGATGGCCGCCCGAACTGAAGGCGCGGCAAAAATGGCTTTCATTTCTGAGGCGAAAACCAGGCGATTCTGCACGGCCGTATAAAATAACGGCCGTATGCCCACCCTGTCTCGCGCCAAAAACAGCCGGTTAGCCGGACCATCCCAAATGGCAAAGGCAAATTGACCATTAAGCGCTTGCAGGCAGTCCGGGCCAAGCTCTTCATAAAGATGCAAGACCACTTCTGTGTCTGTTTGCGTGGCAAATTGATGGCCGCGCCGCAAGAGCATAGCTTGCAGCTCTGGATAATTGAAGATTTCGCCGTTGTAAACAATCCACCGGCTGCCATCCTCGTTGCTAATTGGCTGCTGACCACCTGCCAGATCGATGATGCTCAGCCGCGCATGCCCCAGGCCGATACGGCCGTCCAAATAAACGCCGCTCTCGTCCGGTCCACGATGGCTCACCTGAGCCAACATAGCCAGGATTATGTCTAACGAAATGGGTTCGTCCGGCTCTAAATTGTAAACGCCAACCAGTCCACACATTATGCTAACCCTGTTTTTTTGATTTTTCCCGACGACGTTTTGGGTAGCGCCTCACAAAACGTAACGGATTGCGGGACCATGTATTCTTCCAAATTTTCGCGGCAGTGGGCCAGAACCTGCGTTTCTGTCAGGCTGCCTCTGTCGGGGGCAGTCCGGCAAACGACAAACGCTTTGATAGCCTGCCCCCAAATGGGGTCTGGCACGCCGATGACGGCCGTTTCCACCACCCCTGGCAGCGCGTACAACACATTTTCCACTTCCTTAGGCGCCACCTTTTCCCCGCGGCACTTGATAATGTCGTCTTTGCGGCCTACGAAATAAAAATACCCATCCGAATCTGTGCGAAACAGGTCGCCGGTATAACAAACAGTTTCGCCCGCCAACGGCCCCGGCCGAAACCGCTGAGCTGTCGCAGCGGCATCAGCCCAGTAGCCGCGCATCACATGCCGCCCTCGCACCACCAACTCACCGGTCTCGCCGGGCGGCAGGCGACGGCCGTTTTCATCTACGCACCAGGCTTCTGTGCCGGGAATGGCAACGCCCACAGACCCCGGACGATGGTCCAATTCGGCCGGCGGCAGGTAAAGTGTGCGTTTGGTCTCCGTAAGGCCATACATGGAGTAAAGCGTAACGTTAGGAAATTTTTGGCGCAGTGATTGGATGTGGCTGATGGGCAGCGCGGCGGCCGTGTTTGTCATGTAACGCAGGCTGGAAAGATCGTAGGGCGTCAGGTCCATTTGCAGCAAAATGGCGTAAACCGTAGGCACGCCAGGAAAGCCGGTAACATGCTCGGCGGCCATACGTTCCAGAACGGCCGTAGGAAAAACAAACCCCTTTTCCAAAATCAGCGTGCCGCCGAAGCGGAAAGTCATCAACAATTGATACAATCCATAATCAAACGAAAGCGGCAGCACGTCGATCAGAATATCGTCAGGTCGATTGTTCAGGTAACTGATGATTGAGTCCGCAGCAAAAATGACATTGCTGTGATCGCTCATGACGCCTTTGGGGTCGCCAGTGCTGCCAGATGTGTAGATAAGACACGCCAGATCGCGATCTATGGTGATTGGTAACGGCCGTTCATCGGAAAACGCAACCTGCAAATCATCAAAATGGGCAAAGCCGGTCGGCAATTCCTTCGGCGGACCGCCGCATAAAAGGCATAACCGGATGGCTGGCGTCTGCACCAGCAGAGAAGCCGCCAGAGCTTGTTTACGAGCATCGATCAACAACCCCCAGGCCGCACAATGCCTTAAAATGTAGGCCAATTTGTCTTTTTTGGTCGAATGGTTCACCACAACAAATACGCCTCCGGCCTTCAAGGTGGCAAAAATGGCCACGGCCGTTTCAACAGAGTTATTCAGATAAATCACAACCCGATCCCCTCGCTGCATACCATAAGATCGAAAAGCGTTTGCCAGCCGGTTCGCCATTGCTTCCACGGCGGCATACGTTAGCCGCTGGCTGCCGAAAACGAGCGCCGTCTTCTGGGGATGACGGTCGGCGCTCTCTTGCAGAAAATCTTGCACGAGCATCGTATAAGCCCTCCTACATAAATGGAAACGCACACATCCCATCTGCTCTGGTAGGCGAGACGCCTGCGCTCCTAAATTATCAATATCACATCGCCATCACCGTTGGCCACACGCGCCAGGCCGTGGCCGGCAAACTGGTTGCCATCGGGCAACAATCAAACAAAAACACTCACCTGCCGACGAATATAAGCCGCCAGGTTAACCACAGAATCGAAATTCTCCGGCTTCAGATCTTTTTGCTCAGGACGAAATCCAAAGGTCTCCTCAATAAACAGCGAAAGCTCCAACACGCCTAACGAATCCAAAATTCCTTCCTCCAAAAAGGAAGCGTCGTCTGGATAAGCGTAACCGTCGTCGCTAAAGAGCATGTTTTCGGCAATGTATTGTTTGATGGCTTCTTCGATAATCATGTAATTTCCCCTTTTTTTGTTTGCAAAATTTTCAGGCAAATGCCTGTTTGGGTTTATCTTGCATGTGTACGGCCAGGTTTTCGACGGCCGTTTGCCCATGCACCATGCCCAAAGCCAGATTTGTGTCTGGTTGAGCAGCTAACTGGAAAATCCCCTGCCGCAAAATATGGCCGCTCTCTGGCTCCCCAAGCTGCGTTTCCAACCAATCCACCATCGTTCGAAACTGCTCCAGGGCAGGAACCTGGCCATCTGTCTGCAGCTGAAAAATCCGGGGATGGGGCGTCGTGATGTGCCGCTCATAGTCGTAACTGAGTTCTTCGCGCAACTTTTCACCCGGACGCACGCCAATGTAGTGAATGGGAATATCTTTGTGGACGCGCAGCCCTTTTAAGCGAATCATGCGTTCGGCTAGGTCCTGAATCCGCACTTCCTCGCCCATATCCAGCATAAACACTTCCCCGCCGCGCCCAAAAGCCGCCGCTTGTATCACCAGCGTGGCCGCCTCCGGAATGCTCATAAAAAAGCGCTTCATCTCTTTGTGGGTTACAGTGACGGGACCGCCCCTGGCAATTTGTGTGGTAAAAATAGGCAGTACGCTTCCCCGGCTGCCAATAACGTTGCCAAACCGCACGGCCGTAAACATGGTGCTGCTTTGTTTGTTTAGCGCGCGCAGCCACAATTCGCAGGCATATTTGCTGGCTCCCATCACACAACTAGGATTTACCGCCTTGTCTGTCGATACAAATACAAACCGTTGGGCGGCGTAGTGATGAGCCATCTCGCTAACAATCATGGTGCCCCTGATGTTCACCCGCAGCGATTCGTCCGGATTCACTTCCACAAGTGGCACATGCTTATATGCCGCCGCGTGAAAAACAATGTGCGGCCGGTACTGGCGAAACACAGCGTCCATCTTGGTTCTATTGGTAATGTCTGCCAGAATCAGCGACGTAGGAATTTGACTTTTGCGATTTAAATCCAGACTCAGATCGAACAAGCCGCTCTCGTTATTATCGAGCAGCAAAAGCTGTGCCGGATCATGGCGACACAACTGATAACAAAGCTCAGATCCAATAGAGCCGGCCGCCCCCGTAACCAGGACAACCTTGTCTTTAAGCAAAACGCGACAAAGAGCGTCATCCACTTGCAAGGGTTGGCGCTTCAATAGGTCTTCAATGTGCAGCTCGCGCAGGGCAAGGGGATGTTCATACTGCTGATTCATCAGGTGAATGACATCGGGCAGCACTTTAATCTGCGCGGGCGTCTCCTGGCAAACCGAGATGAGACGCCACAGCTCATCTCGGTTTATCTCCTCCATGGCAATGATGACCATATCAATGTCTAAAGCCGCCACCAAATTGGGGATCTGAGATGTCACCCCCAGAACTTTGATCCCGTTTATGGTCATACCGGCTTTTTCGGCGTCATCGTCTAAGTAACCAATTATCCGAATGTGGGCAAGGCCATTTTGCTGGGCCAGGCAAGCTGCGACTTGCTGCGCCGTTGGCGTGGCGCCGACCAATACCGCCCTTTCCTCAGGTGGGCGAGAGCTGTTGGGGCGAAAAACCTCGGTCAGGTCTTGTTTTGTGGCAGTTAATAAAAAACGCCTGTACTTAAAGCCGGTAGAAAGCAGCGCATTAAACATTCCGGCCACGATAATGACGCCATTTTGCACGCCGGAAACAGTATTAAGGGAGAGATTGATTCCCAAAAGCAGCAGGGTTGCGATAGCGGAAGCGCGCAGAATAAGCCAGGCGTCGCGCAAATCGGCCAAAGCCCATAAGCGCCGGTAAATGCCGGACAGGGCATTGACAATAATGTGCACGGCCGTTAACACTCCCAGATAAGTCAAGAGCGCATTTACTTCTGTGGCCGAACAACGGCCGTTACACTGCACATAAAGCGCCAATAAAAATGCGGTGGGCACAAAACCACAGTCCAGCAGCGCCCGCCGCACATACTGCTTCCGCATATTAACTCTAGAAATATAGGCCATTTCCGCCTTAACACCCTGGTCCGCCGCCAGATAAATGCTCATACGGCGCAAATAGGCTTGCAGGCCAGAGACCGCCCGCCCTAAAAAAGGCATCACCTCAAAGAATGTCAGCCCAAAAATGCAGGCGTCCAGGCGCAGTGATGGGTGTTCGACATAGGCCACGTCGTAGGCTCGGCGATCGGATAACAGGAGGTCGGTACGGCCGTTTACCTGCGCCAAACCGGTTATGCCCGGAACAACACAAAGCCGCTTTTTATCAAATTCACTGTACTGCTCATAAGCTTCCGGCGGATCGGCGCGAGGCCCGATCAGGCTCATTTGGCCCAGCAGCACATTCAGCAGCTGGGGCAGCTCATCCAAACCGGTGCGCAAAAATTGCCCGGATCGGGTTACTCGCGCATCATGCTCTTGCACCAGGTAGGAACCATCCCCGGCGCGGACGGGCTGGCTGTGATCGTACATGGTGCGGAATTTATACATGGTAAATGGCCGTCCCCCCTTGCCCATGCGACGGCTAAGATAAAAAATCGGCCCAGGGCTGTCTAGCTTTACCCACAAGCCAATGAACAGCAGAATTGGCAGCAGCAGCAATAACGACTGCAAAGAAACCAGCACGTCAAAACATCGCTTAACGACTCGATAGCTTAAGCTCGCCCCTTGTTCCATTTTCCCCCAACCTTCTCGCTCACGACTGCCAGAAATGCAGCGACAATCCTCCACACACCGGCCGCCATCCTGAGCGAGCCATGCCCATCTGGGCCATAATGTTGTTGCTCTGCGTACCAACAAAGGCCAAATCAGCCTGCACACTTTGCAACCACAGCAGCGATGACCTCAATAAATCGTCATATAACCCTTTCTGTCGAAACTCTGGCTCGATGGCTCCCAGCAGAAGCTGCCCCATACGTATATTGCATAGACCGGCCTGATCATCCAAAAATCGCATGGTGCTGTACCCGGCCACACGGCCGTTCACGTCTAACACCAGAATGTGGTCAGCCGCTTCTCCCGTACAAGAGTTATACAACCATCGAGCATACAACTCGTCGCTCGCCGCCACCGGAAATTGCGGATCCGCATGGAAGCGATCGGGAATAGGTGTATACATGCGCCGTGCCAGGGCGACTAGAGATTCCGTATCGGCGAGCGTGTGCGCCCGATATACGGCATCGGTCTTGGGCAGTGGCAGGGTTTGCCCCTTAAGATCGAACGCCCAGTAAACCTGCGATTCCATGATATGAAATCCCACAGACTCAAGCGCGTGGATCACACAAATGGCATCCAGAGGTATCCAAATAAACAGGGTTTGCGCGCCAACAGAGTAGGCGCGGCTGACCAACGAGTGGACCAGCGCGCAGGCGGTTTCTCGTTGGAGCGCCAAGTCGCCCCAAACGCCCAAATGCCCCACGCGCCACACGCTCACGCCAAAATGCTCGCTGTCCCATACCAGCGGTGACAGCGTGACAAATCCACACAACTCCAAATCATGTTGCGAATAAGCCCCCAGAATAACGGCCGTTTCCGTTTCTCTCATCTGCTCTAAATGACGCCGCATCAGGCGGCTCTGGCTGGCAGAATCTACCTGGCGTACCCACCAAAAGGGCTTAAAGCGATACTGCTCAACGATTGTGTCGAACTCTTCCTCACCGGCAAACTTTTTAAGATCGATGACATTCATAATACCCCCCAACTCTTTGATTGATCTTTCCCCTTTCCATACCCCCTACGGCAATTCTCGATGCTGGCGAAACGACTGCACGGCCGTGTCCACAAATGCCACAAACAACGGCCCAATCGTTTCGTTCGCTAACTTGTTTGGGTGCGAATCAGGCTCGGTCGCCGATTGTTGGTAGTCAGCTCTCAGCATGTTGGTGTGCGGATCACGCAACAAGCCATAAAAGTCGAAGACAACAACGTTGGCGCGACCAGCCAAAAACTCCTCCGAAGCCAGCCAACTGGCTACCGCCCGTGCTCGCGCCGCCTCGTCGGCGTTTGTCGCCAAGGGGTGCAGCGGCGGCGACGTCATGATGATAAACAGATGGTCGGGATGTGCGTCCATCGCAGCCCGCATTTGCAAATACCAGGCCTGAACCTGCCTGAGCTGAGCGTCGTCTTGAATTGCACTGTTCGGGAAGCAGGATTTAACGATGATTACCTCGTGTTGCAAAAGCCGGCTAAAGGCATTGGTGGGAGGAGTGGTATCTGGCTGAGCAAACAAAGCCGCCAGCCCAACGACATCTGTGTCGCCCGCGCCGTTCATGCCTGGAATGCGGTAATTGGCCTGCGCCAAACGGCCGTCAGGCATAGTCAGACCAATGTGATTGTAGTCGTGGTCCCAAAATTGGTAGCCGCGCTCGGTTAGCAACGGCCGTACATTACCCTCCATAATCAAATTCCGCCCGGTAGAATGGTGCAAAAAGATGATATTTGTATACCTTCCATCGGAATTCACCGGTTCCTTATACTCAGACATGAACCAAGACGCCCACAAACGCGCCGCCGCCTGGCTAAACCGGGACCAGAAAAACATAAGGCTCACTCCCACCACCACCAGCGGCACAATTCCGGCCGCCACCATACAGGTACGTTTTTTGGCCATCGTCAATCCACCAAATAATCTACCCGACGGGCGTCAACGGCAGATACGCCCGAGGCAGCAAATTGCCATCCCAACCTACCAGGCGCGCCAACAGCCACCAGAACGCCGCCGCCACCCGCTGGCGGCCCACTACATTCAGGTGCGCCCCGTCGTCGGAATAACCGTTCCACATTGCCTCATACCCTGCTGCGCTTACCACCGCATTCCCTTGCGGATCATGGCTCTCGATATCGGCAATATCAAACAAAACGCAGTTATTCAATCGGCAATAATCCCGAACCAAGCGATTAAAAATCTGTTTCTCCGAATTGCCGCGATCATCGGCGGCAGTGGCCAGCGGCATCGTCCACCAGACAAACGTCACATTCGGGTAGGTTTGCGCCAGCGCCGTCATGGCATTACGATAAGCTGCCCAAATATCCGCCGCCGGCACAACGCCAAAGGGCAGCGTGTCGCTGGGGCAAAATTTCATCATGGCTACATTCGCGCGCGAATAGCCGCCGCGAACCAGGGTATCGAACCCATTGATTTTGGTGTAAGGCTGCCCGTTGATGCCGATCAGTTGGTGCAAAAGACCATTGTTGGTCTCAAACCAGCTCGCGGCAGCCACAGCAATCGTCAGGGTGTAGCGGGTGGAATCCTGTGTTTGCAAATCAGCGAGGCCATCGATGATGTTATTGCCCACCGAACGGTGGGCAAAAAAGATATCCAGCTTGCGTGCGTCGTCTAACCGTGCCTGCGGAATTTTCGCCGCATCCACCATCGTATGAGTGATGATGATTGACGCGGCGATGGGTCGCTCTTCTCTGGTCATGGCGATCGGCGCTTCTGCGGCCAAAACCAGCAATATGACTGCCAGAAGCCCAACGGCCGTACCCGCCAATAAACTATGCGCTCTCACGTGATTAATCCTCCAGGGTCCAGACGCCCGAAAGGGTCCAGGGCGACCGGAGGCCGCTCATATCCAACACCCGCAAATAGACTTGATACTGTCCCAGGCTGCCTGAAAACGGCGTCAGCGGGGTGATGGACCATTGGATGGTTAGCGTGTCAGCCTGGCCGGTAACGGCCGTTCGTCCACAATCCACACTCACATACCTGTTGGTCACTGTTTGCGCCATCCCAGGGGTACACCAACCCACCCAGCCGCTCCCGTCATCATTGGACACATAAAGCCGGTTGCTGTCGCGGTAATACACAACCGACAAACCGCTGCCTTGCAAGCCAACATTCATCAGGAAGTTTGCTGCTCGCACGTCGGTCCAGCCATTGGCATCGAGATAGGTGGTGGTGAACGCCTGCATTTCTCCCAATCTACCCACGCCGCCATTTGGCATAAAGACGCCATTTTGGGGCGGCACGTTGGCTGAAGGCGTAGATGTAGGTGTAGGTGATGGCGTAGATGTTGGCGTTGGCGTAGATGTTGGCGTTGGGTCAGGTGTTTCTGTAGGCGTGGCGCTTGGCCTGGCGCTTGGCGTGGCGCTTGGCGTGGCGCTCGGTGCGGGCACAGGCGACGATACCACATTGCGCCAGACAGTGAGCGCATTAGGTTCTACGGCCAACACCGATACGGATGCCAGGTCCAGATCGCCATCGCTGTCCAGATCAGAAGCGCCGATGTTTAGCATGTTGGTCCCCAGCACGGCCAGATCGTGCCGCAGCCAGGCAGACGAATAATGGCCAATACGCGCCGGATCCAGGGTCATGCTGGCCCAATCTTCCCACACCCAACCGCCCAGGTTTTCCCAGACGATGATCTGGTATGTCTCGGTCTGGTTGCTTACCGAAGCGATGTCCAGATCGCCGTCCTGGTCAAAATCGCCCACGGCCGTATCCATGATATTTGCGGCCACCCAGTTATGGAAGCGGCTTTGAGGGTAGGAAACGGCCGTTCCTCGCCACAATTCGCCGCTAAAAGGGTCGCCGTCATTTTCAAAGGCCAGCACCTGGAAATCACCTTCCATATGATCCGAAGCGACGATGTCCAAATCACCATCGCCATCCAGATCGGCCAGGGCAATCGATGAGATGTGCGCCCCCCAAAAACCATGGTAAAGCAGCGAGAGCGTCTCGAATTCCGGATCGCGGCCGATATTAAAGTGGGTCCAGCCGTCTGCGCCATCGTTGCGAAAGACACGCACCTGGTACACATTTGGCCAATTTTCACGAGGGACCGGCGCAGTGCTGGAACCCATCGCCGGGGCGCGATTGGTTCCGATGACAATATCCAGATCGCCATCAGCATCCAGGTCGCCCAGAGCAATGTCCCGCACGGAGTAATATGCCTCGCCAACATCGATGGGCTGCCAGGCGGCGTTAAACGGCGCGTTTAGCCAGACAGTGACGCGGTTGTTGGTGGTTGGGGAGTTTACATCGGCGCTGGGGCCGCCGCCGGTGATAATATCTACACGGCCGTCGGCATTGACATCGGCGGCAGTTACCGCGCCGATATACGCCCGGTCATGGCCGATCAGCCAGCGAGGCCACTCACCATCAAACGGCGAGCCGTCGTTTTCCCAGACCAGCAAATCTGTAACCCAACGCTGACCGCTGATCACATCCAGATCGCCATCGCCGTCTAAATCGGCTGCGGCCAGGGCTGACGGCCGATAGTAGCGTCCCATCAAAACAGAAGGCCAGCCCTGGCTGAATGGGCTGCCATTGTTTTGCCAGGCTGTCAGCTGCCCCAGGGCGTTGCCCGTTAGCAGGTCGTCATCGCCATCGCCGTCCAGGTCGGCCAATACCATGTGGGTAAACTGATAACCGGTTGCACCAACGCTGACGCCGCTGGCATCGAAGAGAATTGGCCCGGCCACAAGCAAACTGCGCCCGCCAAAAAGTGATGCTAGCGCCAGAGAAATCAGCAAAATAAAGGTGTTTTTCTTGATTGTAGACATTTCCGTTTCTCCCCGGCAGTTCCTTGTTTATGGGCCAAAATAGCGCTGGCTTGTTTCTTGAACGGCCGTTTGCAAAGCCGCCTGATCCGGATCGCCCAATGTTTGTTCATAGGCGTTGTGATGGTAGGTGTAATTGGCCAGGCAGCGGACGCCAAATTCGGTGACAATGCGATGGACATTTTCCCGGTACTCGTCTGGCGTGGGCATCCGCAGCAGGTGACGGCCGTCGCCGCCATAAACCTGCACCAATACGCACAAGGTTGAACGCGGTGCGCTTTTCAGGTTTCGCCGCGCTTCTTCCAGGCGCAGATCAGTTCGGTCCCAGTCGTTGGTTGGCTGCCCTGTGGCCGGATCGTTCATGTGCGGATTGGCAGCCACGCCGCATAAATCGCACAAATCATCTGTAAACCCGTCTGGTATACGCATGATATCGTGCCAGAGCAGGATGTCGGGATCATCCACCATCTGCCGATACTGCTTGTAAAAGATCCGCAGCTCATCAAGCGAAAATCGTTCCAGTGGTTCGTGCAAACCATAGAAGCCGATCAGCGCCGGGTGATCGAAAATCGGGCGCATGGTTTCTAAAATAGACAGGTCGAACTCACGGCCGTTCCAGCCCCAATCCCCTTGGTTCATGCGCAGCACCAGACCCATGTTCAACGCCAGCGCTTCGTCCAATGCCCGGCGGGCCTGCACCAGTGTGGTAACGCCGGTGTGTCTGCTCCAGGTGGCTCCCAGCGCGGCGCATTCGGCCAGATCCGCGCCACAATAATCGATGCCAAATCCTAAACTGGCCGCTGGCGGGGGCATGGGCGTGGGTGTGGGGTTGGCAACGGCCGTCACTCCTTCATCCGGGCGTAAAGACACAGACCCCGGCGGCCCAGAAGTTGTGCAGGCGCTGAATACACCGAGCAAAATCAGGCCTATCGCCGGGACCAAACTGCGCAGCCGCCGCCGTGGCGCGCCATCACCCCGTCCGATTACTAATCTCATAGGAAAGCCTATCCTCCGATGGCGCTGACCGGCCTTGTTTTCTGAGGCGGCGATAGTAAGGAGCAGCTTTGTAGGCAAGTGTGAATAACGCCGTCCTGTTTCCCAAATCGGCCAGGACCACGCCATCAACATAGATACCGGCGGTGTTCAATATGGCAAGGTTTTCGGCCGTCAGCCGATAACCGGTATGCCGGACATCTAAGACCAACAAAACCAGAGTCGCCTGGCGGGCTATCATCGCTGTTTCTAAAGATGTGTTTACCGGCGGAGCATTCACGACTGTCACCGCATTCTCTTTGACCAATGCGTGCAACGCCTCTAGCCTGTCCGCGGCTCGTCTGGAAGAAGAGCGCTGGTCTGCTGGTTCGGCAGTCGCCACTTGCAACCTGGGGTGTCCGGGGACGGTGTGGGCAAAGTTTGCCGGATGCGTGCCAGGCTGGTCCGGCAAGTTGGCATTGCCATCCATTGGTGAATAATTGAGCAGGCAGCGAAGGGTTTGCGGCTGTTCCGAATCCAGATCAACCAGCAAGGTTTTTTCGCCGCTGCCGGCCCAGACAAGAGCTAATTGGACGGCCGTTAACGTGCGGCTCAGACCGCCATCCGCGCTTAGGACCAGTACCAATTGTCCATCGGCGAGACCTTTATGTTGGGCTATGCGCAGCCGGCATGCCTCCTTAAGCGACCACCAGGTTGTGCCGCTGGCTGCGACCAGTAAATCGCCGCGAAGATAACGCCAACCGATGAAAGGGATTTGTTTAAGATGAATCAGGGTTGGCAATTGCAACAGTTCGGCTACATCACGTTCTTCATAAAAAGGATGGTGAAGGTATTCGCGCAAAAAGAACAGACTGCTGGTGGCGAGGGCGGCGACAAAGGCGGTTAGGATGACGGGCAAAACGGCCGTTCCGTCTGGCGATGTTGGCGCACTGGCTGACTCCAAAACCAGGATAAAGTTCCGCCAGCGGGCCGGCGCAAATCGGCCAAACTGGTCGATCACCGCATTGGCCATGGCGGCGGCCGTTACCGGATCGGAATAGGTGGCCTGAATGATGAGCAAATTTGTGCCTTCAACCAGCGAAACGTCCAACATGTCGGCCACAGCTTCAGGCGAATCGGGTAACTGCAGGGTCTGGATGATCGCTTCGGTAACAATTTGGAGCTGGGCCATGTGCATAAAATTGGCTCTCATGCTGTCAGCCAGGTCCAGATAGGCAGCATCCTGAGCGTCCTGATACATGTCGCCGCCGATGCTGATGACGGCCGTTGCCGTATATTGAGGAATAACGCCAGCGCGCACCATAACCAGATAAACGGCCGTGCCCGTCCCCACAGCTACCAGAGCAAGCAACCAAAACCGACGCCAAACCAGCAGTAGTATGTTGCGAATATCCATGTCAGCCCCATTTCCCCTAAAATCTACCGGGGTACCACACCCCAACACCCCTAAAATCGATAACGGGAGACAACCCTATGTACAGCCTCGATCACATCAGCCACATCATCCCAACTCATGCAACTGTACAAAGGCAAAGAAACCAGCCGTTCATACGCCGCATCCGCCACCGGAAAATCCGATGGCTGAAACCCAAAACGATCCCGGTAGTAAGGATGGCGATGCAGCGGTATAAAATGCACTGACGCGCAAATCCCTTCCCGCTTCAGCGCCTCGATAAACTCAGCGCGGCCAATCGTCAGGCGATCTAAATTCAGGCGAATGGCATAAAGATGCCAGGCATGGCAAACATCCGGCCGTGTTACCGGCAATTCCAACTCCGGTAAATCCCGGAGCCCCACGTTATAACGCGCGGCAATGGCCGCCCGCCGGGCATTCATAGCGTCCAAACGCGCCAACTGCCGCAAACCCAACGCCGCTTGAATGTCTGTCAGGTTGTATTTAAAGCCTGGCAGCACGACCTCGTAATACCAGGAACCTTTCTCGGAATACCGATCCCACGCATCATGGCTAATGCCGTGCAGCACCCATTTGCGCATCTCCCGCGCCAGATCGTCGTCATTCGTGGTGATCATTCCCCCTTCGGCTGTAACCAGATTTTTTGTGGCATAAAAACTAAAGACCGTCGCGTCACCCAAAGAGCCGATGGGACGCCCTCGCCAAAATGCGCCTATGGCGTGCGCCGCGTCTTCAATGATTCGCAAATGGTAAAGCGCAGCGATCTCGCGCAAGGCATCCATCTCACAGGGATGGCCGTACAAATGGACAGGGATAATGGCCTGCGTGCGGCGCGTGATGGCGCGCTCAACCGCTTCTGGATTTATGTTGAGGGTATCTGGCTCTACATCGACCAGAACGGGGGTGGCTTGCTGGTGCACAACCACATTGGCCGTCGCGGCAAAGGTCAGTGTGGGAACAATAACTTCATCTCCCAGGCCAATACCGGAAGCCGCCAAAGCGATGTGCAGCCCTCCCGTGCAGGAATTAACCGCAACAGCCTGGCGCGCCGCCACATAATCGGCAAACTTCAGTTCGAATGCTTTTGTTTTTGGCCCTGTGGTCAGCCAACCAGAGTGCAAAGTGTCGATAACTTCATCAATTTCGGCCTCAGTAATATCTGGGCGGCAAAAAGGGAGAGGGTCTGGCCTTAGCGGGACCATCTCGGGCAGGTATTCCGTCATTTCCGTTTCCATTTTGTTTCCCCCCTATGGATACAGAAGGCGTCAGCACGGATGCCGCAGCGGTAGGTAAACTTTGTAACTCCAGGATGCGATTTGACGCGAGTTTTTGCATGATGAGACGCCTATATTCGGCATCGGTACGCCAGAAGTGGAATCGTTCGTCGAAATTAGCTTCGGCATGGGCGCGGGCGGCCATGCCCATTTTCTGGGCTTGCGCTTTGTCGGCGCACAGGCGTGAAATTGCGTCTGCCAGGGCTGACGCATTGTGGACGGGAATCAGGCGGCCGGTAACGCCGTCTACAATTACTTCGCGTGTGCCTCGGACGTCTGTGCCGATAGACGGCCGTCCCATGGCCGCCGCCTCCAGCAAAATTCGGGGAATGCCTTCGGCATAGGAGGCCAGCACAACAACATCCATCATGGCCAATAATTCAGGCACATCTTGGCGCACGCCCAACACAAGCACGCGATCTTCTACCTCCTGTTGAGCGATAAGGTCCTGCGGCGACAACGCCTCTGCCTTCCCCTTTTGGGCCGCGCCGATTGCCAGAAAACGCACACGCTCTCCACGGTCCTTTAAAATTCGCGCCGCGGCCACATACTCATGATACCCTTTTAGCTGCACCAACCGCCCTATCATGCCAACTACCGGCTCGTCCGGATCGAGTCCTAACTCCTGACGCTTGGCAGCGATCTGTTCCGGGCAGACCCGCTGCGGATGGAATTGTGTCAGGTCGATGCCATTACCCAGGAAGTGGATTTTTTCCGATGAGCATATACGATGTTTGACGGCATAAGCCATATCCTCGCGGTTTTGTGACAACAGCAGATCGCAAAAGTGGTTGGCAAAACGCTCTATCCCGATCATCAGCCGAATTTCCGGGGCGGACATGGTGTCCCAGATGTGGAAGCCATGAACGGTATGAATCACAATGGGCACACCTGCCAGGCGGGCGGCCAATCGACCTAACAAACCTGGTTTAACGGTATGCGTATGAACAATGTCGAATCGTTCTTGGCGGAAGTAGCGGTAGAGTTGAACCAGGGTTTTTAGATCATCCCAGGGCGCGTAACGGTTGGAAAAGGGAATGGCTTTGACGGGGATACCATATTCGGTGGTGGTGTCCCCTTTCAGAAATTGCCCCGGATTACAGATGATTCTGACATCGTACCGCTGCTCGCGCAGGTAACACATGTAGTTTTTCAGGTGTATGTTCAGCGCAACGTCAAAATTAGACAGATGCACAACTTTGATGGTCATAATTGACCTGCTCCTCATTTGCCTGACGGATTCCGGAGAAGGCGGGCATGTGATCAGGCACGGGTTCCGTTTTTGTGACGTGTTGTAAGAGCGAGATGGATTGAGCAAAGATGAAAGCCATGAGCAGCCATAACGGCCGTGTATGAGACAGTTCGTGTACCGTAGAATTCATCGCACTAGCCAGAAACCCTGCCCCCAAAGCCAGAATTTGCCACTGATGCGCCAGGTCTGATCGGCTCCTTTTAGCTGCCCGGGCCACGTAGACCAGAGGCTCCAACAGCAAGAGCAGCCAGCCTAAAAAACCGAAGGGGCCTCGCTCGACCAGGAATGCCAGATAATCGCTGTGCAAACTGGCCTGAATTTC
Source organism: Chloroflexota bacterium (assembly GCA_029559155.1). Taxonomy (GTDB): domain Bacteria; phylum Chloroflexota; class Anaerolineae; order Promineifilales; family Promineifilaceae; genus Leptovillus. The sequence goes on from JAKQCM010000518.1 coordinate 21,353, forward strand.
GCTGGCGCTGTTCGGGCCAATGCCCCACGGCCGTTTCTGAAATGCTTGCCAGCCCACCTGCCACAAGTCCAGGCGCAGCATCATTGCCCGAGAAACCCGACGCACACTGGTGCTTAATAAACTAGTCCCGCCAAAAGCAGCAGTAGAAAACAAGGCTGGCGCTTTGTCGAGAAGCATAGCAAACACGGCCGTTCCGCCAGTTAGGGCCGCCGCCCAGGCCCAAATTCTATGACGCTGCCGTTGAATAGAGGAAACCATACACAGCAACCCTAAGGCAACGAGCGATGTACCCATCGCCCCATTGGACCCGGTGGCGTACATCCCCAAAAAAATCCAGCCGCAAGCAACAAGACGCCAGCCCCAAGGCAAAGTAGACCCCATGGCAATGAAAAAACTTGTGCTCAAATATGCGGCGGCCGCATTCGGGTTCACATACGTCCCAACCCCTCGATCGAACCCTGCAAATTGAAAACGATCACGCTGAGGGATCTCATGAAACATTGCCGGTCCCACATGCAACATCCCCATCAGCGTGGTCAGGGCAATCAGACAGGCGACCACAACCCAGATTTTTAGCAGGCGGTCTTGATCTTCGGCGCTATGTTTAAGAAGAACATTTGTCATCACAACCAGCAGCACCCACAAATATAATTCTTGGGTAACGGCCGTTAAATTTGTGCTGTAAGCGAAGCCTAAAATCGTAGATACCAGGCTGGAAATGATGATAAGCCCCATCGGCAGCAGCAACGGTAAAACAATACGCTCACGAGTGCGCCAACAATTGAACACCAGATAGACCAGCAACAGGACCACGATGCCATCCATCAGCCGCAAAGATGCAGGGCCGGCAAACCGTTCATACGGCAGCACCACAATAACCAGCACAGTAGCAATCCCCCAAAAAGTCCAGCCGCGTCTTTGAGGCAAGGCTTCGGCCACCGCTCGGTTTTTATCTGGCAAGGCCCCGTTCAGCATCAGATATACCCCAAATCATGGAGCCTTTTCTCGATAGCCGCCTGTTCGGTATCTGAAAAGGCATAAACGGAAGATTCGAGCGGCAGCAGTTCGTCGTCGGCCTCCACAGCGGCAGGCGCAGGTTCTTCCAGAATTTCTAACAGTGGACGGCCGTCCATTCGCGCAGAGATTGGCGCACCCAGCAAATACAAAATGGTAGGCGCCAGGTCAATCAGGTTGGCGTTGGAAACGTGATACCCTTGCTTAATTCCCGGTCCATGTGCCAGAAAAATGCCGCGCATCGTATGCCCGCCCGAACGCCCGCGAATAGGTTCCGAAAAGATGCCACGGCCGTATCCGATGCCACCCATATCGGTATAGTGGTCGTTCACCCACTCAATATAAAGATCAGGCAGTTCAAGCAGCGCGTTCGGACCATACGCCTCCGCCTTGCGCCAAACCCGCGCCACCACCGGCTGCCCGGTATCCGGATCACGCAAGGCCAGCAGGCTGCGTTCCACTTCGTCACAGACTGCCTCGTACTCCTCGCCGGGCCTGATGATTCCTGCCGGCTCCCGGCCTTGCAAATTGATAAAAATCTGCCCTGCTCCGCCGAGTGGATACGCCACCGTCCGCGACCAATCCACACTGTTGTACATCAGTAAACCGGTGCTGACGGCCAGCCGCTTGTTCTGGGGGATTATTTTGCGCGACAGGTTGCGCAGGTGAAGCCTGCCCAGCAATTGAAGCAAGTTTCGCGGCGTCAGTCCCATTTGAAAAAGCCGCTGGCGCATTCTGGCTGTCGTCGTTTGTTTCATGTGCAGCAAACCGGCCTGGTGCAGCACATTGTCAATATAAACATCGCGATAAATAGGACCAAACCCATGATCCGACATGAGCAGTAACATATCGTTGGGTCGCAGTCGGGATTGGATTTGGGCAACGGCCGTATCCATTTTCTGATAATGTTGCAGCAGCACATCGCCATATTCCTGCGCCAAAAGTGGGTTATGCGCCGGGTGCGCCCGGTCCATAAAACGCCAAAACGCATGACCCAAAATATCTGTGCCCCGAAAAACGACGGCAAACAAATCCCAATCATCCTGCTCCATAAGCCACAAAACAGCCTGAAGCCGCTTATCTTCCACTCGCTCTACAGCTTTCCAAAACAGCTTTTCCTGACCTGGATCATATTTTTCTGTTCGCTCTATTTCATACGCAAACCGCTTCTGCAATTCTTCCTGCAGGTAGGCCGGATGCGTGTAAGCCACAGCCTGCCCTGGCGTCTCCAATCCGGTCACGACCATGCCGTCTAGCGGCTTGGGGGGGTACGTAGCGGGGACATTGATCAGAGCGACCCGTTTTCCATGCCGGTTCAGCAATGTGCCAATGTCCGGGGCTTGTAAATAACTGGCGTTAAACGGCGTCATGCTGTAACTGCCCGGTTTACGCTGCAAAAAGGAATACAATCCATGGTTCCCCGGCGACAGGCCGGTGAGAAAAGACGCCCAGGCAGGCATGGTAACCGGGGGGATAACCGAACGGAGCGTTCCCCAACTACCGGACGCCATCAGGCGGCCCAGGGCGGGCAGATAACCTGCCTGCACCCAGGGTTCGATCAGATCAAAGGTTGCCCCATCTAACCCCAAGGCAAACACGCGAGTTTTATGAAGCGTAGACACAGTTATTTCCCTCCTGAAATGGATTTTGCGCGGGGCATGATTTTCCCTCCGGAAAGATGTGGGATAAAGCGATCAAACCGCGATAGGCGCCATAAAAAGCGAATTTCATTTGGGGTGATGCCGCCTATGGCCAACAAGACACCCAGATAAACGCTCCCAGACACGAAGAAATGCACAAGCAAATGCTGATCGCCCAATCCTCTAATAACCAGTCCCATGACGGCGGCAGCGAGAAACGGCCGTATCAGCAATGTCCACTGCAACGGTTTATGCACCCGGCGCGCCAACACCGCATACAAAGCGGCAAAAAAGAAAACCTCGGTCATGATGGTCGTAACGGTCGCTCCCACATAACTGTAGCGTGGCAAAACATACATATTGAGTAGCACGTTGAGAACGGCCGCCCCCGCTACGATGATAGAACGCTGTGTTTGCATGTTAACGGCCGTAAGCGTCGTCGCCAGCGTATTGTCCAAAAAGCGAAGCGTGATAATGGTTGCCAGCAAACTAAAAACCAGACCCGATGCCGCAAACTCCGGGCCATAAATAAACAGAACAATCCGCTCGCCCAGCATCAGGCAAAACAACGTCATCGGCATCCCGATAACAATCTGGTACCTGGCCGCCGCGTTCACATACCCGCGAACCCGGGTCATACTTATTTCATATTCACGGGCCATCAAAGGCATCAATGCGTTGTTAAACATTCGCGCCAACACATTAAACCGATAAAAAATGCTGGCCGTCGCCTCATAAAGCCCTACCGCCAGACTCCCCTGGTAAAAGGAAAGCATCAAGACATCAATCCGCAAATAGATCGGGCCAAGCGCCATATTGGCGGCAAAAGGCGCAGAGGTCCATAACAAAGCTTTTACAAAAGGGGGTTCGAATCGCGGGCGCAGTCCCTCACCCAATACTCGCCGATAAAAAATAAAAGCAGCAACCAGGCCAATCAACCGCGAGGGCACATAAACGCCAAAAAGCCATAAAAATGGCAAACGCAGCCACAACACCAGCAGCCCAATCAACAAAAACGTCACTTCTTGGGCAATAATGATGGCCGCGCCCAGTTCCATGCGCTCCATTCCATTAAAAACAGCCCCCACCAACTGAGCCAAACAATCCACCATTAGCGCCAAACCTGCCAATCCGACTGCCACCAACAGCTCGTGCCGGTATCCCAATCCCGCGGCCACACCGATCATGATGGGTATGGTTAGAAGCCCAGAGATGAAAACAAGACTAATGCCATTTCCGGCATAGCGATGAATTTCTTCGAGGTGAGTTGCCGTTTCCCGAATGAGTGTCCAATGAAGACCTAACGAAGCAAGAAACGTAAAAAGCAGGCTGAAGGTCATAATCGCGGCATAGTCGCCCATACGCTCGGCCCCAAACCAGCGCCCAATCACAATGGTTATGAGCAGCTTCGATACAATTGTCGCTGCCATAGCCACGATCTGGGCGACTGTGTTCTTGGCCACACGCGCGGCCACTTGCTGCGTAGGAGTGATCATGCAGGGTTCTCCATCCCCAACCGCGACATGAGGTCTGCCCGCCGTAGGTCACGCCATAGATACGGCCGTTCCAATATGCACTGCTCCACCCGCCCCATAAAAACACGCAAATCTTCCGCCAGATCCGCCGGGCTTAAACCCGTGGTCGGCAGTTCAATCGGCTCAATCGACACGAAGTATGTATCCTGAGACTTTGTTGGCAATACTACCAGTACGCCGGCTCCCATGCGTTTTGCCAATCTCAAGCCGCCTGTTTCCAGATTAACTTTGCGCCCCAGGAATTCAACCGGCATAACGTGTCGCGAGGGAGGAGTCTCCTTATCCAAAATGTAAAATTGATCGGGCAGCAAATAAAGTATTTGCCCCTCCCGAAAAATTTCTAACAGCTCGGTTTGCTGGCCCTCCAATGTGTTGAGCACCTGTAAATGCGCCACCGTATTGGCAACCCGAGGCCAATAGAGCTGACGATACAACCAGCTGCTGCCCTGTCTGGGACGCGCATGCCCAACTTCGCGCACGGGGTAATCGTGGGCCAGCAAAACGGCCGCAACCGGATAAGCGTATGGACCAACATGCGCCCCCAACAGTAAGGTTGCCCTGCCTTCATTCCGCAGGGCGTCTAGATGCGCCATGCCTTCCACCGGCAACAATTGGGCCGATTGTTCTCGGGAAAGCGTTGGGATGAGGTTGAGCGTCATGAAATTCCAGGCTGTCAGGGACAACTGCTGGCGCACGATGGTCTCCATTTCCCGATCTTCCCAACGGCCAGGGAACAATATTTTCAGATGATTGCGTACCCGGCGAACGTCTTGCATATTGCTTCTGTACCATGCCGCCCCCAGGCGCTGGCTCAGGTGCAAGAGGAATCGCGGTCGCATTGAGGCTGGCAGCACGCGCAAACCCAAGATGAACCCAACTGCCAGAACAAATTGCAGGTCCCCGGGAGCTACAAGCGGAGGCTTTTCGTCGGACAGCAACGGCCGTTTATGACTGGGCAACGACGACTGAGTAGACATAATATATTGTTATTCCTCAAAAAAAACGCGGCTCATCCTCAAAAAAAAGGATGGCCGCGCAGAGCTTGCACCAGGCCAAAAGCATGACGACAGTATTAAGCTATGAAAGAATTTATTCTTTTAACCCATATTTTCCTTTTCAACTTCAAATTCAATAATGGCATAATCGGGCAAACCATTCTTGATCACCATCTCAATGGTTCCATGCTGATGGCCATACTGGCGCACCAACCGCTGTGTAAATGCAGATTCATCTTCGTCCTTGAATGGTTTCTCGGTAATTGAAATACTCTCAAGTATTGGCACACCCATTTCAAAAGAAAATTGTTTGCGACCAAATAGAATTCTCCTATTAGCCATCACCCCTCCGAAGACGCCCCAAAGCCAAAACAACAAGTAAAATTACTTTACTCTAACACTGGTATGAGAACTTAGGTGGAGCTATGAGATTTGGCAATGAAAGATCGAGAGTTAGTGAAGTATCACATGCCAGTCTAATTTGATCATCGTAGCACTTTTGTAATCCCTTTTTAAGTTACAATCATCACCTAAAGAAGTGACATCCATCATTGCGACATTTAATTTGCGCGTTCAACGGCTAGTTACGGTAGTCCAGTGTGGTATCTACCCTGACTGCGACCTGTATGGTCAAAACTGGAGCACAAATCTGCACATTAGAAAAGTATACGGCCGTGACCAAATTCGCTAGTTACGCTGCCGTTGCTGCCAACGAGAATTCAGCAAACAGAAAAAACACGGCCAGCAATATCATGAACAGGAAGTGCAAGATGTGCTGGTTGCCGAACTGCAAGCGGATGAACGATACAACTTTGTGGGTAACAAGCAGCAACCAACCTGGGAAGCGGAGTTGATGGACCCGGCCAGCAAGTTCATTTTGGCCCGTGTGCAGGGAGCACGGGATAAATCCTTGATTCACCTAGTTGGCTTTTATTTCTCCAGCCATATCGTGATGCGGGTCGTAAAATATGCGCCCATATCGCCTACAACAGGCCCATCGATTACCCAGATATTGTCGGCAAACTCATGAAGATTTTGCATACCTGCTTGTTCAGCTTCTTACGAGCAGCGAAATCCCAATGACAAGTGGAGCCACATAATGGAGCCAGGGGTAATACATATCATGCGGTCTGGCGATGGGTAGAATGACCAGCCAGGCCAGGTTCCAAATCACCGTCGCCCAACCGACCCATGCAGGCAGGAACCCGGTGCGCAGGATGGCAGCGCCGAACAGCGCCTGACCGATGAAGGCCAGGATGACAGAAGCGACAACCGGGGCATACATGTACTCATCCAGTTTTAGCCCAAAAGATTCCGCTGCGAGCACAAGAACGGCCGCAATGAGAAAAGTCGTCATGCCTAAAGGGGACAAAACCGTGTCACCGGCACTTTCCAGCACGCGTTCCAGCAGGACAAAGCCGAGCGTAGCAGCGAGAACGGCCGTCATCACAAGCCCTCTTTCCCCATAAAGAAAGCCCTTAGATTGGGCCAAAGGCCATTTCAGAATGACTCTGCCGGTAAACAAAAGGCCGCTGGGCACAAAGACGATGGCGCTGAGAATTAACAACCAGCTGGCCACAGCTTGTTCGGAGATGATATTTTTTGCATCTATATGTGTTTCTCGTTTTATTGGGTGAAAGTAAGTGATACGCGGGTTTCCTGAGTGATTACCGGAGGCTTTGCTAAATCGACTTGCCGATTGCGGGCAGACAAAATATACCAAAACCTAAAGCGGTAAACCAGAGCAGGATCGCCACCGCTCGAAGCTGTGTGGGGACGGTCATCAGTGAGCCTCCTAGTCTTTTTGTTTCGGTTTACAGTTTACCAGATGGCGGGGCGACCTGTCATGCATGTATGCACGTAGCCGTGCACGTATTTGGGGAGAGACACGGCCGTTTTCCAATACGTAGGGTCTGGCCTGAAGCGTAAAGCGTGATGCGTAAAGCCCTCTCTGGCCACGCATCACGCTTCACGCATCATGGCTGCCAACGCCCTGAATTCTCAAAGAGCCGGCCAGGCCAACGTGGCGGCAGCCCGTTTTCCATCGCCCACCGCACAAGTTGGGCGCGGCTGGTGAGGGCCAGTTGAGATAAGATGTTGGCGAGATGTTTCTCAACGGTACGCTTGCTCACTACCAGTTCAGCCGCAATCTCGCCGTTGATTTTCCCTGAGCGCTGAGGGCCGTAACTTCGCGCTCCCGGCTGGTTAACGCGCTCAGCTTTTCCTCGTTTTGCGGCGGCGCCTCCGAGTAAATCTGGAGTTGCCGGGCATATGCCGCCGCCTGTTCCAGCGACATAGCGCGCCCGGCCGCCTGCTCGGCGATGGTTTCCAAAAACAAGCCACCCTGATCACTCACCTGGGATATCTGATCGTGAGGCCAGCCGGGTCCTGCTGCAAAAGCGCTCCCACAAAACTGTAATGCCAAAACTAACCAAACACCAACAACTTCAAAGGGGCTACGGCCGTCTACTCCACCGTCACGCTCTTCGCCAAATTCCTCGGCTGGTCCACATCCGCACCCAGGCGCACAGCCACATAATAGGCAAACAATTGCAGCGGAATCGTGTTCACCACTGGCGACAACAGCGGCGGCGTCGCCGGCACATACAATACATGATCCGCTTCCACCCGGATGGCCTCGTCACCCTCGGTGGCCACGGCCAGCACAATGCCGTCTCGCGCCTTCGCCTGCTGAATCTGGCTGATCATCTTGTCGTACAAGCCATCCTGCGTCGCCAGGCACACTACCGGCATCGTTTCGTCGATAAGGGCAATGGGACCATGCTTCATCTCCCCGGCCGGGTAGCCTTCGGCGTGAATGTAGCTAATTTCCTTCAACTTTAAGGCCCCTTCTCGCGCCACAGCATAATTGATGCCGCGTCCCAGATAGAGGAAATTTTTGGCCTTGAAAAAGAGGCCGGCCAGCGCCTCGTATTCCTCATCATGCTCCAATACTTGCCCCGCCAGATAGGGCAGTTGGGCCAGATCGTCCACCAACTGGCGCAAACGCTGCGGCGACAGCGTGCCGCGCAGTTCCCCCAAAGCGCAGGCCAGCATGTACTGGTCTACCAGAGACGTGGTAAACGCCTTTGTGCTGGCCACGCCGATTTCCGGCCCGGCCTGCATGGGGATGTAGCCATGCGAGATGCGGGTTGCCTGGCTGCCTACGGCGTTGACAATCGACCACAGGGTAGCGCCCTTTTGTTTGGCCAGTTCGCAGGCGGCCAATGTGTCGGCCGTTTCGCCAGATTGGGTGATGGCCAGCACGGCCGTTCCCGCATCCACTATCGGGTCGTAATAGCGAAACTCCGACGCATACGCCACTTCGGTCGGCAGCCGGGCGATGCTCTCGAACATAAATTTACCGGCCAGACCGGAGTAATAGCTCGTGCCGCAGGCGATGATGATTAACTTTTGCACGCGCTGCGCCAGTTCCGGGGTCAGGTTCATTTCTGGCAGATGGACACGGCCGTTTTCAAAATCCACCCGCCCCCGCACCGTATCAATCAACGACTGGGGCTGTTCGTGGATTTCTTTTTGCATGAAATGTTTATACTCGCCCTTGGCCGCGCTGACCGGGTCCCAACTAATCTGATGGATTTCCGGCAGCACGGAACGGCCGTCCAGGTCGGTTATCTCGTAGGAGTGTCTGGTCAGCCGGGCGATCTGCCGGTTTTCCAAAAATATCATTTGCCGCGTGTATTCTAAAATCGCCGGAATATCGGAGGCGATGAACATCTCATCCTGGCCCAGACCCAGGGTAATGCCGCCCGCGTTGCCCAATCGGGCGCACAACAAGGTGTCCGGGCGGTCCTGGCTCATAACCACCACGGCATTGGCTCCTTTCAACTGCTGCAAGGTATGGCGCACGGCCGTTTCCAACGCCTCCCCCGCCTCCAGATACCGCTCGATCATCTGCACAATCACTTCCGTATCGGTATCCGACTCAAAGACCACGCCTTCGGCCTCTAATTCGTCGCGCAAGGTAGCGAAATTTTCAACAATGCCGTTGTGGACAACTACGACACGGCCGTTCATGCTCACATGCGGATGGGCATTACGCTCACTCGGCGCGCCATGCGTCGCCCAGCGCGTATGCCCAATGCCAATATGCCCCGCCAGCGGCGATGTCGCCAGCGTTGCCTGCAAATTAGACAATTTACCCACGTCCCGCCGTAGTTCAATATGCCCATTTTGCGCTAAAACAGCCATCCCGGCGGAATCATAACCACGATATTCCAGCTTCTTCAGGCCGCCAACCACTACCGCCGACGCTTCACGCGAACCGATATACCCAACAATACCACACATAATAAGCCTCCAAACCATCTGTGAATCGGTAGCAACCAACAGTCAAACAGCCCGCAGTTACCTGCAAACCGTTCATTGCTGCTTGTTTACCAATATGGCGGCCCTCAATTTTTCGTTGATTTTGGGGGACGCCCCTCAATGAATGATGGACTGCCCGCGTTTTCGCCGGCAACCTATCCCACATATGACACGCTTTGTTCGCCGGTTACCCGACACTTTTGACGTATCACATCTCTGAAGGGGCACAGAGTCAGAATTGTGGTGATTCTGGAAGGCATCCGCTGATCTTTCGATTTTCCCGGCATCTGGATTAGCTGCCGGTTAGCGCCCACCTCGCGGTGGGGAACCTTCACCTCGTCAACCGGCGTCCTCATCCGAATGCCGGTCCATGCGCTACCTGTCCCCGGAAACAGGCCAGCAAGCCGCCTGTCTCCATTTCAGGATCATACCATACAAACCAGACCTTGCAATTTGCCTTTCCCATAAGGATGCGTACAAAGTAAATTTTGGCCTTGCCCCGCCCGGCGCTGAAACGCCGGTCTACAATGCGACGCCCCGTGAACGGGGCTTTCGCAGACTGATTCCCAGCCGGTTTCAAACGGCGTTGTTGTGCAGCCGGGGCGTTTACGCCTCGGCGAGACCTACCAAAAGCTTTTGCGCGGCGAGTAATACGATTGCCCTTTCCCATAAGGATGCGTACAAATTAAATTTTGGCCTTGCCCGCCCGGCGCTTCAGCGCTGGTCTACAATACGACGCCCCGTGAACGGGGCTTTCGCAGACTGATTCCCAGCCGGTTTCAACCGGCGTT
>JAKQCM010000119.1 GCA_029559155.1 Chloroflexota bacterium
TTCGTCCTCAGACCAGTAGGTTCTAAACAGTTTAGCACCAGGCGTTGATAGTGCGTTGCGGTGTATTTTCATTCATGGTGGTCGGCGGCAGCCGGTGAAGTCTCCTCTGAAAATAATTTAACGCAAAGGCGCAAAGGCGCAAAGGCGCAGAGGTGCAGAGAAAAATCTGCGTCATCGGCGAAATCTGCGGATTTTCATTGATGGTGTTGAGCCTGCGCTCATGTCGTCTCCTTGCGAAATCGGCATGGCCGGCCAGGATCTGACAGATGTCTACTTTCCATAGCAGTGCCAGTTCTTCTCGCGCTTCCCGATACGGCATCCGGCTGCTAAATCGTGTCACCGCTTCTTGTACCTGTGGCGTGTAGGCGCCCCTCAGCAGTCCAAGTGCCTTAACCAGGAGAAAAGCGTTGTCCCACATCCAAGACAACGCCACTGCTGCCGCTCAAATTGGATGGTTTGTCCTTCCTTACTCTTCAACTGCCGTTTCTTCCGCCCATTCTTCACCATTGGCTGACTAGATGCGATGGACGAAAGGAGAGACACATTTGCTGCTGCAAACGCGAACGACGACGCTTAATGGAGAATTGCGTGACGTTTTCTGCGAGTGGTTTCCGGCTATGACCCAAACGGTAGAGAATCTTCCATTGGCCGTTTAGCCCCCGGTTTTGGGTGGTCTCCCTATGCCCTGCGCCCCGCGCTGGCCTTTGCCTGGCTGGAGAAAGATTTTCCGCACACGGCGACCCGGTTTGATTTTGGGGTTGTAACTGACCAGGATATGGGTTATCTTCAGAAGGGTAAGACACGGCCGTTACGCCGCTGTGCCGCAGTAATTTAGTTCAACCAGACCTCATCACCCACGAACAACTACATATAAGGCCATCAATTGGTTTAACGACACCGCATCTTCTGCCTGGGGGGCAGCCGTTGAATTGGTTCCGTCCTAAATTAAAACAAAGGAGAGAAACATGAAACGGAAACTTTCCCATCCACGATTAGTCCTTGCTTTGCTGGTGTTGTTCGGCGCCCTATTTGGGGTCAGTTGGGTCTATGGCCAGGGCAATCTGGCCCGCACCCCACTGGCCGGGCCAAACGACAGCGCCGCTCCGGTCGCTGCGCCGCTCGGGACGGCCTTCACCTACCAGGGCGAGCTGCAAGATCAGAGCCAGGCCGCCAACGGCGTCTACGACTTCTCTTTTCGGCTGTTTGATGGGCCAAATCCCCTCAGCGACAATCCCGTCGGTACGCCGGTGGCGGTTAACGGGGTGGATGTTGTTGATGGCATTTTTACCGTTGAGCTAGATTTTGGCGCTTCGCCGTTTACCGGGGAGGCGCGCTGGCTGGAAATTTCGGTGGCGCGCACCGGCGGCAGCCTGACGACCCTGTCTCCTACGCAGCCCTTAACGGCCGTGCCCTACGCCCTCTATGGCGAAGACGCCGACGCCAACCCGGCCAACGAGTTGAACACCGGCATTAACTTCACCGGCACCACCTTGCAAATCACCGATGCGGGCGGCACGCTCTCGCAAAATCTCGGCACGTTTAATGGCAACCTGATTGTGACAACGAACGGCCGTCTCGGCGTGCGTGAGCCGTCGCCCATCACCGACGTGCAAATCACCCAAAGCGACGGTCTGATCGGCGGCACGGGCGGCCTGACCTTCTCCCGCAGCACCAACTGGAAAATTATGCACACCGGCTCCCATTTAAGCTTCGTCGAGAACAACGTCCGGCGCTCCTACATAGAAACCGGCACCGGCAACTATGTGATTACCTCCGACGTGGCGCTGAAAAAAGACGTGCAGCCGCTGGGCGGGGTGCTGGATGGCGTCATGCAGTTGCAGCCGGTGCAGTACCATTACCTGACCCAGTCCGAGGACGCCGCCCAAAATTACGGCTTCATCGCCCAGGACGTGGCCGGGGTTTTCCCCGAGCTGGCCCGCACCGCCGAGGACGGCACAATGGGTCTGGCTTACACCGATTTTGGCGTGCTGGCCATTGCCTCCATCCAGGAGCAGCAAGCGCAAATCGACGCCCTGCAGCGCGAGAACGAAGCCTTACGCGCCGAACTCGACGAGATTCGCTTGATGGTAGGCCAGGGCACCATCAGCGCCGGCGGCGCGCCGCCGACCGGCCTGTCGGTCGCTGCGTCACAGCCCGGCGGTTTCGTCGCCAGCTCGATGAATGCCTGGTCGGCGCTGCTTCTGCTGAGTGTGGTTTTAGCCGGCGTCATGCTGATGTGGAACCGGCAGCAAAGAGGCCAGGCGTCATGAAACAGCGCGATTGGATCAAAATTTTAACGGCCGTGTGCCTGATTTGCCTCGTAGTCGGTGGTCTGGCGCTGGCGCAAAGCGGCGGGACGTTCCATCTGGCGCAGTCCACGGTGGACGGCGGCGGCGGGTCCAGTTCTGGCGGCCAGTTCCTAGTCCGAGGCACGGTCGGTCAGGCCGACGCCGGCATAGTAAGCGCCGGCGATTTCCAGATCAACGGCGGCTTCTGGCACAGCCGCGGCCCGGATCTGGTGTACCTGCCGATCATTGAACGCTAAAAGAGTGGACCTGTCTTCAGGGTAAATATGCGGCGTGAGGCGTGATGCGTGACAAGAAAATTCACGCATCACGCCTCCTAAAAGGTAATCATCTATTCGGTTTTGTCTTGTTTCCCCAGAGGTAAAAATCCGGGTAGCCCTCAAAGTGCCATGTGCACAGCGCTTTAACAGCTGCATTCTGCGGCTGGTCTCTGACGCCCAGCGCTAAAAGTTAACCCCAGCAAAATGATTCCGGCCAACAAACTAATCCACGAGAACCCAACGATATGGCCAAAATGTGTTTGCTTAAAACGAACAGGTTGTAACATGATTCGATCCTTTTATGATTTGTTCACTGATGGTGTGTACTCAAAACCCTTGGGACTTCGACATTACAGGAGGTGTTTGCGGGTATGCGTTTCACCCATATAAGCTGCCAGCAACAGCAAGACGGCCAGACACAGGTAAACGAGAGGTGTACCGGCAGCAGCTGTTACTTCCCCATAGGCCATAAAATCCAACCAGGTATTGCCCACGGCCGCTGAGAACCACCACAGCAGATAAACCACCTGAAACAAACGGCCGTTGCCGCTCCACACGCCACACGCCAGCGCCAGCGACGGGACAAACAATGCGCCAATAAGCATTCCCAGCCCTTGTGTGATGCTGCCGCTGGCCACGGCTTTGAAAACCAAAACGGCCGTGGCCGCCAGCGCCAGCGCTACACCGGCCAGCCAGGGCGCCCAAAACTGCGCCCGGCGCGGTTCCGGCGCGGCAAAAACCAGTGTGTGCGTGTGGTATGTCCGGCTGCGTGTGCCTAATTCTGCCCAGAGCAGCAGCGGCCACAACCAGGCCAGCGCGGCCACCGGCGGCCCGTCGCCGACCGGAGCCGCTACACTGACCAGGGTGATGAGCGCTGCCGTTCCATAAAGCCAATACGGACGGCCGTGCAGCATCAAGCCCAATTCCGCCTGCAAAAGCGCTGGCAGCGACGGCCGTTTCAGGGCCAACGTGCCGGCGCTAAGCTGCGTTGGCGTGATGGCCGGTTCCAGGTTGGGGTCGGCAGCCAGTTGGCGAACGGCCGTTGGCCGCCGTTTCCTGCGTGGTGACCACAGCACAATCGTTCGCGCCGGGTCAAAACGATCGAAGAAAAGGGCAGTCAGGAGTACCATGCCCACGGCCACAGCCAGCCACAACAGCCGTTCCACGATGATGATGCCGCTCCAGGACATGCCTGGCCACAGAACGAGGGTAGGCAAACGGCCGTAACTGGCTCCGGCAAAGTTGAAATGGCCGTTATAAGCCGGATCAACGGTGGCGGCGAATGTTTGCAGCGCGGCGATAGGGCGGCTAACGCCCAGCAAATCGGGACGCGGGCTGATCCAGCCGATTTGCGCCTGAAACACCCCGGGCAAGGCAACGCCGCCCAGGTAAAAAAACCAGCCGAAGAAGTAGACAATGTTGCCCACCCCGCCAGAAAACAGCGGCAATGATTCAAACAATAAAGCCACAGCCGCGACCAGCGCCATCACCGGCAAACCGAGCAGCCAAAGCGGCGCCAGCAGCAAGACTGGTTGCACGGCCGTCGCTTCTCCGCGCACAAGCTGCATGGCCACAGCCATCACCGACAACACCGCCAACAAAATGGCGAGCACGGCCAGATTGCTGAGCCATTTGCCCAGCAGGTATAACGGCCGTTTCACCGGCGTCGAGGCGATAATCTGCCCAACGCGCGTGTCCCGGTCGCGGCTGATGCTGTTTTTAACGGCGTAAAAAGCGAACAACGGCAAAATCATCACCGCCAGCAAGCCAAACACCACGCCTACCCAGGCCGAGTTATAAACGCCGCGCCACGGCCCTAACGCCAACATCAGCGTTTGCGAATCGGCGGGCGGCAGGAAAAGGTAACCAAACCCAATCCCCAGCGCCGCCACCAACCAGATGCCCGGACGGCGCGCACGCTCTAAAAAGTCGGCTAACATCAGGTGAAACAGGATGTTGAAAGTGTTCATAAGAATGTCTCCCAGTCTCTTTGCCCCTTGGCAAGAAGTTTTTGTAACTTTACAGACTCCAAGGGTTTGCTCCTGTGGATTTGGATTGTTTGGGTATCAAACCCTTGGGGTCTTGCCAGAGAAGCCTGATTGGTTACAAGTTTTTTAAACAACTGAGATGGGTGATTGGACCATCTCTAATTTCCGGTTGCCAGCCTGACTGGGAACGGCCGTTCCACTACCATCTACCTGCCCCAGATGAACTGCGCACAGGTAGGCATCTTCCAACGTGGGTGTCACACTATGGGCGTCGGCGGCCGGCGGCGCGATCGATACCAGGCGCACATGGATGCCATCGCTGCGGCGAATGGCGCTGCTGACCACATGCTGCTGGCGCACGAGTGGCAGTTCCGCCGCCGGGATCACCCATTCCCACACGCACCCTTCCACCGCTTGCAGCAGTGCCTCTGGCGTGGTGTGCTGCCGCAGCCGGCCTTGATTGAGGATGGCGACTTCTGTCGCCGATGCCTCAATATCGGCCACGATATGCGTGGAAAAGAGGATGATCCGGTTACCGGCCAGATCAGCCATGAGTTGGCGAAAGCGATTACGCTCCTCCGGGTCCAGGCCGACCGTCGGTTCGTCTACAATGAGAAGCTGCGGATCGTTGAGTAAAGCCTGGGCAATGCCGATCCGTTGTTTCATGCCGCCGGAATAGCTGCCTAACGGCCGTTTTGCGGCCTGGGTTAAATGCAAAACCGTGAGCAGTTCGTCGGTCCGGCGGCGGGCGGCGGCTTTGGGCAGCCCTTTAATCGCTGCCATGTAGTGCAAAAATTCGACGGCGTTGAGATGCGGGTAAACGCCAAAATCTTGCGGCAAATAGCCCAATGTCCGGCGCAGTGCATCTGGTTTTTGGGCAATATCGACGCCGTTCCACAGGACACGGCCGTTTGTGGCGGTCGTAATAGTGGCCAGAATATTCATGAGCGTTGTTTTGCCCGCCCCGTTTGGCCCCAGCAGCCCAATCACCCCAGGCTTCAGGCGTAACGTTGCTTCGTGCAGCGCCCATGTTCCTTTGCGATATTGTTTGGCGACAGATTCAATTTCTAATTGCATCTTGACCTCCGTTTGTGTTGCCGTTTGTTGTTTATGAGGGAAGGGTAACGGAACGGCCGTTTCCCCATCGTCATGCCCCCTTTCAATTTTTCAAACGGTTGCCAAACGGCGCGACTGACCGCCTGCCAAACAGAATTCTCAAACTACACTTCTGTTCCATTGGCACAAGTTTGGAACCCCTGAACAGCCAAGCAGACAGGGTCTCCGGCTACGGTTTCCCATCCTCTGCCACCGCTAATAACACGGTCCAGCCGGCTTCTGCGCCAGCCCGATCCCGTCTTTGGCCTGCAGACGCTGATTTAGCCGTTTCGACGTGCCACCTGAATTTCCTTTAGGAAAATCAACTTATCAGGCTAAAGAGGTGACAATATGATACCCGGACATAATAACCCTTACGGTGCGAAAAACATTCGTATCCTTCATGTGACCAGGTATCGTTTTAGCTGGTTTTTCCCAGCCAACCCTTGCGGATCACCCATTTTGCCAATTCCAGCACCGGCACAATCGTCACGGACAGAACGCCAACAATCAACCAGTCTTTGGGTGGCAGGTAATAAGTGCCAAACGCATCGTGCAAGAATGGGACGTACAAAATGACGAACAGCAACGCAATTTCCCACATAATAGCGAAATTAAGCCATTTGTTGGCAAAGGGTTTATTGAAGATCGAATGCCGGTCAGAGCGGAAGATGTAGGCCTTGAAGAACTGGATCAGCACCAGCGAAACGAAGGTCATTGTCATCGCTTCTTCCAGGCTCTTGCCCACGTTAAGCGCCCAAGTGAACAGTCCCAAATTGATCAAAGTGGACCACAGCCCTCCCAGCACCATCAACGCCACTACAGGGCGGGTGAAGATGCCGGTGTGGGGGTCGCGCGGTCGGTGCTTCATCAGGTCAGCTTCAGGCGGGTCTACCGATAGCGCCAGGGCTGGCAGGCCGTCGGTGGCCAGGTTGACATAGAGGATTTGCACGGCCGTTAACGGCAAAGGTAGGCCCAAAAGCACCGAGCCGGCCATCAGGCCGATCTCACCGATGTTGGAAGAGAGCAGATACATCAGATATTTTTTGATGTTACCAAATACACCCCGGCCTTCTTCAACAGCGGCCACAATCGAGGCGAAGTTGTCGTCGGTGAGGGTCATAGCGGCGGCTTCTTTCGTCACATCGGTACCGGTGATGCCCATCGCAATGCCGATGTCGGCCTTTTTAAGCGCTGGAGCGTCATTAACGCCGTCGCCGGTCATGGCGGCAATGTGACCGCGTGATTGCCAGGCCGTCACAACACGCAACTTGTGCGAGGGAGAGACACGAGCATATACGCTGATATCCTCCACGTCGCGGCCCAACACCTCATCACTCATTTCCTCCAACTCAGCCCCTGTCACCACCCGTCCGCCGTTGTGTAGCAGACCCAGTTCTCGCGCCACCGCCTGCGCCGTGACGGGGTGGTCGCCGGTGATCATCACCGGACGGATGCCAGCCTCCCGGCACAAGGCGATGGCGGCTTTTGCTTCGGGACGCGGCGGGTCAATCATGCCTGTCAGTCCCAAAAAAGTCATACCCTTCTCGGCTGTTTCGAGGATCACATTGGATTTGGAGGCGATTCCCAGCACACGCAAAGCCTCGCCAGCCATCGTCTGCGCCTGGTTCAGGATGTCCTCGCGGGTGGCAGAATCCAACAGAAACACACCGTTCTCCGCCAGCACAAAATCGCAGCTAGCCAGAATCACTTCCGGCGCGCCTTTGGCGTAGGCAGTGGTTATGCCATCGGCCTCATGCAGGGTAGTCATGCGCTTGGTTTCGGAAGAAAAGGGGATTTCTTGCACACGTGGGTGAACGACGTCCAGAGCATCCTTCTGCAGCCCGGCCTTGGCCGCCGCTACAATCAACGCTCCCTCCGTGGGATCGCCTTTGATGCCCCAACCGCCGTTTTCAGTCTGCACCAGGCGCGTGTCGGAGGCCAGAGCGGCGGCGGTGAGCATCTGGCGCAGAGCAGGAAAGTATTCACCGGTTACGCCGCCATTGGTCGAGAAGTCGCCTTCGGGAGTGTAACCCGCGCCCGAGACGCTGACCACCTGTCCGGCGCAGTACAGACGGCGTATGGTCATCTCGTCTTTGGTGAGCGTGCCCGTTTTATCAGAGCAGATCACCGAGGTGCTGCCGAGCGTTTCCACGGCAGGTAGGCGGCGGATCAGGGCGTTGCGCTTGACCATTTTTTGGACACCAATGGCCAGGGAAATGGTCACCACGACCGGCAGCGCCTCGGGCACTACGGCCACGGCCAGAGCAATGCCGAAGATTAGCATCTCGATGAAGGGTTGACCGCGCAGCAGCCCCAGGGCAACGATGATCGCCACGACGACAAATGCCACCCGCGCCAGCATGGTTCCGACCTTATCCAGATTGTGCTGGAGTGGGGTCTTGCCGCTTTCTACGTCTTGCAGCATTTTGGCGATCTTACCAAACTCGGTATTCATGCCGGTGGCCGTCACCAAGGCCTTACCACGGCCGTAAGTAACAGCAGTCCCGGCGTAAGCCATATTTTTGCGGTCGCCGAGGGGTATATCGGCGTTTTCCAGGGCGCGAACATGCTTTTCCACCGGCACCGATTCTCCTGTCAGGGCGGCTTCTTCGATTTGCAGGTTGACCGTTTCAAGGAGACGGCCGTCCGCGGGGATGCGGTCGCCGGTGCGCAGCAGGATCACTTCCCCCGGAACCACTTCACGGGCCGGAATTTTGCTTTCGGCCCCATCGCGCAGCACCGTGGCAGTGGGAGCGGCCATCTGGCGCAGGGCCTCAATGGCGCGTTCGGCGCGGTATTCCTGCACGAAGCCCAGCCCTACAGCGAACAGCACGATGATAGCGATCACCACCGATTCGATGCCGTGTCCCAGGAAAAGCGAAATGATCGTCGCGCCGAGTAGAATCAATATCAGCACATTTTTGAATTGTTCGAGCAAAATTGTCCATGGCGAAACCCGATGGGCGGCCTGTAACTCATTGGGACCGTTTTCTTGCAGACGTTTGGCCGCTTCGTTGGTATCCAGGCCGTTGGGGTTGGTATTCAGTTGTATCAGAGCGTCATCCCGAGTAAGGGTATGCCAGTGTTGTGTGTGCATATTGGCTTCATCTCCAGGTTGTCAAAGGTCTTTTGGGGGATTTAAAATTGCCTCTAAAATGATTCAATAACTCACATGCTTTCGTGATGGCATGTGACGCGGCCGGCCTAATCAGGCCACGAGAAGATATGCGCAAGTTATTTGAAGTTAGAGGTATTTTGGAGGTGGTGGGGCAAGGAGCAAAAAGTGCGAACACCGACGAACTGGCGCCTGTGATACTTTGTCAGCGCTTAATCTATTTGTCCATCCCCCAATAATGGGCATATTAAGCTCTTCGTCAAAATCAAATTGCTCAAACAGGCTGCAATCGCCTGACTCAGAAATGGTTATTGCCAGGTCAGAGCACTCAGCCGCCACGAGAATGGGTAATGCCAGGCCAGTAATAACAAGGAAGAAAAGCAGAGGCACAAATCGCATTCTTTTTCTCAATAGTCAGACGAAAGTCATACAAATAAAAAAAGACCATCACCCTGAAGGCGATGGTCTTGCACATAAAGTCAGACAACCGGGAAATTACTTTCCGTCTTGACGGCTGCCCATCCCGGTGAGCCGGGCGGCTACTCCCCATCGGTGTGTTTACAGTATAAAGGATACGAAAGATTATATCAATGGTGGCATTGGTCTTTCCCACCAAAGCCTGGTTGAGCTAACAGGGGCAGGTCTGTGTCAGGCCGGCCGTACTTTGAGCAATTGGGAAGGAGGAGCGTGATGGTCCGGGACTGCCCATAGATTGATAGCATCATGAATGATCTAGATGATAAATCAGATAGGACAATACGACGAACAACATGCACGATACCTACACATCCAGGTTTCGCACTTCGCTACTGTGCGTCATGATAAACCGCTTGCGCGGAGCTACTTCACTGCCCATTAACATGTCGAATGTGCGATCCGCCAGCAGCGCATCCTCAATCGTCACTTGCAGCAATGTGCGTTCGCCGGGATCCATCGTTGTTTCCCACAACTGCTGTGCGTTCATTTCGCCTAAACCCTTGTACCGCTGGATGCCCACCTTTTTCCCGGCCAACTGCTTCAGCAGCACTTCTTGCTGCGCCTCGGTGTAGGTGTAATGAAGTTGCTTGCCTTCTTTCACCGCAAACAATGGCGGTTGAGCAATAAACAGATGTCCGGCCTCGATGAGTACCGGCATGTAGCGGAAGAAAAATGTCAGCAGCAGCGTGCGTATATGGCTGCCATCCACGTCGGCGTCGGTCATGATAATGATCCGGTGATACCGTAAGTTAGCAATGTCCAGCGTTTCGCCGATGCCAATGCCTAAGGCAGAGATGAGGGCTTTCACCTCGTTGTTGGCCAGAATTTTGTCTAATCGTGCCCGCTCGGTGTTTAGAATTTTGCCGCGCAGGGGCAAAATCGCCTGGAAGTGGCGGTCGCGTCCTTGTTTAGCCGTGCCGCCGGCCGAATCACCCTCGACAATGTACAGTTCACATTTGGCCGGATCGCGTTCGGAGCAATCGGCCAGTTTGCCGGGCAGAGTCAGGCTTTCCAGGGCACTCTTACGCATCACCAGGTCGCGCGCTTTACGGGCGGCGTCTCGCGCACGGGATGATGTGAGGCAACGATCAATAATTTTGCGCGCTTCGCGGGGGTTTTCTTCCAGGTAAGCTTGCAGCGCCTCGCTAGTAACGGAGGAAACGATGCCGCTGACTTCGGCGTTCATCAGCTTTACTTTGGTCTGGCTTTCAAATTGGGGGTCGGGGTGCTTTACACTAACGACAACGGTGATACCTTCGCGGGTATCATCGCTGGAAAAGTTGGTGTCTTTTTCCTTGAGGAAGTTGTTGTCGCGGGCATATTTGTTGATAATGCGGGTCACGGCCGTGCGTACACCGGTTAAATGTGTGCCACCATCCGGTGTATGAATGGTATTGGCAAAGGCATACTCGGAAATGGCTACGCCTTCGGTGTACTGCATGGCGACTTCGACGCCGATGCGGTCCACTTCTTTTTGGACGTAGATGGGATCGTGTAAAACTTTACGGTTACGATTCAGGAAGCGCACAAACGATTTCACGCCGCCTTCAAAATAAAAGCTCATTTCGCGGGGGGTAGACGGCCGTTCGTCCCGCAATTTTATAAACACACTGCTCGTCACAAAGGCGATTTCGCGGAAATGGTTCATCAACGTTTCAAAACGATAGGTTTCCCCATCCTTGAAGATGGTTTCGTCGTAGCGGAAAGTAGAAGTTGTGCCGGTGTCTTCGCCCGGTTTTAATTTGCGCACCTTTTCCACCGGACCTTCAGGAATCCCCCGGTGGTAGCGCTGACGGTGGAGATAGCCATCCCGCTTCACGGTCACTTCCATCCAATCCGATAGGGCGTTTACCGCCGCTGCGCCGACGCCATGCAGCCCGCCGGACACTTTGTAGGCTGATTCGTCGAACTTGCCGCCAGCGTGCAGCGTCGTCATGACCAGTTGCAAGGCAGATACTTTTTCGGTGGGATGCATGGCTACCGGAATGCCTACGCCGTTGTCGCTCACAGTCACCGATTCGTCAGGGTTAATCACCACCTCGATCCGGTCGCAGCGGCCGGCCATGGCCTCGTCAATGGAATTATCAACGATTTCCGTCACCATGTGGTGCAGCGCTTTGATATCTGTATCGTTGATGTACATACCCGGGCGGCGGCGGACGGCTTCCAAGCCTTTCAGGACTTGAATGCTGTTTTCATCGTATTTTGTCGTCGAATCAGTTTGTTTCGCCATGTGGAATCCTGCTTGTGGAAAGTTGTAGTTTGAGCAAAAAATAAAATTCTTTCGAGAATTTACCTTCTTGCCTCATGATCCAAGTGTTGGCCGCGGCTGTTGGGAGACACCCGCAAACAATACCTGGTAACGATCACGGTAAAATATAAAGGTCGCCGCAACGAGCGAGGTCATCACAAAAGCGTGACCCACCATGCCGGCCAGGGTCAACCAGGAGCCGTCATCGGCAATGAGTAGGACCATGCTCAATAAATTGCGGATGATGAGCAGCGCCAGCAGCATTCCCAGGGTGGGGATGAGGTGCAGACGCACCAATTGGAGGCTTTCAACGGCCGTCTGGAACAAAGAACGGCCGTGCCACGCCAACCCAAACGGCACAAAAAACAGATAAATCACCACCCACATCATAATCACCGGTCCTAAAAACAGGACCAGCGCCGCCAAAACGGTGCTGATGAAACCAAGCACCAGGCTGATGGGCAGCAAAGGAATGTACAACGCCAACCCCATGATGACCATCACCACACTCAACCCAATCAACCGCAGCCACACTTTGACCATGCGGCTTATCAGGGCCAGCCCAGATAACGGCGTGTTGGCCGCGCCTGCGCGCTGCAAGCTTTGCGCAATTAAGGTGTAATAAACGGCCGTCAGCAGCAATCCCATCAAGCTAAACACCAAAAACAAGCCCATCCATGCGGCCACACTATCAAGCTCCACAATCTGCGTCGGCAGCGGCGTCTTTTCCGGCGTCGCGCCAACCATCAGCGCAGGAATGCCCAGCAATGGGACAGACAGGCTGGTGAACAAATTAGTGCGTGGGGCCATCGCCAACAGCTGGCTGTTCAAATCGAGCAGAGCCTGATCTGTCGGCAGCAGCGATACAAATCGCTCGATAATCAGACGCCCGCTTAATCGAGGTCCCAGCCATAAAAAGCTGTCGAGCAGCACCGGCAGAAGGATCAACCAGAGGTGTTTGCTGGTGAAATCGAAGCCGGCGGCAATGGTTTGCCAGATACCCGGCAAGGGTGTTGTGTGTTCTTTCTTTTGCATCATGTCAACCGGTTGATTTTATCACAAATGTTCTACCTAAGCGAAAAAACGGCCGTTTCCCCACACAGGCGAAACGGCCGTTTCTCATACCCAGTTCAGGATGACCGGCTAACCATCAACCGTCATCCGTCACGCAACCTATTTATCGCTGACGCCGCCCAGGCAGCATGCCCACCAACATGGCCGGCATCACCAGCATGGCGATCCAGGGCATCGTGGTCGACGCCTGAGGCTCCGCCGCCGCCGGCGCGGCTGCCGGAACAGATACACGCACCCCAATGATCGGGAAGTATTGGATATGCGTCTGGCGGGCTACGAACACGGCCGTTGTCCGGCCCGGAACCACAAACGTACCCGTCGCCGCATCAAAAGTCGTCTGCTTTACCACCTCGTCAACCGAAGCCGCCTGCACCGGGTGCAGCGTCAGGTTTTGGTCGATCCAGGTTGTGCTGCTGATGGTTTGCGGTTCGTCGTTGGCGTTAAACAAAACCACCACCCAGTCGTACAGCGGGTCCAGGTCGGCCGTGCCGCTCACCACGTCAGACAAATTCATGACGATGAGGCCAGGAATCTGGTTCGGACCGACGTTTTCAAACGAGAGGCGGGATTGGACGTCGACGGCCGTTTCCAACCGGAACAACGGCGAGCTGTAACGAATCGCCAACCAATCCTGGTACCAATTAGCCGAGTGGGCAATGTCATCATGCGACGGCATCATCCCCGGATCGCTCAACAACGGTTCCATCACGAACCAGTTCGGTTGGTTCACGCCTGCCACCGGCAGGCCTGCGCCCCAATTGTTGGTGCTGTAGGTGAAATCCAGCCGGTTAAACCAGTCGCCCGAGTTATAACTGTCCCGATCCAACGATTTGGACCGCAGCATATCGCTGCCTGCCTGGTAGAACGGCACGCCCTGACTCAAGGACACAATACTTAACCCCATCTGCTGAATACGGACGCGGTCGCTCATTGTGGTCGTCGCCGTCGGGCTGGCGTACGCGTTAATGTCGTACAAGGTCTGGTTATCGTGTTTGGAGATGTACACGATATGTTCTTGCGGATCGGCCGTGTAGCCGGTCGGCTGACCGTTGTAATCCACCTGCGCGCCTGTCACCAGATTGCCGTCGCGGTCTATGAACTCGTAGCTGGCCAGATTACCGGCCAACCCCACCCGAATCTGGTCCGAAAGCAGCAGCAAACGAGCCAGCGCATCTCCTTGCGGGTGTGTGTTCGGGTCGTAATACAGACCGTTAGCGAACCCTTGATTTTGCAGGTCCAAACCGCTGGCGAACGGACTTGGTCCGCGCACCGCGTCGCGCAGCCGATCGCTAAACGTGCCAATGCCGGTCCCCGCCATGTTGAGCTGGGTGGCGTTTACGCCGCGCGCATTGTTGGCCACTTCGCCAAAGTTCCAGCCTTCACCGTACATGTAGATGGACTTGCCGTCTACGCCGTCATTTTCCAGCGTTAGCGCGTCGAGGGCGGCGCGTACGGCCAGCATGTTGTCTTTCATATGATGGCCCATCAGGTCAAAACGGAAGGCGTCGACTTTGTAGTATTTAGCCCAGACAACGATGGAGTCGACCATCAGTTTTTCCATCATGTCGTGTTCGGTGGCCGTATTCTGGCAGCAGGTGCTGGTTTCTACCTTGCCCACGTTATTGAGGCGATGGTAATAACCGGGCACCACTTTGTCCAGAACCGAGTTTGCGTTTTGACCTGAGGCGTTGGTGTGGTTGTAGACCACGTCCATGACTACGCGCAAGTCATTCTGGTTGAGCGATTCCACCATCTGGCGGAATTCGTAGATGCGCATGGTTCCGGTAGGCACGGTGCTGTAGCTGCCTTCAGGGACGGTGTAGTGGAGCGGGTCGTAGCCCCAGTTGAAGGCGTCGGTGTCGGCAACGGCCGTTACCGCCGCCTGCTGATCCTGTGAAGCCGGTCCCATGTCTGCGCCCGTAAAGTCCGGTTCTTGCCAGGTCGACTTATCCTCATTGATGGTGGCAATATCGAACACCGGCAGCAGATGCACATGCGTCAACCCGGCCTCGGCGAGCTGCCGCAAGTGCAGCATGCCATAGCTGTTCATGTAAGTAAACGCCTTAAACGTCCCCCTGTCCGCCGGAGCGACCAACGGGTCGTTGACGCTAAAGTCGCGTATGTGCAGTTCGTAGACGGTGATATCTTCCGGGTTTACCAGCGGCGGCTTGGCCAGCGCATCCCAACCCACCGGCTCCAGCGCCGGATCGGCCAGGTCAACAAGTTGGCTGCGAGTGCTGTTCATGGCCAACCCATATGAATACGGGTCGGTCACCAGGTTGTGTTCCACCTGCCCGGTGCTGTGGACGTATACTTCCACATCGTACAGGTAATATTTGTTCTTCCAATTTGGCGCGCCAACGATGCTCCATACGCCGCTGGCCGAATCCAACGTCATCGTATAAGGCACGCTGGTCGTCGCCGGATTGGCGTCGTCAAACAGGTGCAGCGTCACCGATTTAGCCGTTGGCGCCCACAATTTGAGCGCCGGGGTGCCCCCAACCCACACCGGCCCTAACTGCTGGCCATACGCGTCGGCCGCATAAAGATCGTCCAACACGCCGGGGATTTGCAGGCCGGTTGCGTCTACCAGGACGCCGCCGGCAAAGGCGGAAACGGCGATCTGCCCTTTCAGCAGTTCAGCCACGTCAGGTACGTCTGCCGGGTCGAGTTCCCAGGCCGGAATGCCGGCCAGATGCGGGAATTTGGCGGCAATGTCGCCGGCGATCACCCCATTCTGCGTCAGCGTATAGACTGTGCCGCCGCTGATGCCGTTGGCGTCCAGGACCAGACCGCCCGTCGGGGCAGCGTGCAAGAAGACCTGATCCGCAGCCACCAATGGCTCCCAGCCGATGGTGTTGGCGCTTAACCAGTGGGCCATCTGCTGATCAATGTTGCCCACGGTTGCTCCGGCGCAAACCTGCTCGCGGATGGAGTAGGCGATCGGTTGGGAGTTAATCTGGCGGCGCAGACCGTTCACGTCCACGATGTCGCCGTTGACAACCCAGATTTCGTACCCCATGTTGGCCAGGTTCAGGGATTGATCGGCGGGCGTATCTTTTTCATCGCCGCGATGGAAGATGTAATTGACGGTGGATGCGCCGTTGATCAGCGGCACTTCAAAGTAAACGCCAAAGCCATCCTGGCCGGCGGCTTTCAGAGGCGTTTGCCAGGTGACGCCCGGCACGTCTACATCGCCCCAGAGGTGCATACCCCAGAAGTCGTTGTAGTCGCTGCTCTCGTAGTTGCCGAAATCGTTGAGGCAGCGAGCGTAGTGGAATACGGCCGTATTCGTCGCCGCGCCCCACGAATCAAACACCGTTTCATTGCCCGAATTCAACCAGATTTCAAACTGGTCGGCTGGCGTGTAGCTGCGATCCGGGCTGTTCGGCGGATCCTTATCCGGCCCATTGTGCATGATGAAGCTGAGCGGGCTGGTGACAGTTAGCGAGGGGTAAACCGATGTGGTGATGCTGTACACCGCGCCAAAGCTGTCCAGGCCGTCATACGTGTGAGACACGTTCCAGTCGTTGTTCCAATCCGTCTGCCACAGATACAACTTCCAGTCTGTATACGTGGCGTCGGGACGATTGTAATGCACCAACGTCGCGCCCGTCGCTTCGGCGCGCGAGGCGTAGTTGGTGGTATCGCCCTGGATCAACCAGATTTCCGGCGTTACCGAGGGGTCGAAGCTGCGGTCGGCCGGGGTGTCTTTATCATTGCCGCGATGGATGATGAAATTGACCGGTTTGGTAATGTCTTGTAATTGAATCGCCACAAACGCGCCAAAATCATCAATTCCGGCAAATTTCTTGGGCTGATCCCAGGTGGTGCCTTCGTTGGGAGCGATGGCGTCACCCCACAGATGCAGGCCCCAGAAATCGTTGAAGTCCGAAGAGGTAAAATCGCCATAATCGCCGGCCGGGCGGTGGTAGTGGATGATGGCGTATTGTTCCTGCCCCGGAACCACATTTTGACCCACGACGACGGTGACGATGTTGTTCTTGTAGCCGCCGTTCAGGTCGTTGACGATGGCCTGGAAGGTAACTTCTGTGCCGGGGGCTATCTGGCTGACATCGTAGAAGATGCGGTAAGGCGCGTTGTTGTCTGTGCCGATGTATTCGTAAGCGCCGGCGCCCACTTTCACCGAGAAATTGACCTCAGCGAAGACGGGCGCGCTCAGGTCGACGCCCACTTCGACGCGGCCGGTCACTTCGGCATTGGGCGCGGGGGTGTTGAAGGTGACGTCCGGCGCGACGGCCGGCGCTTTGGCTGCCAGCGGCGCGTCGGCTTTGTAAACGACCACGCTCAGGGCGGGTACGTCGACGGTGAGCTGGCTGCTGGCGTTGGAGGTGAGGGGCGAGGCGGATAGGGGGTAAACGGCCGTAAAGCCCATATTGGCCGAATAGACATCAAACGTCGCCTGCTGCGCCGTCGTAGCGTTGTTCAGGGCCACCACATATTCCACTTTCTCGCCGCGTTCGATGCGCGAAAAGGCGTAAATACCCGTGGTGTTCGTCGAGTAGCGGTGGATTTGCGCGCCGCGCCGCAGCGCCAGATTGGCATCGCGCACAGCGGCAAAATCGCCCAGCGTCTGGTACAGCGGATGGGCCGCATCAAAGTTATCGTCGGCCACCGTCGCGGTCGTGCCAATCAAATCGCCATTGTACGCCGCCACTTGGCTGGGGAACATGTCCTCGCGGGCCAGCTTGTCGCTGCCGCCGCCGACAAACCCTTGCTCGTCGCCATAGTAGACCACCGGGAAGCCGCGCCCAAAGTAGAGCAGGGCGTAACCCAGTTCCATGCGCTGCACCAGTTCGGCGTCACTTGCGCCGCCCTGGCTTTGCCGCAGGCGATACCCCAGGCGCTCGATGTTGCCATCGTGGTTGCTGACAAACGTGCCTAATTGGTAAGCGTTGCTGTCGGCGTCGGTGAAGTAATCGTCGGCGGCGTAGAGGTTGCGCAGGTTGTCGGTGGCTGCGCCGTTGGCGGCGAAGTTGGTGGCCGCGCCGTGCAGACCAAAGTCCAACACGCCGGGCAGCGTGCCCTGGGTGGTGAATTGGCTCATGGCGGCCGCGCTGCCATCAAACACCTCGCCAAAGATGAAGAAGTCGGGCTTGCCGTTGTTGGTGGCGTAATCCATGACCGCCGGAATGACCTGCTGCCAGAATTCGATGTTGACGTGTTTAACGGTGTCCATGCGGTAGCCGTCCACGTCGTAGGCGGCGATGGTGTTGGTCAAAATGTCGGTGAAGCCGTTGACCACGAAAGGCTGCTCGGTGAAGACATCGTCCAGGCCGAAGAAATCGCCGTAGGTGGAGCTTTCACCGGCGAAGGTGGAGTCGCCCCGGTTGTGGTAGTAGATGGGGTTGTTGAGCCAGGCCGGCGCTTTGCGATTGGCGTCGGCGGGGGCTACTTCGGGCGTGTAGGGGAAACTAACGGCCGTATCCAATGGCGGAAACACGCCAAAAATGTAATCCCGGTCGTCAAACGCATTGCCGCTGGCGTCACGGTACGGGTAATCGGCCTTGTAGCGATAAGCCGACGTGCCCTCGACGTAGCTGATCAGGTCGCCGGTGTGGTTGGCGACAAAATCGAAGTAAACCTTCAGACCACGGCCGTGGGCGGCGGTGATGAAGTCGATCAGTTCCTGGTCCGTGCCCAGGTGGGGATCGGCTGTTTCGTAATCGAGAATCCAGTAGCCATGATACGCCGCGCCGATGCCGTTGGTGGCTGTGCTGTCCGGCTGGGTCGGGTTGTTTTCGAAGACCGGGGTGATCCAGATGGCCGACACACCCAGGCCCTGGATGTAGTCCAATGTGGCCGTCGCCGACAGGCCGCTGAGGTCGCCGCCGTGGTAGTAGCTGATGTCCGTGGGGTCGTAGCCGTGGTCGGTGGGACCGCCGGGAATGCCGCCCGTGTTGTTGGTTGGGTCGCCGTCCTGGTAGCGGTCGGTCAGGGCGAAGTAGAAGATTTCGTCCTGCACGGCGTGCTGCACGGCCGGTTTGACCAGGTTCAGGTCGATGGGGGGCAGCAGCGGGGCCGGGGTGACGATGGCTGTACGGCCGTTGCGTCCATCAATATAAAAGGCGGCCACATCGCCATCGGCGGCTACGGTGAAGGGGATGGTGCCGGCATTTTTGTTACGGCCGTCTATGCCAATTTGATTGTCCCAGGCGCCGGTGTTGGTGGTTTTAGCTTCATAGGCGCCGGCTGTGGCAAACTGATGGGACAAAATGTAATACTGGTTGGGCAAACTAGCCAGCGTGGTGGCTGCGTCGCTGTTGTTCCAACTTTGCCACGGACCGACAACGGTCAGGCTGGGAGGCATATCATCCCAGGCATTCACGATGTACTGGGCAGGCACAAAGGGCAGCCCGGCATCGGCGCTGTGGTCATTGGTATCGAAGGTAATTTTCACCGTCTGACCACCTGCGGAAGCAATCATCCAGGCATTGTCAGATGGGTAAGCGACACTCCAGTTGTTGCATTCAACGGCCTTAAATTCCGAACGTCCGGCAGCCGCCAGGACCACATCCAGGGAATAAACGCCATCGCCGCCTACAAGGTCGCCGTTGGTCCCATCGTCGTAAAGGGGGTCGCTGGCGTTATTCCAGCTGTTAAAGTCACCGGCCGCGCACCAGTTGCCAGCGCCGCTGCCATTGGGGGTGATGGACATACGCCCGGTGACGGTATCCAGCAAGAAGATGACGGTTTGATTGACCCCGGTGGTGGTGAAAGCGATGGTCGGGGCGTTTTTGTTACGGCCGTCAGCGCCAATCTGATTGCTCCAGTTGCCGGTTTCGCTAATTTTGGCTTCGTACGCGCCGGCGGCGGCAAAATCATAGGCCAGGCGGTAAATGCCATGGCCAACGGCCGTCATCGTTGTTGTCACGGCGGTATTGTTCCACTGCTGCCAGGGGCCGACCACTGTAAAGGAAGCCGGCGGCACATCAAACCAAGCGTTGACAATGTTTTGCGACGGCTTCATCACCAGCCCGGCATCAGCGCCGTAATTGTTGGCGTCAAACGTCAGTTTGACAGTGTGGGCGTCTTGGGTGGTAATCAGCCAGGCGTTGTCGCTGGGGAAGGCATTGCCCCAATTACCACACTCCACCGCCTTGAATTCGTACCGTCCGGCGGTGGGTATCACCAGGTCCACGGAATAAACGCCATCCCCGGCGATCAGGTCACCGGCGGTGCCGTCATCAAAAAGGGGCGTGCTGCTATTGTTCCAACTGTTGAAGTCACCGGCAGCGCACCAATTGATGGCCGCCGTGCTGCTGGTTGGGGTGAAACTGTCGGGAGCAGAAACGGCCGTGCCGCCCACTGCCGGCAGCGCTGAGCCATTTCCTGTGGCCGCCTGCGCCGGGGGGCGCAGCAGCCAGAACATGCCGCCAAACAACAATAAAACCAACAGGCTGCTCATAAGCAGCCGCCAGCTTGCTTTGACCTTCCTATTCATCCCTACTCCTTTAAGATTCGAATCTTTTCCGCCAGGTCACCTGGCGAACATTGCGCCGAAAACAATAAAAAAACGCCCATTCAGACAAATTATTTGTCCAAACAGGCGCAACTTACGTCACAAACTGCCAAAATCAACTGTTTCGAGCCGAAAAATACGATTTGTAGGCGCATCTCTTACACTTCTTCCGATCAACGACCACTCTATTGTAATTACAAATTCCGAAAGCGTTTAATTTGGGATAGTTACGTTTTGTAATGTTTGGTTGCCACAAAAGTAGTTGATGGCTCAACTATACCATTTGCCCATTTTTCCGTCAACAGGCACAAAAAGGAGATGGATTTATTGGTGATTTTGACTAACGGGGAGGGTAACGGCCGTTCCACACCCCACACCTGAAAAACAGATAAGAATCAATATACGATTTGCCCACGCCAGACCCCAAAATGTCACCAAAATACTACCAAGCACAGGGCAATCTTGGTATACTCTGCAAGTTCAATTCCAAAGCAACTTATCAATACCCCTCACAAGGAGTGTCTATATGGCTGATGTTCAGGCAATCGCCAATCGCATTGTAGAGAACGTAGAGCGTGTGATAATCGGCAAACGCGCCGCTGTGCAGCTAACAGTACTCGGACTGCTGTGTCAGGGCCACATTCTCATCGAGGATGTCCCAGGCGTGGGCAAAACCGTGCTGGCCAAAACGCTGGCCAGGTCAGTCGGCTGCAAGTTCCAACGCATCCAATTCACTCCCGATATGCTGCCCAGCGACGTGACCGGCGTCTCTGTGTTTAACCAAAAGACGCGCGAATTTGAATTTCGCCCCGGGCCTATCCACGCCCAGATTGTCCTCGTCGACGAAATCAATCGCGCCACCCCCAAAACCCAATCCGCCCTATTAGAATCCATGGAAGAACGTCAGGTCACGGTGGATGGGCACACCTACCCTCTGGGCAGTCCGTTCATGGTCCTGGCCACGCAAAACCCCATCGAATATGAAGGCACATTTCCGCTGCCAGAGGCACAGCTGGACCGCTTTATGCTGCGTTTGCGCCTGGGGTATGCGGCCAAGAACGAAGAAATGGACATGCTGGCTCGCCAGCAGCACCAACATCCGCTCGATTCCATCGAACAGGTGGTTTCGGTAGAGGAATTATCGGCGGCTCAGGAAGCGATTAAAGATATTTACATCGACGATCTGGTTAAGGAATATATTGTCGACCTGGTGCGCGCAACGCGAGAACACCCGGAGGTGTATCTGGGCGCAAGTTCCAGAGGCGCATTGTCGATTTACCGTCTGGGGCAGGCGCGAGCGGCTATGTTCGGCCGCGATTTTGTGCTGCCGGACGATGTGAAGGCGTTGGCCGGCGCGGCGCTGAATCACCGCATTATCGTGGGGCCGGCGGCGCGTATTAAAGATATTGAGCCGGACGCCATTGTGCAGGAAATATTGGACAGCACGGCCGTTCCCGGGGCCAAAGTGAAAGCGTAAAACCCTCTATGGTGAACCAGCTAAAGCAACGGCGCACGGCCGTTTTCGGCTTGGCGCTTCTGGCCTTGATTGGCGGTCTGGCAACCGGCCGTGACATCTTGTTCGACCTGGCTTACATGCTGGGGCTGCTGCTCATCCTGTCCTTTTTTTGGGCCTGGATTAACTTAAATTGGGTTCATCTGGGTCGCGCCACTCGAGTACGCCGCACGCAAGTGGGACGGCCGTTAGAAGAACGCTTCACCATTCGCAACACCAGTTTCTTACCCAAACTATGGCTGGAAATCCGCGATTTTTCCAACGTGCCCGGCCACAAAACCAGCTATGTCGTTAACAATTTGGGACCGCACCGCACGTTCACCTGGCGGGCCATCACCGTTTGCCGTGAACGCGGCCGTTACCAGCTTGGCCCCATCCAACTGCGCACCAGCGATCCCTTTGGCCTCTTCCCCATGCAGCGCGACCTATCGCCAACCTCCAACGTGGTTATCTACCCGCTGACATTTGACATTTACCAGTTTGCCTTGCCCATTGGCCTGCTGCCGGGCGGCGATGCGCTGCGCCGCCGCACACATTATGTCACCACCAACGCTTCCGGCGTGCGCGATTATGCTCCGGGCGACAGCTTCAGCCGCATCCATTGGCCCAGCACGGCGCGGCGCGACCGCCTCATCGTAAAAGAATTTGAACTGGACCCCATGGCCGATATCTGGATCGTGCCGGACATGTCCGTCTTTGGGCACATTGCGCCGCGCCAAATGCCGCCGCAAAATGAACCGAAATCAGATTTGCTAGATTGGTTAGGCATTGCGGATTTTAAGCTGCCCGACGCCACGGAGGAATACACCGTCACCGTGGCGGCCTCGCTAGCGCAATACTTTTTGCGCCATGATCGCTCCGTGGGCATGTTGGCGTATGGCCAATCGAATGAGGTGTTGCAGCCGGACCGCGGGGAACGGCAGATCAATCGCATTTTGGAGACGTTGAGCGTCTTGCGGGCGCAGGGACATGTGCCGGTTTACGACATGCTGCACGCCGAATCTTATCTGTTTCCCCGCGGCACAACGTTGATCGTGGTGACGCCGAATACGCAAGATGAGTGGGCTGTAGCGGCGCGGCAGCTTTCACGGCGCGGTTTGCGGCTGGTGACGGTGCTCATCGATCCCGAATCGTTTGGCGGGCGGCGATCCAGCGCTAAGCTGGCGGCGCTGCTGCAAAGCAGCGGCATGATGGCTTACCTGATTAGACGTGGGGATAATTTAACGGCCGTTCTCAGCCAAAATCCAAAACGGGCAAATTCGTTTACAGTGTAGGCATGGCCGGGGCTGAAGATTTTGTATCTCCAGCCCTGGCGATCAGGTATCACACAATTATCAGGGGGATGGAGGCGGGCATGTCGGCAACGGCCGTCACCCGCTCCACTTTGGGGCGATCCACTGCCACGCCTGAGAGGCTCCAGGGGCCGGTGTGCTGAATTTGCACCCGCACCAACTGCCCTTTCAGGTCGCGGGGATCATCAAAGAAGACCAGTTTGCTTTGCGGTGTGCGTCCACGCCAGCGCCCTTTTTGCTGCTCTTCCACCAAAACTTCTACGGTTTCCCCCAACCAGCGCTTATTTTTCTTTTCCCCAATTTCCTTTTGCAGCTGTTCGATCATTTGGAAGCGGCGGCGTTTTTCGTCTTCGGGCACATCATCGACCATGCGGCGGGCGCTGACCGTGCCGGGGCGCGGACTGTAACGGGCCAGGTGGACTTTGTCCAACTCTAATTCGCGCAGCAGGTCGTAGGTTTTTTGGAACTGCACGGCCGTTTCCCCCGGAAAACCCACGATAATGTCATTGTGAATCGCCACGTCGGGGATAATCTGGCGAATGCGAGACACCAGACGGCGATACTCATCGGCGGTGTAGCCGCGTTTCATTTCGCGCAGCACATCATCATCACCCGCCTGGATGGGAATTTCGATTTGCGGCATCACTTTGGGCAGTTCGGCCACAGCGCGCAAAATTTTATCGGTCATGTAGTTGGGGTGACTGGTCAGAAAACGGATGCGCTCCAACCCATCTATGCCATTGATCACGCGCAGCAAATCGGCCAGGTCGGGGCCATCCGCGACATCGTACCCATAACGGTCCACAATTTGCCCCAGCAGCATGACCTCCTTCACTCCCTGGGCCACCAGCGAGCGGACCTCGGCGGCGATTTCGCCCACCGGGCGGCTGCGTTCTATACCACGGCGCTGGGGGATGATGCAAAACGAGCAGGCATGCGAGCAGCCATACACCACCGAAACCGGCGCAGCGACCAATTCGCCGCGTTGATCGGCCGGTAAAATGACTTCGCCATCCAGCCAGGCATGGCGCTGGGCCGTGCTTTCCAGCTCATAGGTCTGGTCTTCGCCTTGTTTTAGATGAGAAACGAGCGGCAAGCCATCGGTGCTGGGTTCCATGAAGACATCCACAAAGGGGAAACGTCTTTCCAGGGCTTCATTGCCGCGCACGCCGACAATGCAGCCCATGACGGCGATGGTCATGTCGGGGTTCTGGTCTTTCAGCGGGCGCAAATTATCGAGTTTGTTGTAGGCTTTGTCTTCGGACTGCTGACGCACGGTGCAGGTTTCCAGGACGACAACATCGGCTTCTTCCAGGCGCGGCGCGGCGTGGTAGCCGATTTTTTCTAATTCGGTGGCTACGCGCCGGGCGTCAGCGTAATTCATCTGACAGCCGGTAATCCAAAAGTAATAGGTTTTGTTCATAGATGTTTCCAAAACAAAAAGATTGGGGAATGAAGGTTGAAGGTCAGGCTTGCCTGATCTTTAATCTCCAGTCCCCAATCTCCCGATTAAAATAGCTTCAGTTAAGTAGAAGGCGATTCTATCGCCGGTCCGGGTAGGCGTCAAGAACTCAGCCACGGCCGTTGGCGCTTGCAGCAGCATCGCCTGCAGCCGGATGCGGTCCTCATCGGAAACGTGCATCCGGTCGGTCCAACTGGCAAAGTCCATTTCCTTGCGCAGCGTTTCAGCGTGGTCCAGCGCCAGACCGGCCTTCACAAACGCATCCATCCATTCATCCAGGCTGAGACAACGGCCGTGACCCGGATCGCGCAGTTTCTCGAAGGCGTTAACATACCGGCCTGCTTCGCGCTGCAATTGAGCCTTTTTGCCACGCAGGCGGCTGCCGGGCACGATGTTGTCCACGATGGCCAGACGGCCGTTTTCCTTCAGCACACGCGCCGCCTCGGCTAAAAATCGGCCAATGTCCGGGAAATGATGGGCGGCGATACGACAGGTCACCAAATCGAATTCCTGATCGCTAAAAGGCAAATCATCCACGTCGGCCGTTTCGACCGACAGGTTCGTTAAGCCGCGTTCTTGAGCGCCAACGGCCGTTTTTTGCAGCATCTGCGGCGTAATATCTGTGGCCACCACCGAGGCGACCAGGGGAGCCAGGGTAAAAGCGGTATGTCCTGCCCCGGTAGCCAGGTCCAGCACGCGCCAATCTGGCTGAGGGCGCAGCAGTTCCACCAGCCGGTTCAAACTGGCGCCTTTGGCATGAACCGAACTGGTTACGTAGGCGTCGGCGCTGGCGCCAAATAAGGATTGGACAATTTGTTTGCTCATGGTTCACTCCTGATGGGTTGACGGTTTATCCAGTTCATCGACGAGCAGTTGCGTTGGTCGTGGGCAAATACCCACTGGTAATGAAAATCGGGGGCAACGAGGCTGAGGATGCGATCATCGACAAAAAACAGCAGCCAACGGCCGTCTGCCGACCAATCATACTGCGGCGATAACACGAAGTTGGCAAACTGCGAGATGTAGGTTTGGGTCTCCTGGGTGGCAATGTTGTGGACATACAAAACGCCAGAGTTGGTTCCGCCGTTGTATTCATCTTTATTGGAGCCGGTCAGCGCCAGCCAACGGCCGTCTGGCGAAAAGCCGAGGGCGTGAAACGGCCGTACCGGCGATTGCAAGCGCAAAACCAGTTCGCCAGTCGGCCAATCGTACGAAAATACATACGCCTCGCGCCCCAGGGCATCCAGGGCCATCACAAACAAAAGCCCTGTCTGCTGAGGATGGGGCAGCACGTAGCGGATGGAAGCGGGCGCATAAAGACTTTTTGGCATTGTCGCTTGCAGATCGGCCAGCGTGAGAATGGTTTGCGAGGTCATGTCTGGCAGCGAAAGTAAAACGATCTCGTCGCCGGTTTCCGGCGCGCCGGGGCGCACATAACCCACCTGCTGATCATCCAGCCAGAAGGGTGAGTAGCCTTCGCCAAATGGCAGTTCGTCCGGCGTCTGCAACTGCCCCAGACCATCGCCCAGCCGCAGCGGGGACACAACAGGGGGCAACAGGGGATCGAACAGCATCATACGGCCGTTAATAAACAACGCGCCATCTTCAAATACGTCAGACGGTGTCAGAATGGTGGCCTGACTGTCTGGCGACCAATACGGCTGCGCCGACAGCTCTATCGGGGTGCAGGCGGCGGCGGTACACTCCTCCAGGTCCAGCAGTGTGGGGATGGGGCGATCGATGTCCGGGTTGAAGGTATAGTTGATGAGGTAACGGCCGTTCGGGTCAAACTGCCCCAGGGTCAACGATATATCCTCCTCAGAGTGAATCGGCGTCGATTGGCCGTCGCGCCAAATTTCGGCCACCTGCACAGCGTTATCGACAAACGGGAAGGCCTGCACCACCCAGCCTGAATCATCAAGCAAAGGGGTTACTAGCAAATAACCGGTGCGGCTTAACACATCGGTCCAGGTTTCCTGCGGCAAATTGTAATGGCGCACGGCCGTCATGGTGTTGTCATCATAGTTTTGGTCTGTCAGGCACACAAGCTGCAAATCCTGGTCCGGAAAAGGCAGCGGGCGCGGCATTTGCTGCTGGGCCAACAAGGTCTGGGCATAAGCAAACTGCCACCATTTCTCATCCAACGTCTCTAACACCGCCGGTCCCGCGCCCAGAGTGGCGCCCTGCTCGCCATATAACACCGAATTTAGCCAGCTGACAATGCTGCGATTGCTGTGCAATTCCCGCAGCCAGGCCAAAGGTCCAATGTCGGGATACGATTGCAGCAAGAAATCAACGGCCGTGTACAACTCCCAGGCATCCTCTTGCGACCATCCCTGCCAATCGGTCTGCTCCCAATAGGCGTTCAGGTCCGTCGTGCCCACGCTTTCCCGCAAGACACGGGCATTATCAGCATCAGTTACGGGCCACGGCCGTAAATCCAGCTGTCGCAGCATGGCGTCAACCAATACCTGAAAAAATGGCGCGTGACGGCAGCATTGCCAGTCGATCCGGTCGGCGATAACGGCCGTCGCCACCTGCGCCCCATACGCCCGATACAAAGCGTCGTACCCGGCCTGATCCACCGGACGCCCCATCAGAGTAGGCGCAGGCAAATGCAGCGTCAGCCCGCCATCCAAAAACCCCGGCCAATCTGTGGCCGTTGACATGATGGCGGGGTCGGCGTCCAGGCGCAGGGAGATGTGCAGATCGTCCGGGCAGGCCAAATCGGGGAACGTTTCGCAGAGTTGGCGCAGCATCACTTCCAGGTCGGCGGCCAGCCGCTCGGCAACAAGCGTGTCCCGCTGCGGATAAACCAGGGTCACTAAATCTCCTCGATTTGTCACCCACCCACCCCAGAACGCCTCTTCCGGCGGGGCCAGTAACCAGCGATTTTTACCGCGCCGGTAAACGGCCGTCTGCGCCAGCGTGATGGTTTCGGTGACGCCATCCGCCTGGGTCACAAGATAAGTCAGGGGGAATTGCAGCTCCGCGCTGTTCAGATCCGGGGCCAGGGTCAACGCCAACGGGTCGGAAACGGCCGTCAAATCCGCCAGGGTTAGCGGCGGCGAGAAAATTGGCTGCTGCCAGCCCCAAAATTCACGCCCCTGAATCAGCCCAGCGGTAAGAAGCGACTCCTGCGTCTCCGTCCAGGCAGGATCACGCCCCGACAACTGCGAGCGAAACAATTCCAGATCGCCGCGGGCCACGGCCGTTTGCGCCAAATTGTGCGTTGCCAACACATCGGTCTGCACGGCCGTTGTGGCCGCGTCAATTTGCCGTTCCAACTGCCGGTACACCACAAATCCGGCAGTCAATAATGCGAGCAAGATAAAAACAATCACCCCCCACGGCCGTTTACGGGGTTCTGGCGGCGGCGGTTTAGGCGGCTCGCGCCAGATTGCGTCATCCTCGGTACGCCAATCAAACTGGCTCATGGGTCACTATCTTACCTGCTTAACCGCGATTATCCAGCGGCCGCGCCCAACCACCCATCGCCACCACATCCACAATCGCCCGATTGACCACCTGACCGGCGTAAGCCTGGGCCAGAGCCTGGTACCCTGCCTCGTCCACCGGCAAACCAAGGAGCGACGGAGTAGGCAGTTCAAAAATCGGCGCAGGCTGTAGGAGGGTTTGCGGGTCGGCAACGGCCGTTAAACTGGCCGGATCTGTCTCCAGGCGCACCAGCAACTGCCAGCCGCCGGGGCAATCGGCTGCCGGTTCAAAATTGCACAGCTTTTTCACCTGCGCATCCATCTCCGGCAGCAGCCGGAGGGCAATGTCGGCGTCTCGTTCGGGGAAAATCAGGGTGATGTAATGCCCTTCTGCCTGCTGCCAGCCGCCCCAATACGCCTCCGACGGTGGAGACAACAACCAGCGGGATTCGCCTTTGCGAAATATCAGCGGCAGCAGCAGGGTCACGGCTTCGTTTTGCGCGGTCGACGGAGACAAATTGAAACTTGCGCCACGGCCGTCTGGCTGATTGGTATCGGTTTGGCTCACAACATACCGCCGTTCGACCAACACTTCCGCCGATTGCAAATCCGCAGCCACCGTCAGAGAAACCACGGCCGATGCGCTCGGCAGCGCATCCAGACCAAACGACGACCGGTCCCAGAGCAGTTCTTGCTGGAAAAGCGCCTGCTGGGCGGCGATCCAGCTTGCGTCGCGGCCAGACAAAATGGTAGTGAACAGCTCAATGTCGTTTTGATTGGCGGCCTGGTCCAGAAGCGCCTGGCTGGAAAGAATATCGGCCTCCACATTGGCGGTAACGGCCGTTACCTGCACCTTTGCCCGCCAATAAAGCAGCCCGCCCGCGCCCAAAATCAGCGCCAGCAGCCACACGCCCCACCACCTGCGTGGTTTGGGGCGCGGCGGCGGAGGCGGCACGGCCGTATCGGCCCAATCCGCGTCATCTTCTGTGGTCCAATGGAAATTTTTAGACATAGGGTTCTTCCGTCGCTGATTTCATCATCATCCGGTAAGGCGGCCCAACCCCCACAAAATGATACCAGGATGCCCGGCAGAAGCGGCTGATGACTCAGCGACTATTCATGCACGCCCTGTTATCTTTCCGCCGTCGGATTGGGGCGCAGACCCAACTGGCTGAGCAAATCATTTAGCAGCGCCTGATAAAAATCCACCTCTTCGCAGCAGCGCCAATCGACCAGGTCGGTAACGGCCGTGGCCACCACCAACGAGGCATACCCGCGAAAAAGCGCCTGAAAAGCGGCCTCAGATTGCGGCAAACCCACGAGTGTGGGCGTGGGCAGCCGCAGCCCGGCTTGTGCGGCGGTTATCACGCCCACCAAATTGGCCTGCGCCAGAGCATCTGGCTCCGTGGAAAACACCACGTCCACCTGAAAACCGGGCGGGCAGGTGAAATTGGGCAGCTGCGTACACATCTGGCCCAGTTTGTCATCCAATCGCAGGAACAATCGCTCTACCACAGCCGCGTCACGCGTCGGGAAATGAACGACAAGGTACTGCCCAAGGATGGTGCGCGACGCGCCCCAAAACTCCGCCTCCGGCGGCGACAGCAGCCAACGATTGTTGCCCAGGCGGTAAACGGCCGTTTGCGCCAAAACCACCGTCTCTGTCAGGCCATTACCCACGTCGATGGCGTAACTTTCGCCCTGGGTCACCTCGGCGGATTGCAGGTCCGGCGCCACCACAACCGAGGGCGCAGCCGATTGCTCGGGCAGCCAGGCCAGATTCAGACCGTCTCGTCCATACGTCAGGCCATCTGCCGCCAGTTGGCCGGTGGCCGACGCCCAATCCGCATCGCGCCCGGACAAAAAGCTCAGGACCACCTCGCCATCGCCGCGCACGGCCGCTTCGTGGATGACGGCATGGCTGGCTAACACATCGGCCTCCACCTGACCGGCCACCTGTGCCAGCCGCTGCCGCAAACCCTGGAAGATAACGGCCGTGGCCAACAACACCAGCGCCGCCACAACCGCAACCCAGCGCCCGCGGCGGCTCTTGGGCGTCGGCGACTGAGAAGGAGTATCCTCCCAAACCGTTTTGCCCTCAGTCTGCCAATCAAAACTCATAGACTATGCACTCTCAGATGTAACTACCCTGGTTTACCTGACAAGACCCTAAGGGTTTTCTCCTTGCAGGGAGAATTTGGTCGAGTTCAAAAACCCTCACGGTTTGTATAGTTACTCTCAAATTATTCAAATTAAGGGGAATGTTGCTTGAAGACTGATCGACTCCGCGAGACTCACTCGCCATACAAAAACCGGTAAATGGCATGCCCTAAATAAATGCGCTCGATGTACAGGCGCGTCTCGGCAAAATCAATCGTTTCTTTAAAGACGTCGATGTCTGATCCGGCCGTTTCATACCAGCGCGCTGCATTGCCGGGACCGGCATTGTAGGCGGCCAGGGCCGCGTGCGCGTGGCCATCAAAAGCCGCCAACTGCTGGTGCAGGTAATACGCGCCAAAAGCCAGCCCCACATAAGGTTTGTATAGATCATCGTTTACAAAATTGGGCCAATTCAACCGCTCGGCAATAAACGCCCCGGTATCGGGTATCACCTGGCTCAAACCCTGGGCGGCCGCGCCGGAACGAGCAAAACTCTCATACAGGCTCTCCTGGCGCACCAGGGAAAATTGCAGCAGCGGATCGTAACCGTAGGCTTCGGCCAGATCGAGGATCTGGTCGGCGTAATAAACCGGGTACGAGAGACGCCCGATAAATTTGGGCGCGTCGAACACCGAGATGTTGGCCTGGGCTAAGATGGAGGTCGCCGCCAAAATGGATGACCGGTAAAGGCCTAAATCGCGGAAAAATAGGGCCAATTGGTAGCTCAGAACAGGATTGTCGCTTACTTCCAGGCGCACGGCTTCCAATTCACGCTTGGCCAACTCTTGCAGGCCAATCTGCCACAATTTTTCGCCGATGATCAGGCGTTGGTCATAGGCCAACTCAGGAGACAGCGGACGCACGGCCGTCCCCGCGTCTAATCCCGCCAGTTCACGGAGCCACGCTTCCGCCTCCGCCTGCCCTTCGTCGGCGGGCGGCGGGATGATGAGCGAGTTGGCCGGAGCAAACGGCCGTGTGTCCGTCGCCGTATCATGGGCACGCACTGCGCCATAAATCGGCAGGGTGCTGGCGGCCGCCCGCGCGCGCATGGTCTCCAAAAGCTGGGGCAGGCTGACCGGCGCAGGCACAGCTCCACCCGCCGACACCGGCGTTACAGTTGGCACTGCCCCCGGCTCCGGCGTGGGCAAGATAGCCGATACCGGCGTTCCCTCGGCGCTGCCCGGGGCGGCAATCCATTCCGGCAGCGTGCGAATCAACCACAGCAGACTTTCGTTGCCAAATTCAGAATAAGGGTACGTATCGGCGGCTTGCTGCCAGCGGGCGACGGCCGTTGCTCCATCACCCAACTCATACGCCAGCCAGCCAGCCTCAAACAACGCTTCCGGCACATCAGCAAAGGATGGGTACGACTGCGCCAAAGCCGTGTAAGCCTCAATGGCAGCGGCCGTCTCGCCCATTCCACGCAGGAGTTCGGCCGTTTTCCAGGCGGCCGTTGGCGCGTCGGCTTCAGCGGGATATTGGCTCAGGTAAGCCTGATAGGCGGCCAGCGCGTCAGTCGCGTCGCCGGCGCGCGCCAACAAGTTGGCCTGCTCAATGGCCGACCGGGGAGCGTTGGTCGCCGCCAATTTTTGTAATTCCGCCTGCGCCGCCGGCAGGTTGCCCAATCCTTCATACGCCTGGGCCAAATAGAGGTGCGTGTCCGGGTTATAGGTTTCCGGGTTGGCGGCTATATAGGCAGAGAAGGCATTGATGGCCGGTTCATACGCCTGGGCGTACACATCCACCAGGCCGCGCTGGAAATCATCCACCGGCACGCCCGCATCCACCAGCGCGATGAGACCCTGGTAACTTTCATAGGCTCCCGGGTAGCTGCTTACGCCGGTGAGAAAGCGTTGGTACGCGGCGTCGGTGTTGCCGCCAGCCGTTCGGCGCTGCCCGCCAGATAGGTCATTTGCCCTTTGGTAGCCTCGGTTTGGGCGACATCACGCACGGCGTCGTACTGGGCGATGGCGGCCGGGTAATTGGCGTCGTCTAAATAAAACTGGGCCAATTTCAAGCGGTTGGCGACTTCTGTAAGGCGGTGGGCAGGGGCTTGCACGGCCGTTTCATATGCCGTTATCGCCGCTGCCCGATCGCCCAAAACCAGATAGTTGTCGGCAATGATCGGCCCGATATATGCGCCCAGGTCGGGATTGGCGGCGAGGTAAGTCTGGTAAGCTTCAATCGCCTGGGCTGTTTCGCCCTGAGCCTCATACGCCTGGCCCAGGAAAAAATAGACGGGGTCCGGCAAAGCGGCGTCGTTGGGCGTCTCGGCGATAAGCTGGGTAAAAGTAGCAGCGCTTTCGGCAAAACGGCCGTCTTGCAGCTGCGCCACGGCCAGGTTGTACCGGGCATCGCGCTGCTGCGCGGGGGTCAGGCCGTTGGCGTCTGCCAGACCGCCAGAAAATTGGCTGACGGCAGCGGCAAAATCGCCTGTTTGCAGGGCGGCGGCGCCCAATTGCAGGCGTTCGGCGGGCGGCGGCGTAGGCGTAGCTGTGCCGGAAATGGTGGGCGCGCTGGTGGGGTCGGTTACGGCCGTTCCGCCTTCGCTCCCGGCCGAGCCGCCGGCGAGTGGCGTAACAACAGGCGTGGGCGCATTGATGGGCGAGCCAGCCGCCAAAGTAGGCGTGGGGAGCAGCGTGGCCGTGGGTTTAAACACAATCGGCTCCGGCGTGGCGGCGGGTTGGGCGCAGGCAGCCAGGAGCAAAAGCAGAACCAGGAGCAGCAGCAAAAGATGGCGGCGATCAGGCGTCATGAGGGGATTTGTTCCTCGTTGAGGGCGGGCTGGGAGCGGCGAAGTAAACGGCCGTCGGTGAGCAAATCCAGCCCCAGGTAGAGCGGTACAAGCTGCGAGACGACCAGCCAGACCATGCCGAGGGTGATGACAAATTGGGCGCTTGAAACCTGCTGATCGATTTGCCCGCGAATCAGGCGCAGATTGTCGTCAGTTTCGGTGACGATGCGGATGTAGTCGGTGATGAGCGGATCGAAGTCGAGGAGACGGCCGTTGATGCTTTCCAGGTCGGTGGAGAGGGAACGCATATCCTCGCTGATGGTTTGCAGGTTAACGGCCGTGTCTTCCAGCGCCGTCTCCAAATTCCGCAGCCGAATCGGCATATCATCCAGGCTGCGGCCAATGGCCAAAACCGATTCGCCGAACGGCACATCCGGGTTGTAATTGATGCCCAGATCATACTGGATAGGCAATCCAAGTATTGTGGTGTCGATCTTAAAGCGATTCAGCGTAGTCAGCGTGGAATCGATGGCTTCGGCCGCCTGGGCAGCGTTGGGAATGGCGGCCTGGATGGTTTCCACGCTGCGCGGTAAATCCTGGCCGGCAATGGCGGCTACATCGGCCACCATGGGTTGAGATGCTTCTAAAGAAACGGCGACATCGGTAGCTGTGGTTTGCACAGTTACCAGGCTGGTGTTGACATCGGCGATAGTCTGCCTGGCCAGCGTCAGGGAGTCGCTGACGGTTTGCAGGCTGTCGATGGCCAGATCGAGTCCGGCTTTGGTGCCGTCAGACAACGTTTGCAGCATATCGCGGCTTACCCGCGCGCCAACAATGCCTAACGCTATACCGCTCAGACCAATCATTAAAAGAATACTGCCCAAAATTCGTCGAATCATCTTGTTTTCTCTTTGCCAATTTGTGATGGCTCTTGGGGAGCTTCAGCGCAACCCTGTTTGGGGGCGTGCCGCGTGACCCCTAACCCCTGGATAATGCCTCAAATACGGCCGTACGGTCGATAGTTCCTGTCTTTTCTTTAGCTTCTGCTAATGCCTGCCAAAGCAGTTGGAAGGCGTCGTAGGCCGGGCCGGCGTAAGGGCCGGGCGTCTCATCGAAGGGGGTGACGGCTTCGTAGGCTGCGCGAAAATCGGCCGAGAGCGCGGCCGGATCGGAGGAATCACCGCCGGGCAGATAGGCAAGTCCGGCGGCGGCATAGATGGGTGCGGCAACGGCCGTTGTTTCTTCCCCCCAATGTCCCACCACGGCCACCACCTGCGGGTCGGCCACCAGAGCGCGCGCCGTCTGCGCCGCCAGGGTCGGATCGCTGCTGTCATCCAGAGCCACCAGGGCTACCCGATAGCCGCCAATGCCCCCGGCTTCATTCATTTCGCGCACTGCCAGCCGCGCGCTGTAGATCACGTCATACCCAACCGCCCGATTTTGCCCTTCAAACGGAGCCACCAGGCCAATTTTCACCACCGGGTCT
The DNA here is from genome assembly GCA_029559155.1 of Chloroflexota bacterium. GTDB lineage: Bacteria > Chloroflexota > Anaerolineae > Promineifilales > Promineifilaceae > Leptovillus. The sequence goes on from JAKQCM010000119.1 coordinate 34,137, forward strand.
ACACTGGCGCAGCCAGACAACAGGAAAATAACCAGCAGCCATACAAACCCTAAGGGTTTATCCACCGGCCATTTTGCCCGTCGTGGCGCTAAACAACTAGGTTCTCTGCCCGTCCTTACCCTATTGGCATTTTTGCGCATGGGCCAGATGTTCCTCGAAGGTGGCCGAAAAGACGTGGCTTCCGGCGATGGAACTTTCGCAGTCGACGACAAAGAAATAGTACTCGCTGGCCGTGGGGTTGGCGACCGCTTGCAGGGAACCCAGGCTGGGGTTGGCAATGGGACCAGGCGGCAAACCCGGGTACAGGTAGGTGTTGTAGGGCGAATCAACTTCCAGGTCGCTGAGGTAAAGCGGCACTTTCCACCAGGTTTCGGTGTCTGGCTGAAAACCTAGTGCAAATTGCACGGTGGGATCGGCGCTGAGGGTCATATTGGCGGCCAGGCGGTTGAGAAAAACGCCGGCGATGATCGGCCGTTCGTCCGGCAGCACCGCCTCGCGCTGCACAATCGAGGCCAGCGTGACGGCTTGCAAAATCGACAATCCCTGAACGCCAAACGATTGGCGCATGGCAGGCGTCACGCGCTCGTCGAAGGTGGTAAGCATCAAATCGATCAGGTAGGCGGCGTCGGCGTCCAAAGGGACGCGGTAGGTGTCGGGGAAAAGGAAACCTTCCAGCGTGGCGGTGGGTGGCAGGTCGGCGAGGAAGGGGTAAGGCGATAGGTCAAACGGCCGTTCTCGCCGCACAATCGCCAAAAATTCATCCGGATCAATTTGCGCCGGACGCGTTACCAGCAAATAGTTAGCCATCTCTTCGGCGCGCAGCCCTTCAATAAATCGCAGTTCTATGTCGCGGCCGATGGCCTGAGTGAGCGCGAAGGCCAGCTCTGGGATGGTTAACTGTGGCGGCAAGGTAAAATCACCGGCCGCCAACTGCGAATCGAGGCCGTAATAGTGGGCGTAGCGCACAAAGAGGGTCGGATTGTTCAGCAGGCCGGCTTCGGTAAGGTTTTGGGCGACGGAAACGGCCGTTTCCCCCGGATTGATGGTGAAATTGACCGGGTTGGCGGCGACACCGGCCGCCGACCCTAGACCTTCGGCGTTTAGCGACAGGTAGGTCTGCAAATAGAGCCGTTCCGGCAAACTAAGGCTGGCGCTGCCGCCTTCGACACGGATGCCGCCATAGGCGGCGCTGCGCCATTGACCATAGAGAACAAGAACGGCCGTCATACACCCCACCACCACAAAAAACAACACAGCCACGCGCAGCAGCCAGGTCGCTGCGCCCGGTTTGCGCCGGTAAGGGTCTTTTGAATTGCTCGTTTTAGATTCCAAATTGCTGATGGTGAGCCTCCGGTGGCGGTTGTCGATTTTGATGCGTGATGCAATTACGCATCACGCATCAGAAGCCCCTGCCTGCATATCCAGATAAGCCTGCAAGATCAATGTAGCGGCAACGGCGTCGACATTTTGGCGAATTTTGCGCCCTTTTTGGCCGCGCGCGCGCAGGCTGTTTTCCGCCTGCACGGTGGTAAAGGCTTCGTCCGTAAAGGCGACGGGGATGTGGAGATTTTCCTGCAAGGCGGCGGCGTAATCGCGCACCCAGGCGGCTTTTTCCCCTTCGTGGCCATCCAACATCACAGGCAGACCCACCACGACCAGATTGGCCTGCTGTTCGGCGATCAAGCGGCCGATTTGGGCAAAATCATTCTGGCGCGAGGTGCGTTTGATCACCGCCAGGGTGGTGGCGATGGTCCGGGTGGCGTCGCTAACGGCGACGCCAATGCGCTTTTCGCCTAAATCCAGGCCTAACACCCGTCCTTTAACGGCAAAGTTGTTGTTTGTCATAGATCACGTCACGGCGCGGAGCAGCGAGCCTCAAGTCTCGCCGAACATACGATCATGGGGTAAAGGATGGCACAAAACGGCCGTTTTGACTTCTGCGATATGCCTACGATTCCCTGACCACTCAGCCGAAAGAGATTGGGAGAGGGGCACTCTCCCAATCTCATACGCTCTAACCGTTTCGCCGCCGCCGGACAACGTAGGCGGCAGCGGCCGCCGCTGCGGCAGCGCTAACCCCGGCTGCCACCAGCCAGCCTGTATTATTGGATTCGGCAGGTTCGTTAACCGGTATCTCTGGCGCTTCGGCGGTGGGCAAAGGCGTGCTTTCGGGAACGGCCGTGGCCGTTGGCGCAGGGGTCGGCTCGGTGGTGGGTTCAAGGGTCGGCTCGGGTGTCGGCACGGCCGTGGGCGCTTCCACCGCCAGCATGGCCGCATTCTCCGGCATAACAAACACGGCCGTTGTGCGCCCAGGTATGGTGAACGCGCCGCTGTTAGGGTCGAAAACGGCCGTTTGCACCACCGGATCAGCCGAATTTTGCTGCACAAAATGCAGCGCCAGGGGGAATCCGGCCAGGTCTGGCTGGCTGAAGGTTTGCGCTTCGTCATTGGCGTTAATCAGCGCCACGATCAACTCGAAATTCGGATCCAGGTTTTCGCCCACTCTATCGGACAGGCTCATGACGATCAGGCCGGGAATTTGGTCTCTGCCGGTGTTGTAGAAGGCCAAACGTTCCTGAACATCAACGGCCGTAGGCAGGTGGAACAAGGGCGAACTGCGGCGGATTTGCAGCATTTCCTGGAAATGAACGGCCGTTTGCCGGATATTTTCACTGGTTGGCGTCAGCCCATCCGCGCCCAGCAGGCCCTCCATCACCGGCCACATACTCTGGTTGTCGCCGGCCGGGGGCAGGCCTACGCCCCAATTGTTGGTTTGATAGCTAAAGTCCAACCGATTGAACCAATCGCCCGAATTGTAGCTGTTGCGGTCCAGCGATTTGGAGCGCAGCAGATCATCCCCGGCCTGGAAGAACGGCACGCCCTGGCTCAACAACACAATCGAATTGCCCAGGTTTTGAATGCGCACCCGGTCGGACAGGCTGGTAGCCAGCGGCGCTTTGTACTGCACAATGTCGAACAACGTCTCGTTGTCGTGTTTGGAAATGTAGACCAGATTTTCCTGGGGATCGCTGGTATACGCGGCCGACTGCCCGTTGTACTGGATGGCCAGCCCGCTGACCAGATTGCCTTCGGCGTTGACAAACTCATAATCGGTCAGATTCCCGGCCATGCCCACACGGATCAGGTCGGCGAAGTGGAGCAAGCGCAGGCGCTGTTCGGCTTCCGAACCTTGCTCGGTGTCGTTGGGATCGTAGTAGAGGCCGTTGATAAACCCTTGTTCCTGCTGGCCGCCAAACGGACTGCCGCCGCGCACTGCGTCGCGCAGGCGGTCGTTGAAGGTGCCGATGCCGGTTCCGGCCATGTTTTGCTGCGTGGCGTTGATGCCGCGGGCATTGTCGGCCACTTCGCCAAAGTTCCACCCCTCGCCATAGATGTAGATGGCCGAACCGTCTACGCCATTGACGGCCGGGGTGAGGTTGTGCACGGCCGTTTGCAAGGCTACCATGTCATCGCGCATGTGGTGGCCCATCAGGTCAAAGCGGAACCCGTCAACTTTGTAGGCGGTAGCCCACATCACGGCCGAATCGATCATCAATTTACGCATCATGTTGTGTTCGCTGGCCGTGTTTTGGCAGCAAGTGCTCGTTTCGACGCGGCCGGTGGCGTTCAGGCGATGGTAATAGCCTGGCACAATGCGGTCCAACACCGAGCGGGGGTCTTGCCCGCTGGCGCTGGTGTGATTGTAAACCACGTCGATCACCACTCGCAGGCCATTTTGGTTGAGCGCCTGCACCATCTGGCGGAACTCCAAAATACGGACCGCGCCATTGGGATCGGTGGCGTAGCTGCCTTCAGGCACATTGTAGTGGTAGGGGTCGTAGCCCCAGTTAAACCCGTCCTGATCGCGCACCGCGCCGACAAGCGCCTGCTGCTGATCGGAGTTGGGGGGGAAAGTGGCGAGAACGGCCGTGTCCGGCTCAACCCGCGCCGCCGCATCCTCTTCAATCGTGGCAATGTCAAACGTTGGCAGCAGGTGCAGATGAGTCAGTCCGGCCTGAGCCAGGCTGATCAGGTGCTGCATGCCATTCGACTGCACATCCGTAAACGCCAGATACTTGCCCCGATGTTCTTCCGGTACGGTTGCGTCGTTCATGCTGAAATCGCGCATGTGCAGTTCATAAATAACCGTGTTTTCCGGTGCGGCCAGCGGCGGTTTGGCCAGCGTTTGCCACCCTTCAGGCATCAGGCTGGGATCGTTCAAATCCACAATCTGGCTGCGCAAGCTGTTCATCGACAGGCTGATGGAATAGGGATCCGTGACCAGATTTAATTCCACTTGACCCGTGGAGGGAACAAACACTTCCACCTCATAAAGGTAGTAAGCGCCGTTCCAATCCGCCCGCCCGGTCAGGCTCCAGACGCCAGTACCGGCATCTGCCACCATGGGGATGATGTCGGAAGCTGTCTCCGCGTCGGCGCTGTCGAACAAGTGCAGCTTCACCGAACGCGCCGTGGGCGCCCACACTTGCAGCGTGGGCGTATCGCCCTCGAAGGTAACGCCCAACGGCCCATCATAGGTGTAGAGGTCGTCGAGAACGCCGGGAATTTGCAGACCGGTGGCATCGAGCAAATCGCCCGCTTCGTTGTAAGCAGAGATGGCAAGCTGGCCTTTTAAGAGCTGGCCAACCTGATCTAAATCATCCGGGCTGAGAGTCAGGGCGGTGAACCGGCTCAGGTGAGGAAACTTGGCTTTCACGTCGTCGCTCAGACCGGCTTCATTTACTGTCAAGGGCAGGCTTGCCCCGCCCACAATGCCGTCCAAACCAAGGCTGAATGCCTCGTCGGCTTTGGTGTAGTGCAGCAAATAGGTATTGCCCGCCGCCGGTTCAATGTCCCAGGCGATGGTATCGGCCGTTACCCAATGCGCTTTTTGCTGCTTGATATTGCCCTGGGCTGCGCCGCCTTCGCCTAAGGGGCGAATGGTCAGCAAATGCGTGATGGAATCGTAGCTAAAAATCATGGGCGCGTTATCGGCGGGAACGGAAAAAGCGATGTTGGCGCCGTCTTGTGCGCCGTCTGCGCCGTAGTTTTCGTCCCAACTCTGGTTGATGGCCACTTTGGCCTCATAGTCGCCCGCAGGGATGGCGTCGGTGAGGAAGGTGTAGGCGCCGTCGCCGTCGGGGTCTTGCAGCCAGGAGCGCAGGCAGTCGGGCTGCCAATCGCCAGGGCAACCGATGGCCGCCTGGAAATCGCCGGGCACGTTGGCGATGAGGTTGTTGACGCTGTCGGCAACCCAGCCGGTGGTGTTGTCGAAGAAGAAGGATACGGCCGTTTCCTCCGCCAATGACAAGGGGATATTCGGCCCGCTCGACTCGGCGTTCAGGCCAAAGTTTACGTCCCAACTGTCATTGAGAGCGACCTTGTATTCGTAGTCCCCGGCCGGAATGGTGAACACGGCCGTCCAAAGCTGGTCCTCTTCATCAAACGCCAGATAGGTGACATCACAATCGGGCTGCCAATCGCCAGGGCAGCCCAACACGCTCTGGATTGTGCCGGGAATGGTCACGGTATCCGGCATCGGCACGACAGGCGCGGGCAGCCCCACCGGCGCGGCGGCGGCAACGCCCAGCGCGGTCGGGTCGCCAGTGCTTACTTCCAGACTGTCGGTGGCCGGGTCATAGGTAAAGAGCGCGGCCTGCCCCTCGGCGACGGTGAACGGCGCTGATTGTTCCCCGCCGGGGACGACGCCGGTGGCTTCATAGTCGCCTGGGGGAATATCGGCCGTTACAAAGGTATAAACGCCGTCGCCATCCGGGTCTTGCAAAAACGAGCGCAGACAATCGGCCTGGCCATCTTCGGCGCAGCCCAATTCGGATTGAAATGTACCGGTCACAATGGCAAATAGGCTGTTCAGGTCATCGCTAACCCAGCGCGTTTTGTGGTCGTACCAAAACGTCACGGGACCATCGGCCGGCACTTCCAGGGGGATATTGGGGCCGTAATACTCGGCATTGAGGCCATAATTGTCGGCCCAGGTGCCGTTTAGGGCGGCTTTGTACTCGTAATTGCCCGCTTTCAGGTCGAAGACGGCCAGCCAGAGGTCGGCTTCCGGGTCATAGGTGAGCATACTTTCCGGGCAGGTGGTGTTCCACTCGCCGGAGCAGCCCAGTTGGGGCTGGATGGTTCCCGCGATGGTGACGGTGTCGGGCGGGGGAATGGAGGCGGGGTCGTCGCTTTGGGCGACAGGCAGAGCGCCAGCTGTCATGGCTGTGCCGGCTAAAATTAGAAGGAGCCAGAAACTAAGAAAGAGTCTACGGCCGTTTCGCTTATGATTCACTGTTATTTCTCCTCTTAAAAGAATTTAACGCAAAGGCGCAGAGAAAAATCTGCGTCAGCGGCGAAATCTGCGGATTTTCATTGATGGTGTTGAGCCTGTGCTCATGTCATCTCCTCGAAAAATAATTTAACGCAGAGGTCTGCAGAAGACCCTAAGGGTTTGACCCTGGGTGATTTTACTGTGCGCGCGGCAAAACCCTTAGGGTCTCTGTATCAGTTTTAAAAGGTTGAATCTTTGGTCTGATGGGCGAACTTGTCTAAATCAGGCCAATTTCTCGGGCCTTCAGGGCCGCCTGGGTGCGGTCGCGCACGCCCAGTTTGCCCAAAATGTTGGTGACGTGGTTTTTGACTGTACCTTCGGCAATAAACAACTCGCCGGCGATTTCTTTGTTGCTGGCGCCGGTGGCTACCAAAGCCAGAATTTCCTGTTCGCGTTCCGAAAGCGGTTCGACCAGGCTGTCCTGGGGGGAGACGGCCGTTTCCTGAGCCACGGCCGTTAACCGCGTAAATTCGGCCACCACTTTTGCCGCCACCGACGGCTGCAAAAAAGATTGCCCCGCCGCTGCGGCGCGAATGGCTTCGACCAATTTTTCCGAAGGCACATCCTTCAGCAGATAGCCTACCGCGCCGGCGCGCAGGCCATCAAACACATGGTCGTCATCATCAAATGTGGTCAGGACGATGATTTTGACCTGGGGCATTTTTTCCAGCAGGCGGCGCGTCGCGGCTACGCCGTCCAGCACCGGCATGCGCAAATCCATCAACACGACATCGGGTTTGAGTCGGGCGGCTGCGTCCAGCGCTTCCTGGCCATTGCCCGACTCGCCTACCACTTCCAGGTCTGGCCATACGGACAGAAGGGTGTGCAGCCCTTCACGGAACAGCGCCTGATCGTCGACTAATAAGAGGCGAATAGGCATCAGGTTGTCTCCTTTACGGCCGTTGGCAAACACACCATCAGCGAAAAGCCCTGGTTGACGGCCGTTTTCACCGTTACCTGCCCGCCCAGCAAATGCACCCGCTCACGGACGCCCAACAAGCCAAAACCGTTTGACGTTTCTTCAGCGCCCAGACCGTTATCGACAATCGACAAACAGGCTTTGGTCGGGTCGGTATAGTCCAGAAGCAAATCGGCGCGCGAGGCGCGGGCGTGTTTGCGAATGTTGGTCAGCCCTTCTTGCGCCACGCGATAGAGGGCTAATTCTTCGTTGGAGGCCAGGTGGTGGGGGGTTCCCCGGACGACCAATTCGGTCACAATGCCGGCATTGTTGGATTCTGTGACCAGCGCGGCAATGGCTTCGGGTAACGGCCGTTTGCCCAACGGCGATTCGCGCAACGCAGCCACCGACTGCCGTACCGCGCCCAATCCTTCTTGCGTCAGCGTTTGCGCTTTATCCAGCGCATCCAAAGCCCGCTGCGGATCGGCGGCCAGCAGCACTTTGGCGGCGGCAATTTGCACATTCACCACCGTGAGATAATGCCCCAGATTGTCGTGGATTTCGCGCGCCAACCGGTTGCGCTCCTGCGTGGTGGCCAATTCCTCGGCCTGCAAGGCGTAGGCTGAAAGCTGGCGGTTGGCCGCTTCCAGATCGGCCGTCAGCTCTTCAGCGTAGCGGCGGGCCAGACGTTCCCGCTGCCCCTGTTCGGTAAACACCACGACAAAAAAGATGGCCGGACTGACACTCACGGCAAAAAAAGTGGCCGATTCCCACTGGTTATACCGCAGGCCAATCGAGACAAACATACCGGCCAAAATGGCCAGATACACGGGCCAGCGCCAGAGCGGCGTCAGCCGTTCCACTGCCATGGCGGCCAACGGCAGCGAAACCAGCCAGATGCCGCCAGGACCAATCAACCAATGAATGGCAAAAATCAGGCTGATCTGCAGCCCGAAATAAAGCAAATTAGCCCAACGAGATTGGATGCGCAGATAGAAGGCATCGACGGAGATGCACAGCCAGGTATAAACAACGCCCAGCAAGATGGCGAGAATCGTTTCCGTAAGTGTGCCGCTGTAGCCTTCGGAGGAGAATGCGCCAAGAAAAGTTACCAGATAGCCGATAACGACAACTATCAGAATCGATCGGCGAGCCTGAACTTCGACATCTATTTGGTTTTGGCGCAGTTTAAACATGGCAAATTTCCTTGGGGGAAACTATACCACAATCAGCCAGCGAATGATGCAGCTAAACAGGGGGAAACGGCCGTCTCATTACCCCCCACCCTGGCGTTCAGGACAGGGCATCGCGCACGGCCGTAATCGCCTCTTTTTCCATATCGTGGATGGTCAGGACACGGTCGCGGATAGTTTCGCGCAGCACGGCCGTTTCCACCGCCGATAGGGGGAAATCCTTGGCGGCGGTTTGTTTGATGGCCGCGAGACGGCCGTTGATTCCCCGAATTTCTTCCAGCCCTGCGCCGCCCTGAGTCAGGAACACATCCCGCCGGCGCAGCAGCAGTTCCCGCGTTTCTTGCAGCAGCGGCACGCTGTCCGGCAGCAATGCCGCGCCCAGTTCAGCCCAGGCGCGGCCGCTGGCGCGAAACTGCGGCGCGGTGTCGGCCAGGGCCGGTTTGTCCAGCAGCAGCGCGGCTTCTTGCAAAAAATCGGCGTACAGGTCGCGGTCGGCCCAATCCGCTTTGCCAAAGAGGGCAATGTCGGTAAACGCGGAGGTCAGCACGGCATACAGACGGCCGCCGGTGGCATATTCCACGGCCCAACTGCCGCGTCCTTTGGGTTTAACCAGCAGGTCGGCCCAATTCTGGTAGGCGGCAAAACCGAAATTCTTTTGGGCCCCTTTGGGCGGCTTTTCGGTGAAGAGTTTGATGGTGTCCCAGAGGCCGGCGAGAACGGCCGTTTTTAATTTTTTCGGCTGCGGCGGGTCGATGGTCATCAGGCGAAACTTGTGCTTTTTCACCTTCGCCCGCGCAGCGGTCAGCTCGCTCGTGCGGATGGTTAACGGAACTTGGGCCCGGTCGGCAATCCAGACGGTATCGGCCGCCTCGTCGTAACCATACACCACCAGCGGAAACATGGCCCACATCGTCTCGTCGTGCGGCAAGGTGTTGTAGGGCAGACTAAACATATCGACCCACACTATCGCCGGTAAACCATCGGCCAATGTTTCTTGCAAATTGGCCAGCCCGGTGTCCGCGCTGGCGGTGTGGTGGATGTGCTGCACCACGCCGAGGCGCGATAACATGGTATTCAGCGGGTCGAAGGTGTTGCGCGTCAGGATGCGCACTTCAGGATCGTAGCCCTGGTAAGCAAAGGTGAAGTAGCCCATCACAATACCGCCGCTGACGCCCAGCAAAAAGGCTTCGGAAAATGGCGCGTCGGTATGCGGCGCTTTTACCCCGCGATACGCCCAAACGTTTCGCACACTCCCCGTCTCCCAATGTCGGCCAGAAAATTCGGTATACCCCACAAGTTTCATGGTTTTCGCTCCTTAAATTGGTTTGTTGGCCGGGTCGCAAGCGGCCAACTGTGGATAGTATACGGGGAAAAACGGCCGTATCACCCAAGAAGAGACCTGGTTGCAAAAACCGCCAAACAATGCTGACAGAAGGTGTCAGGTATGGCGAGTATCCTTTACATATTGAAGAAACAAACAGCGGGTGTAGATACCAGGAGGTAAGCATGATACCGACATCCCCATTTCAGTTTGAGTTAGCGTATTTGCTCTTGTTGGATCGACAACGGAAGGAAACGGAGCGGCACGATTTAGCGCCGGCGCTCAACCGGCAAGCGGCGCGCCAGGGCATGGTTCGCCAGGGTTTGCATCATGTGGGTCTGAGTCTGGTTGCCGCCGGGCGTTGGTTGGAAGCCGTGACACGGCCGTTAACCCCCGCCGACCCATCTGGTGAAGGCGGGATGGTTATTTAAATGAAGCGTGAAGCGTGATGCGTAAGACCGTTGCGGTCACGCATCACGCTTCACGCTTCACGTTTCATCCCCCACCGTTAAACCGTGTGCGGATAAAACGCGCGGCTTTACTCACGGTCAGCCATTGGCTGGTGTTGCCGGTGCGAATGTAAAATCGCTCTTCTCCTTTGTGAGTCAAAAAAACCGGCTCCGGCGACGGCCGTACCGCCGCCATACAAATCTCCTGCCCCGCCACCACCGGAAACGAAACATCCACAAACTGCCGGTACTCCGCGCCAATCATGGTGTTGAAGGCCATGTTAAACACATTCTCAAACCCGTCGCTGTCCTGCTTGCCCATGGTTTGGTAATCCGGCGTCAGCCCCAAAACCTGCCCATCATCGGCCACGCCAATCAGCACCACCCCGCCGACGGTGTTCATAAACGCCGCCAAATTTTTCATCACCGGTTCGTATAAATCTTTGTTGCGCTTTTCTTGCCGGTAATCCCACTGCAAGCTGGCCTTAAACTCCACGTGCTGCGTTTCGCCGGCGGCGATCAGCGCTTGCGGCGGCAGGCTCTTAGATTGAGCCTGAGGGGCGAGCTCCGGCAGCACCATTTCTTCAATCAGGCGGGCATATTGCGCCGGATTCGGGACGTCGCGCAGGTGAACCGGCTGGGCGGCATCCGACGTGAACAGCGCCAGCGTGCCATAATCAAATTTGCGCCCCAAAGCGCCTTGCGCCACTTCGATTTGGGTGATGGCGTAGGTGCGGGCCAGTTCTCTGGCCTCGAACATGCCGCCGCGCACCAGGGTAATGCGCTCTGTGCTGACCACGTAAGAAGGCACATACCACCAGATAAAGACCAGGGCAATGATAAAAATTTGGATGGTGGTGGTAACGGCCGTCAACACAATCGAAAACGACACCGTTCTGGCGGCAATTGAGGCAGCGTAGTAGCGTTCCACGCCAAAAACCAGCGCCAAAACCGTCGGCAAAAAGGCGAAGATAAATTCAAGGACAGCCAGCCGTTTGATAAACACAAATGGGCTGAGTTTGATGATCAGGTTGGTTGATTTCATAACGGCTAATGGTATCAACTGGCCGCGCAGACGGCAACGGTGTGCCATCTGCCACACAATCTAGTAGAATGTGGCGACGAGAGAATTGCTCGTTCATCCCCGCGACGCTGCGGCACGGCCGTTGCACCCGCCGCTTCGCCCGACAACACCATCCGGCAAAACCATGAACCGCGATCTGATTCTGACAATCGACAACGGAACCCAAAGCGTACGCGCCCTGATTTTTGATTTGCAAGGCAACCTGCTGCACAAATCGCAGGTCTATTTCGAGCCTTACATTTCACTAAAACCCGGCTGGGCCGAGCAAGACCCGGACGTTTTTTGGGAGGCCATTTGCGCCGCCTGCCAGCAGCTTTGGGCGGCAAATGAGATCGATAAAGAACGGATTGCCGGGGTGGGGTTAACAACCCAGCGGGCAACCGTGGTGAATGTGGGGCAAGACGGCCGTCCGCTCCGCCCGGCCATCCTGTGGTTAGATCAACGCCGCACAGAAGGACTCAAACCCGTTGGCGGTTTGTGGGGCCTGGGTTTTACCCTGGCGCGCATGAAGGAAACGGCCGTCTACCTGCAATCCGAAGTCGAAGCCAACTGGATCAACAAACACCAGCCGGAAATCTGGGCCAAAACCCACAAATACCTCTACCTTTCCGGCTACCTCACGCACAAACTCACCGGCCGTTATGCCGATTCTGTCGGCTGCCAGGTTGGCTATATGCCGTTCGATTACAAAGCGCAAAACTGGTCTAAATCATGGGATTGGAAATGGCAGGTGGTCAATGTGCCGCGCAGCTACCTACCCGAACTGGTTCAGCCCACGGAGCATCTGGGCGCTATCACCGCCGCCGCCGCCGAGGCCACCGGCATTCCCGTTGGCCTGCCCCTCATCGCCGCCGCCGCCGACAAAGCCTGTGAAGTGATTGGGTCCGGCGCGCTGGCTGCCAACGTCGCGGCGCTTAGTTTTGGCACCACGGCCACCATCAACACCACCCACAAAAAATACGTCGAAGTCATTCCCCTGCTGCCGCCTTATCCGTCGGCCGTGCCCCATGCCTACAATCTGGAATTTCAGGTGTTTCGCGGCTTCTGGATGGTGACCTGGTTCCGGCAGGAATTTGGTCTGCGCGAAGAACAGCTGGCCTCGGAACGCGGCCTGCCCACCGAGGAATTATTCGACCATCTCGTAGCCGATGTGCCGCCTGGCTCCATGGGGCTGATGCTCCAGCCGTTTTGGTCGCCCGGCCTGCGTGTGCCCGGACCAGAAGCCAAAGGGGCCATTATTGGCTGGGGTGATGTGCACACCCGCGGCCATTTTTACCGGGCGATTTTAGAAGGCATTGTCTATGCGCTGCGCGAGGGCAAAGAACGGACCGAAAAGCGCAGCCATGTGGCGATAACTGAACTGCGCGCCGCCGGCGGCGGATCGCAGTCTGACGCGGCCATGCAAATCACGGCCGACGTGTTTGGTTTACCCGCCTCCCGTCCGCACGTCTACGAAGCGTCGGGTTTGGGCGCGGCTATTGATGTGGCCGTGGGGTTGGGGCTGCATGGCGATTTCGACACGGCCGTTTCCGCCATGACCCGCGTTGGCGACACCTTTGAACCCAATGCCGTCAACCACCGCCTGTACAACGACCTGTACCATGGCGTTTACAAAAAAATGTACAAAAATCTCAAACCCCTCTACGAAACCATCCGCGACGTCACCGGCTACCCGGCACGGTAAGGAATGTAACACCTTGCAGAACTGGGATTGGAGATTGGAGATTGGAGATTCAAGACCGGTTTAACCTCCAATCTCCAATCTCCAATCTCCTGTAAGTCATTTAATCCGCGTTCCTAAACACGCCTACAGCGCCGCCTCTCATCCTTGCGACCCTTCTAACTCATCAATCGCCTGCCGGATCGTAGCCGCGCTGCGATGCAAAGCCGCTTCCTCGGCGGCGCTTAGGGGCAAGAAGAACGTGTCCTCCACACCTTCGCCGCCGACAATATGCGGCAAAGCCACCGTTACATCCTTCACTCCGGCAATGTCGGGCAGTGGCGTACACACCGTCATGATGGCCCGCCGGTTGCCCAAGATATTACTTACAATACGCGCCAAAGCGCTGCCAACGCCATAGTATGTCGCCCCTTTGCCTTCGATGATGCGATATGCAGCCTTGCGCACCGATTCTTCAATCTCATGGCGCATGGCCTGGTCCAAATTACACGCATGGGTACGGCAAAAATCATCCAACGGGATATTGCCCACATTCACCAGCGACCAGGCCAGCACTTCCGAATCGCCATGTTCGCCGATGACGTAGGCGTGAACGTGCGTAGAATCAATGTGCAAATGCTGCCCAAGCAGCGCGCGGAACCGCGCCGTATCCAATGTTGTGCCGGAGCCTACAATGCGATGCGACGGAATACCAAATTCGGCCGCATACTGCGCCGACAGATGGGTCATCACGTCCACCGGGTTGGTAGCTACAATCAAAATGGCATCCGGCGCATGGGTGAATATCTGCGGAATCACTTCGCGGAAAACGGCCGCATTCCGCGAAAGCAGTTCCAGCCGCGTTTCCCCGGGTTTCTGCCCCACGCCGGCCGACATAATAACTACCCGGCTGCCTTTCAAATCGGCGTAACTTCCGGCGCGAATGGTCAGGGGGTGCGCAAAGGGGACCGCGTGCAGCAAATCGGCGGCTTCGGCAATGGCGCGCTTTTCAAACTTATCCACCATTACAATTTCCCGGCCCACACCACGCATCAACAAGGCGTAGGCGGCCGTAGCTCCCACCATCCCACTACCAACGATTCCAATTTTCATATCAATTCTCCTAAAAAATCTAGAGGAAGAGCGTTCAGTCCTTCCGGTTTCACCATTTATGCAAATGTCGCATTTCAAATTGACGCTTTATGTCAATCGGCCGAGATCGTGAGTGAGGCCGGTTTGCGGCGACCAGCCCCGGTGCGACGAACCAACACCAACGCCGGCGCCATCACCAAAAGCGACAACCCCGCGCCCAACCAGTATGGGCTGGTGGGATTCAGGGCGAAAATTGTGCCGGCAACGGCCGTGCTAAATATGGTAGACAGGCTGATGGTGGATTGGTAAACGCCCAAAACACCGCCGCGCAGCTCATCGGCGACGGTGGTTGTGGTGAGGGATTGCAGCGGCGGCATCATGAAGCCAATACCCGCGGCAAACATCAAAGAAGCTACGCCGCCCAACAAGGGCGTGGCCAGAGCGGCAAAAACAAATAAACCAACGGTCCGCAAAACAAGACCAAAGACAACCAGCAGCGCGTCATCGTATCGCTTGAGGGCTTTTGGCAACAGCACCGCCTGAGTGACAAACTGCCCTACCCCCACCAAAGTCAGCATCACGCCAATGCCCAGGCTGACCATGTTTTCGCTGTAACCGGCAAATAAAACTGCTTCACCAAACAGGGCGAAGGTGGCTTGCAGCAGACCCAGGCCAAATTGCCCGACAAAGGCGATAAACAACACGAGCAGCAGGGATGAATTTTTCATGATGGCGGCGAGGCCGATGCTCTGTTTGCTGAAGTTGCGGTTTACTTCCCGTTGTTCCGGGGTTACGGTTTCGTCGAGAGTGAACCAGGTCATTAAGACGACGAGGGCAGCGGCGGCAGCGGCAATGATGTAGGGCACACGCGGCCCCAAAGCCGCTGACAGGAGGCCGCCTAAAGCAGGCCCAAAAATGAACCCCAGCCCAAAGGCGGCGAAAATGTACCCCAGCGATTCGGTACGCTTTTTGCGCGGGGTAATATCGGTGATGTACGCCTGGGCGACGATGATGTTGCCGCCGGTAATGCCATCGAGAATACGGGCCAGAAAAAGGACAGAAACCGAGGGCGCAAGAGCTAGCATGAGAAAGCTAACGGCCGTTCCCACCTGGCTGATGATAAGGATGGGAAGACGGCCGTATTTATCCGACAATCGCCCCAAATACGGCCCGGCAATAAATTGCGCCGCAAAAAAAGATGTGCCCAACAACGTAATTGTCTGAGGCGACATGCCAAATTCGCGCTGCGCGTATAAGGGCAAAATCGGCATAATCATGGCCGCGCCCAGCATCTGCACAAACACGATGAGCAGAACGGTGAGCAGCCGCCGATCCATAGTTTGCAATTTGTTTAACAAAATTAACCTCGTCGAGAATGAAGTAAGGCCATTTTAACCCGCGCCGCGCCATGATCGGCTGGTTGTTAAGCGGATATTCAGACGGCCGTCTCGCCCGCCAATCATAACCTCGCCGCCATCACAGGCAAGCCTCTGCCCCGTCAGCCAAAAAACAGGCAGGCTGTAGCGTTCTGCGCCAATGGTTAGCCAAAAATTTGCAGCGCCTGATCAAGATCGGCGATTAAATCGGCCGTGTCTTCGATGCCTGTGGAATAACGCACCAGACTCTCGGGAATGCCCGCCGCCGCCCGTTCGGCCGGGGTACATTCCACATGACTCGTGGTCGCCGGCGGGCCAACAATCGTTTCCACCGCGCCCAAATTCGCCGCGGCATGGGCAAATTTCAGCCGGGGCAAAAATTGGCCCACCGCATCGAGGGTGTCTTCCCTGAGCCGGAAACTGAGCATCCCGCCAAAACCGCGCATTTGCCGGCGAGCGATTTCGTGGCCGGCGTGCGACGGCAAACCAGGGTAATAGACCTCGGCAACGGCCGTATGCCTCGCCAGGAAACGGGCAATCTGACCGGCGCTCTCATTTTGCTGGCGCACCCGCAAGTGCAGTGTTTTCAGGCCGCGCAGCAGCAAATAAGCCGACATCGGGTCCAAAGTCGCGCCATTGATCTCGCGGAAATGGTAAACCTGAGCCACCAACTCCGCCGCCCCGCACATCACGCCGCCCAAGGCGTCGGCGTGGCCGCCCAGATATTTTGTGGCGCTGTGCAAAACCAGATGCGCCCCCAACGCCAGCGGATTCTGATTGACAGGCGTGGCAAAGGTGTTATCCACAATTACCACCGCGCCCACCGCGCGACCCGCGGCCGCCAGCCGGGCTAAATCAACCACTTTCACGGTCGGATTGGTGGGGCTTTCCAGATAAAGCACGCGGCAGCCCTGGGCAATTTCGGCCTCGATGGCTTCATGGTCGGTGGTGTCGCACAAGGCCACGTCTACCTGGAATCGCGGCAGGAATTCGGTGAAGAGCTTGTTGGCGCCGCCATAGGTGTCTTTAACGGAAACCACGCGATCACCGGGAGACAACAGGGCAA
This sequence comes from Chloroflexota bacterium, assembly GCA_029559155.1. Lineage (GTDB taxonomy): Bacteria > Chloroflexota > Anaerolineae > Promineifilales > Promineifilaceae > Leptovillus. Next base: position 50,613 of record JAKQCM010000119.1, read on the forward strand.
ACAGGGCGCTGCTGATGATGCCCATGCCGGTCGCAGCGCTGGTAGCAGCTTCTGCACCCTCCAGCAGACGCACCTTTTCTTCAAAGGCGTGGACGGTGGGATTGGTATTACGGCCGTAAATATGCCCTGCTTTCTCGCCCAAAGCCACTTGCAGCCACTCGTCCAAATCGTCATAACCAAACGAGACGCTGTGAACCACAGGAACCTGGGTTGCGCCCTGCCAGGCGCGGGTTTCTTCGCCCGCCCATACGGCGCGCGTGCCAATACCGGGTTGATCAGATTGGGTCATGCATCGCTCCTTCGAAAATAATTTAACGCAAAGGCGCAGAGGCGCAAAGGTGCAGAGAAAAAATCTGCGTCATCTGCGAAATCTGCGGATTTTCATTGATGGTGTTGAGCCTGCGCTCATGTCGTCTCCTTCAAAAATGGGACACGGATTGACGCGGATAAACACGGGTAGGAATCCGTGAAAATCCTTGTTCATCCGTGTCCCTTTCGTTGATTATCAGAAAACAAAAAACGGCCGTTTCCCTCCCCTTCACACGCTGCCTAAAAGGAGGAAAACGGCCGTTTCCACCAACAACCAAAGCAAAAGGCTTAACGCCTAAAAATCATCGTCGTCTAGATCGTCATAAGCGTCATCATCAAAGTCTGCAAAATCTTCTTCGTCGAGTGCATAATCCTCCAAATCGTCGTACTCGTCCTCATCCACCCAACTCAATTTCAGGGGTCTGAGCTGCACAACTTCCAATTCTGCCTCACACTCCTCACAAATAATAAAAGAACCAAGTTCAGGATTCGCTTCAAAACGAATCATCGTCTGACACGCCGGACATCTCGCAGATAATGTGGTCATCATGTCTTTCACCTCACAATTTTGCCGCACCGACCAGGAATATGTTGGAACGTCGCGGTACGAAAAAACTTATTCTTGGCGCGTATTATGCCCAATTTCCTTGCAGAAGCACGAAATTCATGGCAGGAATTTTGCCGGATTTACGGCCGTCCCTGAACCACGCTGAGCAACGGCCGTTCCCCTCCTCCATCTACCAGAACCAGATCATCATACCAACCCGCCGTACTCACCCACTGCTGGCTAAACGTCCAACCTTGCCACTGCCACACCGACACAACTTTCCCTTCCCCAGCCGCTAACTGGGAGATCACAACCAATTCTGGCACGCCGTCGCCATCTACATCGCCCAATTCCAGTTCTTGAATCGGGTCCACCACCGGTCGGCCGCCCCAGAGCAAATCATACACGCCGCCGCGATAACCAACGATATACGGCTGGCTGCGCTCGTAACCCGCGCCATCGCGCCGCCAGATAGCCAACATCATTTCACCACGGCCGTCATCATTCGGATCGCCCAGGGCCACATCTACCACCCGCCAGTCTGCCGGGCTTTGCCACACGGCCGTGCCATCCTGAAAAATGGTGATCTGCGTCCCCTGCCGCCGCACCGTCTCCGGCAGGCCATCGCCCGTCAGGTCAATCTGCCCGCTAAAAAATTGGCCGGATACGGCCGTTTGCGGCACATCCACCGCCAGACACTCCGCTTCCTGGCAGGCGAACCCAATCCGCAGCGGCGGCGGCGCGATTCGCGCCAACAGCGGCGCAGCCTCCTCCGGCGACAGCAAACGCGGCTGTCGCCCGGCCTGAACCGGCAGCGCCTGCACGGCGCGCAGCCCGTCGGCATCGAACAAGGCGCGTAAAGCCACCGCCGGCCGCGTCTCCGGCAGTTCCTGGTCGAAGACAAAATTACCCAGGCTGTAAGCCACAAGGCCACCGCGCGTCGCCGCCAGCGGCTGCGCGACATGCGGGTGATGCCCCACCACCAGATCGGCTCCGGCGGCCACCATTTCCTGCGCCAGCCGTTCCTGAGCTGGCGACGGCCGTGTCTCATATTCCAGCCCCCAATGCACAGAGACAATCACCGCATCGGCGACGGCTTTGGCCGCAGCGATGGCCGCCGGACCGCTCTGCGCGTCCCACGTCGCCAGCGACGAATCCGACGCGCCAGCCGGATCGGGCACGAGGTTGAAAGCGAGAAAGGCGAGGTGGATATTATTGGCTATACGAATTTCTGGGGTAATTTGACCCTCCTCTCGCAGGCCAAGGGGCGTAAGACCGGCCTGCCGCAGGCGCACGGCCGTTTCCGCCAGGCCCGCCGCACCATTGTCCAGGCTGTGATTGTTCGCCAGACCCAGCAGATCAAAACCGGCATGTTGCAGTTGGAAAACGGCCGTGAGCGGCATCATCAGGTTGATGCGGGCGCCGGGATTTGGCAAGTGTGATTCGTGATTTGCCGATGGCTGCCAGGGGCATGGATACACGAAACAAGGGTCACGCGTCACAGAAATTACGCCTTCCAAATTTCCCAGCGTCAGGTCAGCCGAAGCCAGCCAGGGAGCCACACCGCCCAGCGGATCAGGCTGGGAAGCGACCCCGCGCCCCAAAAGCACATCACCCACCGCAATAAGGCTGGTCACGGTTTCGTCGTCAGCCAGCGGACGGCCGTCGCGCAGATAGACCCAGGGATAAACGGATAGGTCGGGGGAAACGGCCGTTTCCCCCGGCTTCCCAACGAGAAGCAGGATAAACAGAAGGGGGAAAAGGAGGTAGGAAACGGCCGTGCGCTGCAATTTCATAGGGTTAGATGGGTCCAATCGCAGCGATTGGACCCATCACACACTGCCTAGGGCGTTGTCCATTCCGGCGGCTGGTTGGCAAAAACGAGGTTCGTTACCTGCCAGGTTCCATCCATGCGGGAAAGGGTATAAGTGACATCAAGGGTGTAAGGACCACGATGACCCAGCACCGGGTCGCCGGTATCCGGGTAGCCCACAACCGATTCATAGAGCGTGTCGTCCCACGTCTCGCGCACGGTGACAACGGCCGTGTCCGGCCCCTGCAAGTCGAACGAGCGGTAATTGGCGCTTATCCACTGCCGCCCCACGTACTGCTCGGCGGCGGCCAGCGCTGCCAACTCAGCCTGGAAGAAAGGTCGCGGCGCTGTCGGCCAATCACCGGCCGGCTCCCAAAAAACCCACGGAATATCACGCTGGAAGTAGTAGATGGCTTCCTGGGCAAAGGCGAATTCGGTTTCGGCGGAGAAGAATGTGTTGATCCAGACAGGACGGGCAGGCGCTGTGCCATCATCCAACATGCCGCGCCATTTTTCATCCGTCAGGCGGTCATTGGCCGGCCAGGGGAATTCGTAATAGGCAAACACGCCGCCTTTGGCAACCTGCAAATAGATCGCGCCATCCGCTTCGACCACCGGCACGACCACATAAATCTCGTCCACGCGCCCTACGGCCACTTCCAAAACCGTCGGATCAGGCACACCGTCGCGCACATAATCAGGCGCAGTGGCCACATCGGCGATCACGGCCGCCTGCGGTTCCTCGTCCATATAGGGCTGCGCGAAGGGGTCTTCGTCCGGCGTATCGCCAGAAGCCATCACCAGATGCTCCAGTTCGCCGCCGTAATAACGAATCAGATACGCTTCATCTTCGGTGATGGGTTCACCGCGCAGTTCTTTCTCGGCAATAACTTGAAAAGCGTCGGACAAACGAATGAGCCGATCCAGGCTGTCGCGCTCTTTGTCGGCTAACAAGCCGCGGCTTTCCATGCCGTTGAGGGTCATGGAGGCCAATGCGGACAGGCGCGCATAAAACTCCGGCACCGGCTCCACGTAGCCCACTGCTTCTTTGGGCAGCGGCGGATTGACACCGCCGCCGCCGAGTTCGGCATAGGCTTGTTTGGCGTAGAGGATGGTATCGTGCTTGAGTTCGGCCCAACTGCCCAGGCTGGTGGATAATTGTTTGTCCAGCCAGGCGTCCGACTGCATGAACTGCGGATAACCGTCGCCTGGTTCGGCCAACAAGGGCTGCAAGGTGTAGAGCCAGCCGTTGTAGAGCGTTTCAGTCCAATCGTCGGCGGTCAGGCTGGCGGTCCAATCACGCATTTTGGTCATTTGTTCCGGGTAATTGGCGTAGGCGGTTTCGCCCAGATTGTCGAGGATGGTGTAGGCGCGGCCGGACCCCATGGCGGCCATCACGTCCAGGCCGTTGGGCAGCTGGCGCGGTTGGTCGTTGGTGCCGACGTTGCGCCAGATGAGTTCGCGGAATATGTAAGCATCCGGGACGAACCGCTGACCCATGAAGCGGAAGCCTTTGGTGGTCTTTTCCACGTCGTCGGTTTCGCTGATGACCAGTCCCAAAATGCGTGGCGGCGGCAGGAGGTTGGCGGCGGCGATGAAGGTGTCGAGTTTGGCTTCGTCACTGATCGTGGCTACATCGGGGTTGTCGCCGTACACGGCCGTTATCACCTCTATATACTGAAAGGCCGTTAAATCATCGCTGCGACCTACCAGGAAAGCGGTCGGGTCGTACAAATCGCGCCAGA
>JAKQCM010000160.1 GCA_029559155.1 Chloroflexota bacterium
TTCGACACAGCCTTTAACCAGACCATGCCGCCCAAAGCGTACATTTACGCTTTGCCTTATTCCTTTTATGAAGAGCACAAGATTCGCAAGTATGGTTTTCATGGCACGTCGGTGCGATTTGTGTGCCAGCAGGCGGCGGAGGTGCTGCAACGGCCGTTAGCCAGCCTCAAAATGGTCGTGCTCCACCTGGGCAATGGCGTGACGATGACGGCCGTTTCCGGCGGCCATGCCGTAGACACCACCATCGGCTTCGCCACCTTTTCCGGCGTGATGATGGGCACCCGCTCCGGCGACATTGATCCCGGCCTGATTTTTCACATGCACCGCCAGCTTGGCCTCTCGCCGGATGAGATTGAGCGCATTGTGTATAAGGAAAGCGGCCTGCTGGGCGTGTCGGGCGTGAGCAACGACGTGCGCGTGATTACCGAAGCGGCGCAGGCGGGCAACGCGCGCTGCCAACTGGCGCTGGACAAGTTCGCTTACATGGCGAAAAAGTACATCGGGGCGTTTGCGGCGGCGATGGGCGGCCTGAACTGCGTGGTCTTTACGGCGGGCATTGGCGAAAACAGCCCGCTCATGCGGCAAATGATCTGCGCTGACCTGGAATTTTTGGGCGTGGAACTGGACGAAACGCAAAATGAGCGCGCCTTGGGCGGTAAGCAGGCGGAAATTATTAATAAGGCGGGGGGGAAAACGGCCGTTCTCGTCATCCCCACCAACGAAGAGAAGATGATTGCGCTGGATACGGCGCGGTTAACGATGAACGGTGAACGATGAATGATGAAGTAGGGAAGATTTTGGGGGAGGCCAGTGTGGTGTTTAACGGCCGTCCCGCTATTCCCAATTATCATGGCCCGGTGCATGTGGGCGTGGATTTGGGCACGGCGTACACGGTGCTGGCGGTGCTGGATGAGGAGAAACGGCCGTTAGCCGGTCGTTATCAATTCGCCCAAATCGTGCGCGATGGCCTGGTGGTGGACTTTATCGGCGCGATTCAACTGCTAAAGAAAATGAAGGCCGAGATCGAAGCGGATCTCGGCTTTGCGCTGGAAAAAGCGGCCACCACGTACCCGCCCGGCGTACCGCTGGCCGAAGTGAAAGCCACGCGCAACGTCCTCATCGGGGCGGGGCTGGAGTGCAGTCACTTTGTCGACGAGCCGACCGGGGCCAACGCCCTGCTGCAAGTGCGCGACGGGGCGGTGGTCGACATCGGCGGCGGCACGACAGGCATCGCCATTGTACGGGACGGCGAGGTGATTTACACCGCCGACGAAGCGACCGGCGGCACGCACTTTTCGCTGGTCATCGCCGGGGCGCTGGGCGTATCGTTTGAAGAGGCGGAACAAATCAAGACCGATCCGGCGCAAAGCCGCATGGTATCCGCGACGGTGTACCCGGTCATGCAGAAAGTGGGCAGCATCGTGGCCCGCCATATTCAGCCATACAACGTGAAGACCATCTATCTGGTGGGGGGCACCAGCAGTCTGGCGGACATTGGCGAGGTTGTTCACGACATGACCGGCGTACCCACCGTCATTCCGCCGCACCCCATGTTCGTGACGCCCCTCGGCGTGGCGATGACCGACGACTGAAAGGATGGGTCCAATCTTAAAGATTGGACCAATCTGGTGTTGGGCTAAAAGAATGACCCGGACAAAACCTTAGTCCATCTAAGAAAAAAGTTTTTCAACCTGGACGAACACTTTTTCGACCTGGACGAACACTTTTTCGACCTGGACGAACACTTTTTCAACCTGGACGAA
>JAKQCM010000199.1 GCA_029559155.1 Chloroflexota bacterium
CACCGGGCTATAAAACGACGCCCCGTAAACGGGGCTAAGAGAACCAAAAGCCGGGTTTACCCGGCGTTGTTATTTTGCCGGGGTGTTTACGCCCCGGCAAAAAGGGCATTGGTTCGTTGGGTTGGGGGTTAAAAGGTAAATCGCGTGGCTGTGTTTGGAAAATCGTGTTCTTGCCAGGCGAATCCGACTGTCGGGCGCAAGGCAAAGGTTGGTTCCGCGCCTTCTTCAGCGCTGGCGCTCATGTCCAGGTCGTATTTACGGCCGTAAAGCGCATAAATCTCCCGCAGCAGCTCCCGGTCGCCAATTTCTTCCACGATGCCTTCTAGCATAACCACGTCGTCGCCGCTTTCCAGGTGCAGGCTGACGGCCGGATTATGGGCCAGATTGCGCCCCTTCACACTGGCGCGCCCTGTGCCAAAGTAAAAGGTTTCGTTGTGCCACACACCCCAAATGGGCGCGGCATGCGGACGGCCGTCTGGTCGTGTGGTGCAGAGCCAATAATTGCGGGCAGCGGCCATGCGCCGGCTGACGTATTCCCAGGACAGCAGGCCGTCTGGTGATTCCAGCAGGCCGTAACCGGGCATATTCGGGCGGGAGGAAACCGGCGTGGGCGGTTGGGGGATTGGATCGGGATTATTCATGCGTGCCTCCAAAAAGAGTGAGGTCCGTAGGGTAGATACGGCCGTTTCCATCCTACCGCCCAATCCTGACACCTGTTGTCAGGAATCCGCCGTCAGACTTCACTTTTCCAGCGGCTAAAGATTGGCGATGCGCTCTTGCAAAGCCGCAAATTCCTGGCCAAAAGCGCCTACCAGGTCGTTGGGGTCGGGGATGAGGTTGGCGTCGCTGATGATGCCCAGCGTGACGCCGCCGTTGTAGCTGAGAATGCTGCTGCTGACGCCCAATCGGCCGCTCAATGGTCCCCAAACCATCACTTGTTGCAGTTTGACGCCGGTTAGATACAGGGCGTGCTGCGGTCCTGGCACATTGGTCATAATCGCGGAGCAGCTTTTGCTGAATAGTTCAATCAACCGGCTGGCCAGATCGCCGGGCGCGTAGCCGATGAGCGACATGGACGTGAGCATGATGGTGGCTTCGGGCGATTGTTTGAGCGCGGCCATGCGTTCTTTGAGAATTTGCAGCCGTTCCCACGGGTCGGCGATGTGGATGGGCAGCGAGAGGATGACGTTGCCAAAGTGGTTGCCCAGATTGGCGGATTCGGCTAACGGCCGTAAGGCCACCGGCACCATCACCCGAATTTCCAGGCTGTCTACCGGCTCGCCGCGCGAGGCCAGGTAATGGCGCAGCGTGCCGGTGAACGCGGTCAGCAGCACATCGTTGACCGTTGCGCCGCTGCTTTTGCCCACCAATTTGACGATAGACAGGGGAATGGGCGGCGACCAGGCCACGCGTTTGGCGACGCCCAATTTGCCGCGCAGCACGGTGTCGGCGTCTGGTCCCAGGCGCAGCAGTCGGGCGGAGGCAAAGGCCAGGGAACCGGCCGTTTTGGCGGCGTCGACAGCTTTGCCGGGATGGGTGAGGAGATCGACGCTTTGGGAAACGGCCGTGCCCGTTAGTTTGCGTGTGGTGTGCAGGGCGGCGGCCGCCGGCTGCAAAACCAGGCTCAGGAATGAGTCGTCGGCTGCTTCCGGTTCCGGCTCCACCCAAACAGCGTCCGGCTGCTCGTCCAGCACGGAGAGCAGCACGTAAATCAGCGCCAGCCCGTCGGCGATGGCGTGGTGGATGCGCACCACGACGGCGCAGCCCGGCCCATTCACGCCTTCAACGAGGTGGATTTGCCACAGTGGTTTGCTCATGTCCAGCGGCGTGCTGGCCAGGTCACCGAGCAGGTCTTGCAAGGCGGTCTGGTCGGCGGGTGCAGGCAAGGCCAGAGTGTGGATGTGGGCGTTGATATCGAAGTGGGGGTCTTCTTCCCATTGCAGATGGCGCAGCGGTCGCCGACTTTTTTTCAGGCGCTGGCGAAAGCGATCAAAAGAGAGCAGGCGGGCGGCAAGGGCTGTTTTGACGGCCGTAGCCTCCAATGGCCTGTCAAACAACAAAACGCCAACCACAAACATCAGGTTGGTGGGGTCTTCCATGTGCACCCAGATGGCGTCGGCGGTGGAGAGGGTTTCGGTTTTTGCGGGCATACGGCCGTTCCTTTTTAGCAGTGGGGAGTGGGCAAATTATGGCTGGCTGGCTACCTGCGGCCGGTATTTTAGGGTGACCGGGTTTTCTTCACCCAGGGCGGCAAAGGTAGCCTCGATAATGTCGAGGGTATAGCGTTGGTCAACGTCCTGACCCAAAGCCAGGGCGGCCGTCATCTGCTGCAAGGCCTGGTCGGGCTGCCATTTGCGGTAAGCCTGGGCTGCGTTTTGGTAAACCTCGTCCAGCGCGTCCAGGCCGGTCAGTGCGTCGCCATCGTCCATGTCGAACAAAAATCGGGCCAGCGGGAGCAGGGCGGCAGCCTGCGCGGCCTCATCGCATTCGGGAAAATTTGCCAGCAGAACGAATGCTTCAAACCCGCGCCCTTTTTTAAGGTGCTGCGTGGCTTGTTTCAGCCGCTGCGCCGGGCTGCTGCTGCCGACGAGTTTGGGCGTCGGCGGTTCGGCCGATTCCACCTTGCTGATGAAATTTTTCACCAGCGGGCCGGGCCGCGCGCCGACGAATTCGTCTACGACCTGGCCGTTGCGGAAGGCTTTGACGTTGGGGATGCTGCGGATGCCAAACTGCACGGCCGTGCGTTGGTTGGCCTCGGTGTCTAATTTGGCCAGGACAAAGGTGCTGTCTGGGTTTTCGGCCAGGCTTTCCAATACGGGGCCTAACTGACGGCAGGGTCCGCACCACGCCGCCCAAAAATCGACCAGCACAACGGTTTTATATGACCGTTGGATAACTTGCTGTTTAAACGTGTTGTCGGACACGTCGATGATGGCGGCTCTCTTCGGCCGTTTGTCTTTTTTGAGGAAATTAAACCAGCTCATGTTGTTTGCTCCCTGTGTTGATTGTTACACCGACAGTTTACCACAAATGCTCAGATTTCGGCCTCTGGTTCGCCTTGCGCCAGCGCTTCGGTTAGTTCTGCGCCGTGGTCGAGCGCCCAGATATAAATATCCGTCTCGGTGCGGTTGGGGAAGCGTTTCAGACTGTCCTGCTCGCGGATGAGCTGGATGGCCGGCAGATAGATCGTGTCGTACCAGGAGGCGACGGCTTCTTCGTAACTCACGTCTGCCTGGCGGTTTTGGCCCATGTAGTAGCGGTGAACGTCGATGTGGTGCAGGAGTTTTTCGTATTTGCCGGGCAGGCTGGCTTCGATGGCCGCGTCCGGGCGGATTTCCTGGATGTGGGTACGGCCGTAAAACGCTGCGCGCTCCTGGGCCAAAATCAACCGGTCGATCCATGACCGTTGTTTGACGGTGTTTAACACGCGGCGGACTTCTTTTTGATTGTAAATTTGCCGCAGCGCCTGGTCGGCGTCTTCTACGCTGCCTGCCTCCTCATGGGCGGCGCGGCGCAGCCATTGGTATTCGCTGATCAACAGGTAGAGGTCGGTAAGGGTGAGATTGGGGAACGCCTGTGGCAGACCTTGATTTTTCAGCACGTCGGCCAGCGGTTGGTAGACGGTGTTGTACCAGGAAGCGACGGCTTCGGGGTAAGGCACTTCATAGCCGCGTTCCTGGCTGATGTACCAGCGGTGGGCGTTGATGTGTTCGTGGAGACGGCCGTAAAATTCCCCATTCGACAATTGCAGATCGGCGTCCGGCTGGAGGGCGTGCAGACCGGTCTGCTGTAGAAAATGGGCGTAATCCTTCAATTCCAGCACATCGCTCAGGCCCATATCGGCCGTCAGCGTGACGGGGATGTCGATTTCGGTGACGTAGGCGTCGATAAACACCTGCTGTCGTTCCCGCGCGACGGAAACGCGGTGGTTGCCATCCTTCACAAAATAGACTTCGCCGATTTTGTACGCTTCGATGGGCGGCAGATCGATATCTTTGTAACGCGCTTTGCTGATGCCGATCCAGCGCTGGGCGGTGGCCGTTTGCGTGGGCAAGTAAGCGCGATCAAAATCCCGGTAGCGGCCAACACTGCCGACAATTTTGTCGATCGGGATAGTTTGCTGCCCCAGGTCGTGCTGGCCCTGAAATGGCAGTTGGCTGCGCACTTCGCTGTAGGGTAGGAGTTCGTTTTCCTGGCCGGTGATGCGGGCGACCAGTTTTCGCAGGAAACCGCGTCTGAGGGCGCGTTGGAAGTCGTCGTTGGCAAATTTGTCGAACATAATGAGTACTGCTCCATGTTTGTGACAGGCATTATACAAAGCGCCTGATAACGGCTGCTATGGTTAATGTGCCCAAATTTTTGTGGCGGTGGCGTGAGTGGGAAACGGCCGTTATCATTGCCATTATCCAAATATTAGCCACACCTTCAAGGATTTCTAGCGAGATACACATATGCCAGCTAAAAAACGGAACGTCGTTTACTCTACTGACCCCGCCTTCAAAAAACGCTGCCCGCGCTGTGGCAGTTTTCCTTGCCGCTGCCCTCAGCCGAAGAGTTTGCCGCCTGACCAGCAAACGGCCGCGATTCGCCGCGAGACCAAAGGACGCGGCGGCAAAACGGTAACGGTGATCATGGATTTGCAGTTGACGCCGGACGATTTGAAGGAATTAAGCAAGCAGCTAAAGCAAAAATGCGGCTCGGGCGGAGCCGTTAAAGAAGCGGTTATCGAAATTCAGGGCGATCATCGGGAAACGATTGCCGCCGAACTGCGGAAACTGGGTTACAAGACCAAATTTGTCGGCGGTTGAGGCGATAACTGGATAGAGCAGGTATTGGCGTTTCCAGATTGGACCAATCTCTGAGATTGGTCCAATCTTATCAGGAAAAACAAAGGCGCACTCTCAGGCGTTTTGTCTGTCCCATTCAGATTGGGCCAGCGCGGTGCGGGCTGCGACCAGTTTTTTGTATTTGGCGGCCAGTTTTTCCGGGTTGTTGGCCAGACTTGCTTTGAGGACATCGCCTTCCAGTTCGGCAACTTCCAGACGCGTGTAATAATCGAGCATTTCTTTCAGGTGGGCCAGGACAATTTTGGCGGTCAGGATGGGGTGGTTGTTGGTGACGTTGGCATCGGGAAAGGCGATGCCATGTTCCAGTTCGACCTCCAGACCTAAGCGAAAATCCTGGGTGGTGACCTGGAGGGCTTCGCCGCCTACCAGGTCTTGGAGGAGGGCGGCTTCCTGGGAGGAAACGGCCGTGTCCGTCAGCGCCGTCCAATCACGCAGTCCCAATTCCCGACAGACGCGCTGCACTTCTTCCTTGGTAATATATTCTGGCAAGTTCATCAGATTCTCCTTGAGTTTGTCATTGGCGAGCGGCTCCCGCCCGACGAATTGATTTACTTCCTGCATTTTAGCACAGGTTGGGCGCGACCTTGTTCTTTTCCGGTTATCGGGTCAATCCGCACTGGCGCAAATAATCGGCCACGCTTTGTTCCAGGGAGATGTCGCCGTGAATGACCGCGGCCATGAATTGCTGCCGCCAGGCTGGCAGCAGGGGGACGGCCGTTTTCCATTCCTGAAAGATAAGGGCGGCCACCGGGCCTGTTTCGTCCATGAAGCCGGAGGCAAAAAAAGCGGTCTCGGTTGCCGCGCGGTCATAAGGCAGGCGCACAATAGCGGCGCGCCACCGCCCATTTTGCCAGACGACCTGCGCATAGCTGGCGCGCGGGTCGCCATCACACAACTGCCCGGCCGAGCCGGTATTGACCAACAGCGTGTTTCTAACCTGGCGAATGTAGGCGACGTGGATGTGGCTGGTGACGAAAACGGCCGTAGCCGGGGCAATTTGTTGGCTGATGGCGGCATCATCGTCAGCTGGATTGATGCTGTCGCTGTTGCCGCGCATGGAGGCGTGGGTGGCGCGCAGCCGGCTGCCATCCGGCGCGGCGATTTCGAACACCTGGGGTAGGGCGGCCAGCTCGGCCACCTGCCCATTGAGCTGCTGGTAGGTCCAGCGCGAATTTTGGTTGATGTCCGCCTGGATGCCGATGTGCTCGGCGTCTGGCGCAGGGTTGGCGTGTTTGCACACGTAGAATTCGTGGTTGCCGCCCAGCACATGCCAGCCGGGCTGCGCTCGCCGGTCAGCGACCATCTGCCAGCAGGTCGGGGAATCGGGTCCGCGGTTGACCACATCACCGTTCACGATGACCTGATCCGGCTGCCAGGCATCAATATCGGCCAGGACGGCTTGTAGGGCGGCAACGTTGCCGTGAATATCGGAGAGGAGAGCAATTTTCATGCCGGCGATTGTAACTGCAAGGCAGCGTCTGACCCAACGCCTGCCCGCCAAAACCCCAGAAAGACCCTAAGGGTTTAAGTTCCAAAAGGCCAGCCTTCTCAAAAGCATAGGGTCTGAATGGTCACCAATTGCTTGACAAATTGCACAGGTATTGTTAAGATATTGGCATGAATACGACAAAATCTAACTTAAAATCTTTGCAAATAGTAAACATAGTCGCGGTCATTGCGGTGATCGTGATGAATATTTTATCCAGTGCGCTCCCGCTGAACGGCCGTTCCGTAGAGTCTATTTCCGACGCTTTGCCGTCTTATTTCACCCCGGCCGGGTATACATTTGCCATCTGGGGCCTGATTTATTCGGCATTGTTGGGTTTTGGCATTTATCAGGCGCTGCCGGCGCAGCGGGAACGGCCGTTCCTGAACAAAATCGGCTGGTTGTTTGCCGTGAGCACCGTGTTTAACATCGCCTGGTTGTTCTCTTGGCATTATGGCGTTTACGCCCTGTCGATTCTCTTCATGGCCGGTTTGTTGGTCACGCTCATCGCCATTTACCTGCGCCTGAACATTGGCCGCCGCGACGCATCATTAACCACGGCCGACAAACTGCTGTACCAGGCGCCCTTCAGCCTGTACCTGGGTTGGATCACCGTGGCTACCATCGCCAACATTGCCAGTGTGACCAATTATTGGGGTTGGAATGGTTTTGGCATCGACCAGCCTATCTGGTCGGCGATTATGATGTCTGTGGCCGTGATTGTGGCCGGCGTCCTACTCATCAATCGACGCAATCTGGCTTATGCCGGCGTGCTGGTCTGGGCATTGTTTGGCATTCGCTCGGCGTATGCGGCTGTGCCGGTGGTGGCGAACACGGCCGTTATCGCTGCGGCGCTGGTTGTGGCGTTGGCTTTATTGGGGTATTGGCGGACGCGCGGTGGGGTGGAAACGGCCGTTGCACAACCCCAGGTCGCCTGAGGAATCATATCCATGCGCTTACCAACTGTGAGTGGCTCCAATCTCGAACGTGAAACCCTCACCTTTCCGGCCGACTTTGCCGGTGAATTGAATCTCGTTTTTATTGCCTTTCAACAATGGCATCAAATGGAAGTGGACACCTGGGTTCCGCTGGCGGAATCCTTGCATCAGAGTAATCCGCGACTGGCGTATTATGAATTTCCGACCATCCAGAGCATGAATCGCCTGTCGCGGATGTTTATCAACGAGGGGATGCGCGCCGGTATTCGTCACCAACCGACACGCCGGCGCACCATCACTCTCTACATCGAAAAAGCGCCTTTTCGCCGGGCGCTGCAAATCCCTGACGAGCAGCACATCGCTGTTATGTTGTTTGATCGTCAGGGAGAGGCGCTCTGGCGGGAAACAGGCGCATTTACGCCCGAAAAAGGCGCTGCCCTCAGGGCTGCAATCCACAGTCAACCAATAACCGTTTGAGGCTAACGGTTATTGGTTGACCGTTTTTGTGCTTCACCCTCCTTTCGTATTACTTTTCTCACACAATCTCTGCGCGCCCTATTCTCTCGGCTTTACCACTCATTTATAATACGTGGAGTTAGACGCGTATCAATGGGTGGTTGGGAGCTAAAACCACCTTGGGTTTGTGAAAAATCATACCTGCGAAGGAGGTAGACCATGATTCGTCAGATAGGTGTCCGTGTAGGATTTTTGGTGTTTTTGTTGCTTCTCGGGGGATTGGTTGCGTGTGGTGGGCAGGTGACGCCAACGGCCGTTCCACCCACAGCCCTGCCGCCCACAGCCCTGCCGCCCACCGCCCCACCGGTAATGACTCCCACGATCATCATTCCGCAAGCCAGCGACACGGCCGTGCCCCCGACCGCTAAACCGGCGACGGCCGTTCCCCCAACGCCGCAAACGGCTCCGGAAGTTATCGCTCAACCGATGCCCAGATTCGCCGATTTTAAGGAAACGGCCGTCAACGCCGCCCCGTCCATGTTCCATGATCCCATCGCCCCCGATTTGAGCAACGTCACGCTGCCCTTCGCTTTGTCGCCAGACCAATTGGCGCGTCTGGGGCAGAACGGCGTTGTGGTCAGCCCCGGCGTCGAAAAAGAATTTTTCACCGTCTACGAACAGGCGCGATACGCCAACGTGCCCATCTTTGTGAGCAGCGATTCCATGCTGCACAGCTACCATCTCATCTTCGACAAAGTGCTGCGCACGGCCGAACGAGAATTCTTCATTCCCCTGCTGCGCGACCTGAACAGCGCCCTGCTGGTCCAAACCGATGCCCAATATCAGCAGCTCAAAGGCACAGAATGGGAGGACGCCGCGCTGCGTTCGGTGGCTTTTGTGGGCGTTGCCAGCAAACTGCTAGACCCAACCGTCGAAATTCCGGCTTACGCTCAGGAGCTGGCCGGCGCGGAAATCGCCCTGATCGAAGGCGCGGCCGGCATTTTGCCGTCGCCGCTGTTCCCCGGCCTGGAATTTGGCGAGGATTACACCCAATACATCCCACGCGGTCATTACACCCTCAGCGAAGAGTTGATGGCTTATTTCAAGAGCATGATGTGGTACGGCCGTATGACCTTCCGCCTGACCACCGACAACCCGGACGTGGGCCGGGCTGAAACCCGGTCGGCGCTGCTGTTGGTTCAGGCGATGCAAACTGCGACCGTAAACGGCCGTCCCGCCCTGGACG
>JAKQCM010000209.1 GCA_029559155.1 Chloroflexota bacterium
GCACCAACACCCAATCCGGCTGATAATCCAACAGCACTGGCTCGAAACGCTGCATGATCTGCGCCGTTTGCCAGGCATGGGAACCGGAACCCACCTCCAGATTCACATCCGGCTGGGGCATCTCCAATTCGTCGAAGAAGATTTGCGACATTGCCGCGTCATAGTGTTGGCCCGTATGCACCAGCAGCTGCTCGAATTCAGCAGGATATTTAGACATCTCTCGCATAATCGGCGCCATCTTCATAAAATTGGGCCGCGCGCCAACAACGTGTAAAATCTTCACAAGCGATCCTTCTGTTGCCACAGAGATCGTGACGGATTTCTAAAATGTGCCCTATAACAGAATCTGCTTCTTTACTTCGGCATCACATGCCGTGTATCCACCACCACCCGCGCGCGGCGGGCGATCTCCGCCCAATCATACGCCGAATGATCGGTCGCCACCACCACACAGTCGGCCGCCACCAAAGCCGCATCCAGATCCACCTCCCCCGTCATCGCCATGCCGTCGTGATCGAAAGCCGGCACATGGGGGTCATGATAGGATACCACCGCGCCCTTTTCTTGCAAGAGATGAATGATATCCAGCGCCGGCGATTCTCGCATATCGCTGATGTCCTTCTTGTAGGCCACACCGAGCACCAACACCCGGCTGCCCTTCACCGGCTTTGCCACCTCGTTGAGCGCGTCCTGCACCTTTTGCACCCAATAACGGGGCATCGCGGAGTTTACCTCATCGGCTAACTCAATAAAGCGTGCCGTGAACTTGAGTGATTTGAGCTTCCATGAAAGATAAAGAGGATCAATGGGGATGCAATGCCCGCCAATACCTGGACCCGGCGTGAACTTCATGAAGCCAAAGGGTTTGGTCGCCGCCGCGTTGATGACTTCCCAGACATCCAATCCCAGGCGCTCGCACATCAAGAGCACCTCATTCGCCATGCCGATGTTCACAGCACGGAAAGTATTCTCAAGTAATTTGACCATCTCAGCAGTTTCGGTCGAAGAAACCAGCACGATCGTCTCCAGCGCTGCGCCGTAGAGCGCCGCCCCCATTTCCAGGCATTTCGGCGTCGTGCCGCCGATGACCTTGGGCGTGGTGCGAGTCGTCCAATCCTTGCGTCCGGGATCCACGCGCTCCGGGGAAAAACAGAGGAAGAAATCCTCGCCCACCTTGAGGTTTGCACCGTTGCCGGTGAGACGAGGGAGGACCACTTCCGTTGTCGTGCCGGGATAAGTAGTGCTTTCAAGAACCACTACCATCTCAGGGTGCAAATAACGGGCGATCGCGTCCGCGGCGCTGATGATGTAAGAAACGTCGGGGTCGCCTGTCTTGCTCAACGGCGTCGGAACACAGACACTCACCGTATCGCAGGTCGCTAACGCCGCAAAATCCGTGGTCGCCGTGATAGGATGAGGTAACCTTGCCAGCGTGGCCGAGGGAATATCTTCGATGTAGGATTCCCGCCGGTTGATGGCCTCCACCTTACGCGCATCCACGTCAATGCCGATGACGTGGAATCCCGCCTCCGCAAAAGCCACCGCCAGCGGCAAGCCCACATATCCCAGGCCGAGGACGCCCACCCGCGCCTCGCGGCTTTCGATCTTCTGTTTCAAATTCACGTGTCCCTCCAATGAATATAACCAGGAATTCTTTGATTACCTGGCCGTGTCAGGCCGGCATTAGAACATCACAACTACAGATTTAGTTACCACACTTTCCACAAATTCTCCTGGTCTACATGCTGCGGGCTTATTTCTCTCACTATAACGCCGTC
>JAKQCM010000214.1 GCA_029559155.1 Chloroflexota bacterium
GTGGGGGAGGAAACGGCCGTTGTACATCCCATCACCCCCACCACCATCCAGACCAAACAGCTCAACAAAATGCCTCTATTGCTCATTTCCCCCCCAAAAACCTTTGCGTCAAGCAGATTCTGGCACTTCCATCCAGGCCGGTTTTAAATCGTAATACAAAACGTCGGGGTCAATGTCCGCCCCGTTTGCCCAGGCAATTGTGCCCCCTTCGATTTTGACATCTCGAAATAACGCCGGATTCTGGCGCAGCGATTCAAAGATTGGACCTTTCATTAAAGGTTCCAAATCCACCACTTTGCTAACGCCATCTTCAAACGTGAGCCGCATTTTTAATTCTTGCTGTGGCGCTGCTTTGACGATTCTGACTCGCTTGCCTAACCTACCCATCCTAGCATCCTCTCATTCCAACGGTTCAATGCTTGCCAACGGCCGCATTTGAACCGCCAGATCCCAGTTTTCCCGCAGTTCATCTCTGTAAAAGGTAGCCCATTCAACAACCATGCTGTGCGCTCGTCTTGGCAATTCGCCCCGCAAAATCTCAAGTGTTTCGATGGTATAAACCGCTTCAAACTCACCGTACTCCGCATGGAAATGAGGTGGCGCGTGGTCATTAAAATACATGTAGATTACAATGCCAAAAAAACGGCTCACTTGTGGCATATTTGACCATCCTTTTTTACATTATATGCCAGAAAGTAAGAAACTCGGACATCCGTTTTCTCCCAGTCTCCAGTCTCTAATCTCCCATCTCCCCCACGGCCGTTTCCCGCGCCTTCTTCTCATCCACAAACAACAACAAACCCAGTCCCACCAGCAAAAAGGCGGCGATAGACAAAATGGCGATGCGCTGCCCGCTCTGTTCCGCCAGAGCCACACTTTGCCCCTGCGCCGCATAATACAGCGCCATCTCCGCCGCAATCCAGCCATACACCGCCGGCCCAATAAACGACGACGTGCGCCCGGCGACGGCGAAGAAACCATAAAACTCGGCGCTCTGTCCGGGCGGGGCAAAGACGGCCACCATCGTCCGGCTGACAGACTGCGCCCCGGCCATGGCCACGCCCGCCACTGCGCCGATGATGAAAAAGGCAGTGCGTGTTTGGGCTAAATACAGCCCCAGCACGACGAGGATCATCAGAATAAGCGAGCCGACCAGTGAAGGTTTGCCGCCTATGCGGTCCATCAGGATGCCAAAAATATATGCGCCCACCACGTTGGTCGCCTGCACCAGAATGACAAAGATGATCAGATCTTGCTGATTCATGCCAAACAGTACTGCGCCAATGATGGCGGCGAAATCCAGGGCCATGATGATGCCGTCGTTGTAGATGAGGAAGGCCAGCATGAACTTGAGGAATTCGCGGAAGCTGCGCGCCGTGCGGATGGTTTTGCCCAACTGTTTGAAGGCCACCGTCAGGTAATTCTGCCCGGCGGGCAGCGCTTTGGCTTTGGCCCGCTCCGGCAGCCAGAGAAACAGGGGGATGGCGGAGAGGGCGAAGAAAACGGCCGTGATCACCAACGTGATCCTCACCACCAGATCACCGGAAATCGCCAGCACGCCCTGCTGCTGTAACACAATCAGCGGCAGCACAATCACCAGGCACACAATCCCGCCGGCCGTGCCCACCGCCCAGCCATTGCCCGAAATGCGCCCCATCTCTTCCGGTGCAGCGATCTCCGGCAGCAGTGCATCGTAAAACACCTGCGCGCTGCGATAGCCAATCTCCGCCAGAATAAAGAAGCCCATGCCGATGGCTACCTGTCCCGGTGTGGCAAAAAATAGCCCGGCCGTAAAAATCACGGTCATGACCGTGTAGAAGGCCAGCAGCCGTTTCTTGGCCGCCGAAAAGTCGGCGATAGCCCCCAAAATGGGCGAGGTGACGGCCACCACGAGCATGGCAATGCCCACCGACAGCCCCCACAGCCGCGAGCCTTCGGCCCCGCCCACGACTGTTCCCTGAAAATAGGCCGAGTACACGGCCAGCAGCACCACGGCCGCATACGCCGAGTTGCCAAAATCATACAAATACCAGGCCCAACGCTCCCGCCGCGTAGA
>JAKQCM010000222.1 GCA_029559155.1 Chloroflexota bacterium
TTTTGGGATACGGAGATTTTTATCCTGCCGTTTTTCAGCTACACGCAGCCGCACATTGCCCGCAACATGCTGCTGTATCGTTACCACACGCTGGCGGGGGCGCGGCGCAAAGCGGCGCGCAACGGCTATGCCGGGGCGCAGGTCGCCTGGGAAGCGCGGCCACCGGCGACGAGGTGACGCCGACCTGGGTGCCTCATTTCAGCGACGCGACGCAGCTGGTGCGCATCTGGACGGGCGACATTCAAATCCACATTTCGGCCGACGTGGCCTACGCCGTCCGCCAGTATTGGCGCATCACCGGCGACGATGCCTTTATGCGCGACTACGGCGCGGAGATGATTTTGGATACGGCGCGGTTTTGGGGCAGCCGGGTAGAGCGGGAAGAGGTGAACGGCCGTCTCGCCTACACCATCCGCGACGTCATTGGCCCGGACGAATACCACGATCACGTGGACAACAACAGCTACACCAACTACATCGCCCGCTGGCATTTGCAGACCGCCCTGGCGGTGCGCGACTGGCTGCGCCAGGCGTATCCGGCCCAGGCTGCCGCGCTGGAGCAGGCGCTAGACCTGACCGGGGACGTGTACCGGCATTGGCAGGAAGTGATGGATCATCTGGTGTTTTTGCGGGATGAGGAAACGGCCGTGATCGAGCAGTTCGAAGGCTTTTTCCAGCGGCGGCGGCTGGACCCGGAGCTGTTCGCCAGCGCCGCCCAATCCTTGCAAGTCATCCTGGGCATCGAAGGCGCCAACGAAAGTCAGGTCCTCAAACAAGCCGACGTCATCATGCTGCTCTGCCTGTTCCGCGACCAGTTCGACCAGCGGACGTGGCAGGCCAACTGGGACGCCTACATGCCCATCACAGACCACAAGTATGGTTCCTCGTTGGGTCCCAGCTTCCACGCCTGGGCCGCTTGCGAAATGCAGCGGCCCGACGAAGCCTACGAGCATTTCATGCTGGCCGCCCGCGCCGACCTGCGCAACCCGCGCGGCAACGCCGGCGATGGTATCCACGCCGCCTCGGCCGGCGGCGTTTGGCAGGCGTTGGTCTTTGGCTTTGCCGGACTGCGCCAGGAGCAGGGGACGTTTACCCTGAAACCACAATTACCACAGCATTGGCAGCGCATTGCGTTCAATTTTCGCTATCGCGGCGCGGAAAAACGGGTAGACATTCGCCGCGATGCAGGAGGAAAAGTTATCGCCAGAATAGATTAAGGACTTTCCACCCAAGACCAGCCTGGCTTAGCATATATCCAGGCAGCAGGTGAACAATGGGCGTACTTATCCCATGCCACCTGCCTAAAAAGAAAGAATGCCGCGCATCCCATCCGGTCAAGAAAGGTACACGCGGCACAAAAAGAGACGAACCGTTAACGACGATGCGCCTCGCGGAGCCATTATACAGCAATTCACCACTCCCTGATGCGTATCGGCATAATCAGACTCAATTAGATGAAAGGAGAAGAATAATGAACAAGCGTTTGTTAACTTTGTGGGTGTTATTGCTCATCGGGATGTTGTTGGCGGCCTGTGGTGGGGGAACGGCCGTTGAACCCACAACAGCCCCGGCAGCGACCGAAGCGGCAACGGCCGTTGAAGAACCCGCCGCTGAACCAACCGCCGCCGAAGCGCCAGCAGGCGACGTGATCCAACTCCAGCTCATGGGCTGGGCCAGCTCCGACGCCGAAAACAGCCGCCTACAAGAAATGATCGACAGCTTCAACGCCGCTAACAGCGACGTGCAGGCCAACCTGCTGCTGGTGCCCGACTACGACACCAAGCTGCAAACCAGCCTGGCCGGCGGCGCACCGCCCGACGTCTTCTACATCGACAGCTTCAAACTGCCCGATTTCGTCGCCGCCAATGCCATCGCGCCCATCGGCGACGAGCTAGAAAACGTCGACGATTTCTATCCGAATCTGCGTGACGCCTTCACGCTGAATGGCACGCTCTATTGCCCGCCCAAAGACTTCAGCACCCTGGCCCTGGAATACAACAAAGACATGTTCGACGCGGCCGGCCTGGACTATCCCACGGCCGATTGGACCTGGGATGACCTGCGCACAGCCGCCGAAGCCCTCACCGACAGCGACAACGGCGTTTACGGCATGGTCCTCAGCGCCGACATGGCCCGCTGGATCGCCTTCCTCTACCAGGCCGGCGGCACAGTGACCAACGCCGACTTCACCGCCATGACCCTGGACTCGCCGGAAGCCAAAGAAGCCATGGACTTCTACGTCGGCCTGGTGCAAGATGGCTACGCCGCCCAACCGGCCGACCTGGACAGCGGCTGGCCCGGCGAAGCCTTTGGCAAAGGCAAAGCAGCCATGTCGATGGAAGGCAACTGGATCGTGCCCTTCCTGCAAGACCAGTTCCCGGACGTCAACTTTGGCGTGACCGAACTGCCCGCCGGACCGGCTGGCGACGCCACCATGTCCTTCACCGTCTGCTACGGCGTGCCGGCCAACGCCGCCAACCACGACGCCTCCGTGCGTCTGGTCAATTTCCTCACCGGGCCAGAAGGCATGAAGGCCTGGACGGACCTGGGCCTGGCCATGCCCACCCGCGCCAGCCTGCGTGATGGCTGGTTGGAAAAATTCCCGGACCTGGAGCCATTCTTGAACGGCGCGGAATATTCCTATCCCTGGCAGTTCCGACCGGGTTTCCAGGACGTGCTGGACACCGTCAATTCTGGTTTGCAAGAAGCCTTCACGGGCCTGGCCACGACGGATCAGGTGCTGCAGAACGCTCAAGAAGTCGGCACGGAAGTGTTGAACCGGTAAAAAATTGAGTCATACAGACCCTAAGGGTTTTCTGAAACCCTTAGGGTCTTGTCTAGGAGGCAGCGAATGACTGTGGCAACGGGCATACGGGGTGAAGATCGGCAAAATGCCATTGCCGGCTGGCTGTTCATGACCCCCACTCTTCTGATTTTTTCCGTATTTATCATCATTCCTATCATTGCGGCTGTGTACTTTAGCATGACCGATTGGAATGGCATCAGCCCGCCCATCGAGGCAAATTTTATCGGGCTGGATAACTACAAAGCCATCCTGACCGAGCCGGGCATCCGGCAAACCGACTTCTTCACGGCTCTGAAGAACACCACCTACTTCGCCCTGGGCGTCGTGCCGATGCAAACGATTATCTCGCTGCTGCTGGCTGTGGTCGTGAACCAATCGCTGCTGCGCTTCAAGAGCTTTTTTCGGACCACCTACTACTTTCCGTCGATCACCTCATCGGTGGCTATCAGCCTGATGTTTTTGTTCTTCTACCAGAAGAGCGGTCTGGTGAACCAGGTGTTGGGTACATTGACTTTTGGCGCCTGGGAGCCCATCGCCTGGATGGCCGATCCGCGCGGGCTGATCCACATTGTCCTCAGTTGGTTTGGACTAACCATCCGGACTGCACCGGATTTCCTGACGCAAACCAGCCTGTTTGGCGTGACTCTGTGGAGCTGGATCAGCGGCCCCAGTGTGGCCCTGACGGGCATCATGATCATGAACACCTGGACAACCATCGGTACGATGATGATCATTTTTCTGGCGGCTTTGCAGGATATTCCCAATTTTGTTTATGAAGCGTCGCAAATTGACGGGGCGACGGCCTGGACGCAGTTCCGCCGCATCACCCTGCCCATGCTGCGTCCGACGATGTTTTTTGTGGTGACGCTGGGCCTGATCGGCACGTACCAGGTATTCGACCAGATTTATGTGATGAGCAGCGGCGGACCGGCCAAGACGACGCTGACGATTGCTTATCTGGTGTATCGCAATGGTTTTAACAACAGCCAGATGGGGCTGGGCGCGGCGATTGCCATTCTGCTGTTTATCATCATCTTTGCCCTGACGATGATTCAGCGCCGGATTACCGGCAGCGAAGCGGACAATTAGGCCGACTGAGGAGCGATTGATGGCGACAATAAGTGAATCTATCTCGCAGAGCAACGTAAACGGCCGTGCCCGTTGGGCCACCGTGAAACAAGTGCTGTCCTACGGCATCCTGTTCCTGCTGGCCCTGACCTTCATCTATCCCTTCTTGCTGGCGATTGCCACCAGTTTTAAGACCCTGCCGGAAATTAACCTGTACCCGGTCAGCCTGATTCCCAAGGTGGTGACCCTGGAAGGCTACCAACGGCTGCTGACCTTTAATGTGCCGCGCTGGACGCTGAACAGCGCCCTGGTGGCCGTGTTTGTGACATTGGGCAATTTATTATTTGCCAGCTTGGGCGGTTATGCGCTGGCGCGCATCCGCTTTCCGGGCAGCAAGGCCGTCTTCCTGGGCATCCTGGGCACGATGATGATCCCCGGCATCGTCCTGCTGATCCCGATGTTCATCGTGTTGAAGATGTTGGGCTTTGTGGATACCTATGCCGGGCTGATTGTGCCCAAGCTGATTACCGCGTTTAGCATCTTCTTGATGAAGCAGTTTTTTGAGTCGGTGCCGCGCGAATTGGAGGAGGCGGCGCGCATTGACGGCGCTTCGCCGCTGCAAATTTTCTTCCGGGTGGTGCTGCCCACGGCCAAACCGGCGCTGGTGGCGCTGATCATTTTTAGCTTTCAGGGGGCGTGGAACGACTTTATGCATCCCTTGATTGTGATCACCGTGAATCAGCAGTTGTTTACCCTGCCGTTGGGGTTGGCGTTGCTGCGCGGCGGCATGGGCCAGAATTTGCAGTGGAATTCACTGATGGCCGGCTCGATGCTGACGACGCTGCCGATGGCGATCATCTTTTTCGTTTTCCAGCGGTACTTTATTGAAGGGATTAGTTATAGTGGGATTAAGGGGTAGTGTGGCCGGGTTGGTTGGTTGCCGGGTCGTGGTTTTGAGGATGAAGTTGCATGATTCGATTAACGGCCGTTCTCTTCCAAGCTAGCAAGCGCTGGTGGTATGAATGGACGGCCGTTCTGCCCCTCGCTCTGGTCTGGTTTGTCTGCCAGCTCCTGGTGCTGCCGGGGCCGCCGGCGACGGCCGTGCTATACGCCCTCATGCGCCAGTCCAGCGACAACCAGTGGTGGAACGGCCGTGACGCCTGGCAGGCGGCTAAAACCCTGTTCTGGCCCGCCTGGAAATGGGCGTTGGTCAACGGGCTGGTCGTTGGGCTGGCGCTGTTTAACCTGATCGTGTATTGGGATGTGCCCGGCGCGTTTTGGATGGTGCTGCGCGTGGTGTGGCTGCTGGCGCTGACGATCTGGCTGGGGCTGAATCTGGTTTATTGGCCATTTTGGTTGGCGCAAACGGACAAATCGCTGCGCAACACATACGCGAACTGTGGCCGGTTTTTGCTGCTGAATCCGCTGAGCGGGCTGGCGATAACGGCCGTTTCCGCCCTCGTCCTGTTCGTCAGCAGCCTGACTATCCTGCCCTTTGTCTTGGGCAGCATGGCCTGGGTGGCGCTGGTGGGCGTAACGGCCGTGCAGCACTCCCTGAGGATGCGTGATGCGTGATGCGTGATGCGTGAAATATCTTTCTCACGCATCACGCATCACGCATCAAGGGTTTATTCCCCTTATTTCCAGTCGGTCTGCACGGCTTTACGGCCGTGAATGTACTTATCCGCCGCCACCGCCGCAATCACGCCGTCAGCCGCGGCAATCACCGCCTGCTTGATGTGCGTGCACAGCAAATCGCCGATGGCGAACACGCCGGGCACCGTCGTTTGCATTTCGTGGTCCACCACCAGGCAGCCGTTCGGCTCCGTCTCCAACTGCGCCATCAAGTAATCCGTGATCGGCTTGCCGCCTTGCAAGTAAACAAACGCGCCGGTCACCGGCAATGTTTCTTCGCTGCCGCCGCGCGGATGCACGCGCACCCCGGCCACCTGCCCATTGCCCATAATTTCCTTCAGGCGCGTGCCTAGCTGCACGGCGATCTTTGGATGAGTCGTGGCCTCGGCAGCCAGCGCCTCGCGCGCTTTTAGCTCCGGCGTCGGCACGATCAGGTGGATTTTGTCTGCGAATTTGGTCAGAAACAGCGCTTCTTCCAGGGCTTCGTCGTTGTTGCCGATCACGGCCACGGTTTGATTGCGGAAAAAGGCCCCATCACAGGTGGCGCAGTAGCTTACGCCGCGCCCCAAAAATTCCTCTTCGCCTTTCACCACGCTGGTGCGGCCCATGGAACCGGTCGCCAGCATGATCACTTTGGTGTAAAACGCGCCGGTCCCGGCCATTACCATTTTGCGCTCACCGTGAATATCCACCCCCACCACTTTGTCGGTGAGGAATTTGGCGCCGAACGATTCGGCCTGTGCGCGCATAATTTCTACCAGTTCCGCGCCGGTTACCGGACCGGGCACGCCGGGATAGTTGCTGATTTTGCCGGTGATGCCCAACGCGCCGGCCGTCAAGCCTTTGTCGATGACCAGCGTGCGCAAATCGGCGCGCGCGGTGTAGATGGCCGCCGACGCCCCCGCCGGCCCGCCGCCAATGATGACGACGTCGTAGTTGTTGTCCTCGCCGCCGCCTAAATTGGACATACCTAAGCCAAGATTGAGATCAAAAGACATACGCTTATCTCCTCAGAGCAAGACCCCAAGGGTTTTCGGAAACCCTTGGGGTCTTACCTGTTTAGGCAACGGCTTCCTGCAATTTGCCCAGGAGGATCGGCTCCGGCGCGGCCCCTTCCATGTGGGTAAATTCGTTGATGACAGTGCGCGGCACGCCGTGGACCTGGTATTTGTTGGAAAGCTGCGGGAATTCGATGGCTTCGACCATGTCGGCGGTGATGAATTCGCTTTCCATCGCCAGTTGGTGGGCCATAATCACGGCCTGCGGGCAGTAAGGACAGGTGGGCGTAACAAATACCTGCAAATGAACCGGCTCCTGCAAATTGGCCGCCCAGGCTTTGGTTTCAGCAGACAGGCCCGACTCGCCCCGAGAGACCATCATAATGTTTTCAATTAGCGAGCTGAATTCATAGCCGGAGGGGATGCCGTAAAAGCGGATGCCGTAATCTTTGGCTTGTTGGCCGCCGCGCACCACGGCGATGGCCGGGATTTTGTCGATGTTGTATTGTTCGACAATTTCCTGGTCGCGGACGAAGTCATAGATTTCCACTGAGATTTTGTCGGACAGTTCGGCGACTTCTTCGCTGATCATGCGGGTTTCGCGGCAGTATTGGCATTCCATTTCTTGGGTAAACATGACCAGTTTCACCGGTTCGGTGAGGGCTTGAAATTCGTTGATCAGGTGATTCCGGTCGGCTTCTTGTAACAAAGACATGCGAGTTCTCCTTGGGACACGGCCGTTTCACACGGCCGTCAATATTTGTAAACGATAACGCTAGAAGCATACCCCCCGCATATAAACAGTCGGTAAGGGGTGTGTAATGGTTCGGTAAGGAAATTCGTAAACGCCAAAATCTATGGTAAAAGTAAGATTGAATTTTCGCATGGAAAAGGAGTTACCTAAATGAAACAAAAATATCTCTGGCTAATTGGTCTCTTGTTGGTTTTGCTTGTTGGGCTGGCGGCTTGTGGCGGCGGCGCAGATACAACCGCGCAATCCGCAGCGCCGGACGTGGCAACAGAAGGCGAATTGAACCTGCCCGACACCGTCGACCCGCAAACGGTCGCCCAAATCAAAGATCGCGCCGACGTCGTTGTGTTTGATGTCCGCGAACAAGTGGAATACGACGAAGGCCACATCCCGGGCGTCACCCTCATCCCTCTGGGCGAAGTACCCAACCGCCTCAGCGAAATCCCCAAAGACAAAACTGTCATCATGACCTGCCGCAGCGGCAACCGCAGCGGTCAGGCCACCGATTTCCTGCGCCAGAACGGTTATACCAATGTTCACAACATGGAAGGCGGCATTGTAGCCTGGCAGCAAGCCGGCCTACCCGTCGATAAATAACCGGCAGCCAAAACAAAAAAGCGGAGTCAACCCAGTTGGTTGACTCCGCTTTCTCATCAAAAAAGGACCAATCTTGCAGATTGGCCCTTTTTTGCCTCTAGCAGTTTGTTGGAAAAGTACCCGTAGCCGTGGTTTCTTACCGCGTCTTCCAGAGGCGGGGTAAGGATACCCCGGCTACAATAAAGAGGTTCTCCGACAGACTGCTAGCACAAACACCTAGCGCCGACGGCCGGTCAGCAAATTGAGTACGCCCAAAAAGACCACTGCGCCAATTACTGCGACAACAAAGCTGACCAGATTGAACCCGGTCACGCCAGAGCCGCCAAAGATGCTCATGATCCAGCCGCCCACCACC
>JAKQCM010000519.1 GCA_029559155.1 Chloroflexota bacterium
CGGCTGGCGCGTCAGCAACACCAGCAATTCTCTCTGGCGGGGCGTTAACTGTCTGAAGGGGCTTTCAGGTTGACATGTGCATAACATCTGACGGTATCCTCATATAATGGTCCCGTAGTTGGGACCTGTTTCGTTTGTGAACAATACGCTAAACAATGATGACCCTTCGTTCTGGCGCAGTCCTGGGCAACACCAGCACAAGCACCGTTCCACCGCCTGCTCTTGGTCTGATCTTCAACCGCCCACCCGCTATCCTGGCCCATTGATGCATGTCCACGACCCCGGCCCGGCCATGACGAACCAGGGACGGCAAGGATTGAGCGGCGATGCCTGGGCCTATACCGTCATCTTCAACGATAAGCGTCAGTTCCTCCTCGTAACGAACTGTCACCTCCACCCGGCTGGCCTGGGCATGTTTGCCGATATTGTTCAACGCCTCGGTCAAAACGTGGTAGTAAGCCCGCTTCACCAGGTCCGGCGTTTGCTGTGTTCTGTCTATATGCAAGCACACATCAACGACAACCTCCTCATGGTTCTGGCCAAATTCGAGCGCTAGTTGGCGTGAGAGCACGTGAATCGGTTCAACCAGGATCCGTGGCCGCATACCCGAGGTAATGCGCTGCAAATCCTGCCAGAACTGTTGAACCGACACGATTATCTGCTTCACCGCCGCCGTCTCTTCCAACTGCTCCAACTGTCTCAACAGGTCGGTCAATCTTTGCAGGGAGCGGTTGTGGATTTCCGTGGCGATCTCATACGAGCTCATCTCTTTTTCATAGGCCATGTCGTCCAATAAACCGTAAAGTATCTCCACCATACTCAATACCTGTAAACTGGAGGCCAGAATTCCGGTCACGTCTTGCAGCAGTTGGACCTGACGGCCGTTAAAATACCCATTGACCGGCGCCGCCAATAAAAACAGCCCTATCGTCTGGCTCCCTACCAGAATGGGCAGGGACAGCTCAACCCAGTCGGGAAAACCACCCATCGCCTCCGGGGTGCGCGACCGCAGTCGAGACACCGTTCCTTCGCCCGACGCGACGGTAAACGCCGGCGTGTTTCCGGCCAGCCAGATGTACTCGTCCTCCTGCTTTGTCAACACGGCTAACTGCGCCACCTGCATGTGGCCGGCTATCTGCAGCATCGTCTCCGTCACCGTCGCCGCTTCCGGCTCGGCCGCCAGACGCTGCTGCGCCGCTTTAAGCACCGCGTCTTCCGGCAGGTAACGCCCATAGGTCAATAGCGCCACATAGGTTTGCGTCGATTTCTGCCCGCTGAACGCTACCCCAAACAGGAGCAAAGCGAAGAAACCCTGGCTGATGACATCCAGTTCCTGCTGGAATAGGACCGTCAAGAGATAGGCGCCGGTCGCGTAGGCCATCATGAAGAACGAGATGAGGATAGCGACCGTCACCACCTGGCTGAAAATTCTGTCCAGCGCCAGATACCCTTGCCGGTGTAACATGAAGAAGTAACCAGCGGGGATGAGCAGCAAGAAGCTGTAGATGAACGGGTATGGCGCGAAACTCACCGCCGTGGCCGGCAAAATGACGAAGAAAAACAGCGGCGAGACGGCCAGGCCGAAGAAGACGAGCAGGAGGCGCAGCTGCTGCCGTTCGTAGGCCAACCGGGGCAGGCGCAGCATTCGGCGGGTTAATATGATAACGGCCGTTATCAGGCTCGCCCCCGTCAGGACGGTCAGGATGATATGGTTACGTACACCCACCAGGTCGGCCAGGCTGCGTTCGGGAAATAAAACCAGATGCTCGTAGGCCGATAGCAGCGCCAGGCCGGACAGAACAAAAAGGCTCGCCCACAGCGCCTTTCGCGTCGCAGCACTGAAGGGCTTGTAACGGGGCAGCAAGCTCGCGTACAGGATAATAAGGGGGAAATAGTAGATAAGCACATACCCGATCACCCAGGCCCCAGGCAAACCCAACTGCGTCGGTCCCGCGCTGAGGATGCCGACGGCGGTTAGCTGGAAACCCAGACCCAGCAGAACCGCCGACATCCGCGACGGACGGGCAAACTGCGTCGTCAGAAAACCCAGAAACCAGATCGCCAGCGCCAGTCCAATGTTGGACAGTTCCCACACCCGGAAAAACTGGCTCTCGACGTTCGGAACCGTCTGGACAACCACCTGACCGTCGCGCTGCAGCGTCAGTTCAAAACTATCTGGCAGCGGAAAGGGAAAGATCTGGTCGCCACGGCGCACCGGTTTTCCCTCTACGGCCAGAACAACATCACCGGGTTGCAAAAACTCCCGGTAGGCTTCTTCTACCGGCGCGATCACCACAAGTCGGGTTTCCGGTTCCCAGGCCAGAAAAAAACCGATCGCCGGCACTGCCAGACGGGAAAACATGATGAAATAGATGATTATGAGACAGATTACGCTGGAGAGCGCTCGTCTGTGTTGGTAAATCAGGGTTTCAATACGTGCTTGCCACATAGTTGGTGAAATATAGTCCTCTGACCCAGAAACAGCGCCTGGGCCGCCGTCCTATCGCCGGTAGACGCCAATTCCTCACCGGCAGGAAGCCATCACGGATGGTCGCCGGACGCCGGACCGCTTCTAAAGCCCCCTCCCCCAGAAACGAACAGGACCCGTCCGTCACGCCGCCGCGTCACCTGACGCGGGGTCTCGCTTGTTCGTGTGGATTAACCGCCATTGCCCGCCACACTCACCTGCGCAGCCAATAAATTTTTACTGTGGTTATTTTGTGAGACTTTCGTTCAGCTGGCAATAGCAGCTAGCTATACTTTTTTGGGGCGTCGCCTGACGCGCCATCCCTCCAGCTTTTTTGGCCCCGATGAGAAACGGGCACCGGTATGCTGAAAGCCCTCTCACCTCTGGAAAATCGGTGATGCTGCCCGCCCCGCCGGCCAGGTTATCCCCCTTTGGGGCGGTCAGGAGGGATTGAAAATCCTACAATTGAACAGTTGTTCATCAGTTCTTGACAAACTGACGGACTGATTGGGCGGCCAGCAAAATTGCCGCTTACCGGTAACGCGCGGTTCGCCCACCGCTCCCACAGAGCGGCCGGACGCTCCGGGACAACGCAGGGCGCCGCCCATGTTTGGGCAGCTTGTGTATACTGTTTCAGGCTGTGACTGGTGGGGACTGTCTGTCCGGCAAAAAACGCGCCGCTCCTGGGGACGATGGCCGGCGCCCGGTCGCCCCGGCGCGCCAGCTCGATTCATGATGGCCGCGGGACTTCACATCGGCGCAGCGCCGGCGCGCGTTTGCTCACTCGTGCCGTAAGCGCCACAAGCTTTGCAGAGATATTTCTGTTTCCCGCTGTTGGTCAGGCCATTCCGGCTGATGTTGGGGCTGCCACATTTTCGGCACAAGAGAGCGGGGTCTTCGGCCGGTGGCCTGTTGGGCGCGACGGGAGCGAAGGCGGCCTCGTCGCCCGCTACTGCCACGTCAGGTGCGTCATCATCCGGCAGTTCGTCCAGCCGCATGCGCATGGCCTTGACTAGGCAGCTCTCCATGTTGGTGACATGGAGCGCCTCAAACAAGGCGCCAATATGCTTTTGGAACGTGACGGGGGCGATACCCAGCTTTTCGGCCTGCGCGGTGCGCGCTAACTCTGGATACTGCAAGAGAACCTGTAATACCCCGCGCTGCGCCCGCGTCAGCCGCGCCGACCGCTTCAGCTTGGGCATCTGCTCGATGATTTGGCGCACGGCGGGCGAGAAGTACGTGCCCCCCAGGTGAATCTGCTCCACCACGGCGCCCAACGTGACGGTCAATCGGTCGGATTTTAGAAAGTACCCTTTGACCCCGATCTCGGCCAGGCTGCTAATCGTGTAGATGTCCTGTTCCTGGGAGATGACGACAACGGCCGTGTGTGGGTGCCGATCTCTGGCCATCTCCAGGGTGGAGATGGGTTGAAACATCCCGGCTCTGGGATCAGCCTCATAGAGATGCATCTGCAAATCCATGAGCAACACGTCCGGCTCATGTTCACGCAGCAGACGCAGGACATGCTCCCCAGCCTGGCCGATGCCAACAACGCTCAGGTTAGGGTTATTACCAAGCAAGGCGACAATTCCGGCGCAGGTAACCATGTGGTCATCAACCACGACAACACGAATAGGCAATGAGGTCATATCCTCAGGCGCTCCTGTTTGTTAAAAATTGGGCGGTAACATAACTGACTTATCCCTGACGCGCAAGCGCCCTCCTGGCCCCTAACCCCACGCGGCGCAACGTGGTTAACTGTGCCCGTCACAAAACGCCGCCGCCGGCCATCGCCCACCGTTCATCACCTAAGAACAGGCCCGCAAGCCCGCAGGCCCACAAGCCGATAGGCCCACAGGCCGACAGGCGCTGTCGGTCAAAACAGCGGGCGGGCGCCGACTACCTCACGACGATTTCCATTGGGGCGAAGGCAGTTCCATCACCACTTTTTTCACCAGACTCCCTTCCAAAGCGCCGTTGTGTACGTCTTCCAGTCCTTTGGCGATAAGAAAACGCATCATCTCCATTTTCTTGATCTTGTACTTCCGGCAAAGGCGATTGATTTCCTCGTCCATTTCTGGCGGGATGAGGATGCTGCGTCGAAGTTGCTGCCCAACCATTGAGGGGTCTTTGCCTTTCTCGTGAATGGCGCGGCGCACTTCTGTTGTGGGAACGGCCTCCAGGGGATTGTTCAATTGTTTACTGCCCGGCGACGGCCGTTTCGTTTTCGCCTCCACCCGGCCTAACTCATCCAGAAAATCATTGCTCATAGTATAGTCTCTCCGCCAGTTTTCGATACGCCTGCGTCGCCGGAGAATCCGGTGCGTACTCCTGTAGAGTCATGCCCCCAGAAGCTGAGGCTTCGGCCACCGGTTGGCTCCGAGGAATAGGCTCGGCCACAGTGCGAATGCCATACGCATTCTGCAAGGCCTCAAGCATCATGTTATCCTGAACCTGTCGCTGTACGTAGAACGTAGGCACAACGGTATGAATGCGAACATTGATCCCACTCATTTGTGCCTTGCGAATGTTTTCGATGTTCTGGGCCGCGCCAACTGTACTCAGGTAATCTACCTTGACAGGCACAATGGCCGCCTGGACCAGATTGTATACCGCGTTCATAAAAGCATCATGCGAAGGCGGGCAATCAATTAGAACGTAAGCAAATCGCCCGGCGATAGGGCCAATTTCCGCGCGCATGACTTCGACGATGGGGACTTGTTCTTGTGACTGGTCCAGCTCCATCATGGACATGGCGCTCTGCACCGCTTCCCGCATGATCAGGCGGGTTTTTACGGCGGCAAGTTGTTGGTCGGATGGGAGCAGCCACAGGTTTGGACGTGGCAATCCGTCATCGCGGCGATCCACATTGATTAAGTTATCACGGACCGAGCCGTTCCCCAAAAGCACATTGGCTAAATTCTTGCCATTCGGCGCAACACCCAGGGCGTGAGCGCAATTGCCCTGCGAGTCAAAATCAACAATTAAAACATGTTCCGAAGGGGCACCGGGTTGGGGGTCTTGCCGGCAAAGTCTGGCCAGTTCGTAGGCTACGGTGATTGATGTAGTGGTTTTACCCACCCCCCCCTTCTGATTCACGACCGCAAAGATTCGCGTTTTCTCAGCCATACTCGTATCTCCATTATGATTAAAGTGGTATCACTTGATACCATTAAATACCAGTTAAATACCATATGGTATTTATATGCAACCAATTTATACCACTTTTTCAAAAAACGGCAAAAACGGGAAATCGCGCCAAACAGCGCGCCCTTTGTAGAAGCGACTTTTGCTTAGAAAGGCTCTCAGACGCGGGGCACTCATAAGAAATAAACGCCGTTGCCCCATCATCGCTCTCCCCAAACTGCCGTCCCCCCCAACCTATGGAAGAAAGCCGCTCACCCGGCTACAATCCAGATTCCCATGAACAACCTGACTCCCATCCTCCACGACAGCGCCCTGGCCTGGGCTACAACCTATTACCAGACCGACAAAGTCGTCGTGGTCATCATCCGGGAAGACGACGACGAGCCAGAGCGTTACCTGGCTCTCATCGCCGCCGCCAACCAGAGCGGCTGGCAGGCG
>JAKQCM010000272.1 GCA_029559155.1 Chloroflexota bacterium
CTCATTGAGCATCTGCTCCAGGTAATCGCTGTAGTTGCCCGGGTATTCGCGCAGGCTTTGCGTTTTGGGGTCCAGGTCCAAAATCCGGTTGACCGTCCGGTCCAAAAACGTGCGGTCATGCGAGACAATGAGCGCTGCGCCGGAAAAATCGGCCAGCCATCCTTCCAGCCATTCCAACATGCCGATGTCCAGGTGGTTGGTCGGTTCGTCCAGCAGCAGCAGTTCAGGGTCGGACAGCAAGACGAGGGCCAGGGCCAGCCGGGTTTTCTGGCCGCCGCTCAGGCGGGCAACGGGTTCTTCGGGCGGCACGTGGTCCAGATCGAAAGCGGCCAGGATGGCCTGGGCGCGGGCGATGTCGCTGGTGGCCAGCCGGTTGAGGGTGCGGTCGTAGGCTTGCTGAAGATCGGCGCGGTTGGGCTGGGCCACGAGCGCCTGGGCGAGTTGGGCAATTTCGGCTTCCAGGATGGCGGGGTCGCCAACGGCCGTATTCAGCAATTCTCCCATCGTTTGCCCTGGCGCTGCGGCCAGCCCCTGCGCCAGATAGCCCACGCGCAAATCGGCCGGCGTCAGGCTGACGTGGCCGCTGTCCGGCCGCTGCTCGCCGGTGAGGATGCGCAGTAGGGTGGTTTTACCGCAGCCGTTGGGGCCAATCAGCCCCACACGCTCGCCGGCGTTGATGGAAAAAGATATGTCGTTGAGAAGTGGTTGCAGCCCGAAGGCCAGCGTTAATTGATGGGCAGTAAGCATGAGTTCGCCTCCCGCTGCGAAGCGCCAGCCGCTAATTGTTGCGGGGTGCGGTTCGCCTATGGCTGCGTGCGCAGCCGCCAGTTAAAACAAGGGGAGTACTGGTATGGAGGGAACTCAGCGAATCATGAATCTACCTGGTAGGGACTTCCTTTCCGTAAAATTTGCCGAAGCAAGTCATAAATTAACCGAAATTGGGGCGGATGTCAAGATTGGAGGAAGGAGATTGGAGACTTGAGATTGGAGATTGAGGCGGCATGGTCCCCAGTCTCCAGTCTCTAGTCTCCGTTCTCAGTTCTTAGTCTCCCTCTTACGGTTTGGGTAGGCTGAGGGCGGGGTCGCCGAGGAGGTTGAGGGTGTAAACGGCCGTTTCTTCCCCGTGTTCTTCTTCAGCGGCTGTTTGGGTAGCCAGCAGCGCTTCGCCGAGGGTGTGGTTACGGCCGTTGAGGAACTGGTCGTAAAAATCATTCACCAATTCTAAAGAATACCCGTTAGAGAGGCGGGTCGATGGACCAATCGCCGCCACGATGCCGCCTTTTTCCGACCAGAGCAGATTTTCTGCCAGACTATCTTCGCCGGGGTCGCTGAAGGCGCCGCTCTGACAGTTGAATGCCGTTAGAATGGGCAGACGGTCGCCATTGCCCAACATGGCCGCGTCTTGGACCTGGAAAACCGCTTCATCGCCCCAGGTAATGGCGTCGCCGTGACCGGTGTAGTTCACAATGCCCACCCCTTTGTTCAGGGCGCTGATGATGTCGAAGCGGATATTTTCTTTGGTAGACATGTGCAGGTCGTGGATCTGGTAGCCGCTGTCGGCGAGCGTGCTTTCCAGGCTGTCAGAGATGGCGTCAAACGCCGGCTCATCATCGGCGACCAGCAAAGCCTGACGCTGCCAGGGATCGGCGACCCCATCGGCCAGGGCGTATTCGTAGGCAATGGTTTTGGCGACCATGGTATCGAGTTGGGTAAGGGTTTTT
Source organism: Chloroflexota bacterium (assembly GCA_029559155.1). Classification (GTDB taxonomy): domain Bacteria; phylum Chloroflexota; class Anaerolineae; order Promineifilales; family Promineifilaceae; genus Leptovillus. The sequence continues at coordinate 1,722 of JAKQCM010000272.1, forward strand.
ACCGGGAAACGGCCGATGCTCATTGCCGGACTGTGGTGGTTATCGAAAGTGACAAACCAGCCATCGTGGGCATAGGCGCTGCTGTCGGGTTGGCGTTCCAGGTAAGTGGGCAGCAAATTACGCGTATCATCATTGGCCGCTTGCATGTCATAGGTGGCGTCGCCTACCAGAAGGACAAATTGGGGAGCGGGCTGCCAGTTTTGCGCGGCGTAAGCCAGGAAGGCGCGAATGGCCGCCGGGTCTTGTTGGCCATAGCCGAATTCATCGTAAATCTGGGTCAGGGAAACGGCCGTTGGCGTGAATCCCTGGTTGGCGCGATAAGTCAGCAGCGGGGCCAGGGCGTCGATAAAGCCGGGTTCATCGGCCACGATGGCGACGTAGGCTGCGCCTCGTCCCTGGGCCAGCAGAGATTGGGACCACTGCGGCACAGCACGCAGGCTGGGGCGAATGGCTTGCTGGGGATTGAGGGCAACGTATTCACCGCCTTGAGGTTTGGCGGCCAGATGGGTCTGACGGCCGTCAAAATGCAGATCGGTGAGCAAGACAGGCTGGTGGGCGTCGGTGATGTCGAAGACGAGCAAATTGTCTTGGGCGCTGTCGATGGCGACGGTGGTGATGTCGGCGTCGGTTTGAAAACGAGCCTGCGCGCTGGCCGTTTCTACCGGACCGTTGTAGCGCAGCTCGATCCAATCAAGGTAGATGGCTTCGCCGGCTGCGCCGGTGTCACCGGGCACGCCGATGGTTAAAACATTGGGTTCGCCGTTTTGCAAATCACCGGCGGCCAGCGGAAGGGTGATGGTTTTTTGCTGAATGCCATCCCAAAATACATCGGTGAGGAAACGGCCGTTAATCCACAATTGGATGTGATGATCCGGGTCGACGGGATCGTCGTTGTTGGAAATGAGGCGCAGGGTCAGCTCGGCGGCACGGCCGTTGGCCTGGACATCGCTCAGGGGAATTTGCCATTCGGTTGGGGCCAGGAGCAGCTGCCCCAGCCAATGATCGTCGCCAGGGGCGTCGGGGATAAACGTGTCGTTTGCTTCCCAGTGGGCCACATGCCACGCTTCCGGCAGGCCGGCCTGGGTTGGCGCGGCCGGGTGTACGCCCATCGCTTGGCCGGGTTCCTGGCTGAGGCGATAGACGGCCGGGCCGGTGAGTGTGCTGGTGATGGCTTCGGCGAAAAAGTAGAGGGTGGTATCGGGGCCGGTTCCCTGAATGTAGAAAGGCACGATACGGCCGTTGCGGGTGAGGCGCAGGTGGGCGGCGGAAAATTCAGGAACACGGAAGTTGTGGCTGAGGAGTTGGCCGGCGGTGACGGCGGCGATGCCTGTTTGTTCGATGGCCAGATCGACGGCCGGCGGGATTTCTTTTTGCCAGGCGGGGCCTTTGTTGAGTTGGCTATCGTGGGCTGGGGTGGGGATGGCGGGCGATTGGTAGGCGAGAACGGCCGTGCCCAAAAGCACCATGGTTAAGCCGGCCAGTAAAGCCAATACGATCCAACGATAAATCTGCATAATCCTGCTTCGCAATAGGTTGATTCAATTTCCCTGCCTGAAAAAATTGATGCTTGTGTTAAGCGCCGAGACCACAAATGCCTGTAATGAAGGTCGCCCAGGCATACAGCAGGCCGCGAATGCCCCGCCTGATCCAGTGTGGACGGATCAGACGCGGGCCGGTTGATTGTCCCCACCACCTGAATTCCAGATTGGCTAACCAGGCAAGATGGTGATTGAGACGAAGCCCGGCGCCATGGGTTAACGGCAGTAAACGGCCGTTGCGGGAACGGCCGTTTACGCGGCCAATCAACGCATCCGCCGGCCACGGTTTGTCGAAAACCAGAGGACGATCCCCGCGGGTCAATAAACGTTGCACGGGCGGTTCGCCTTCTTTAGCCCAATACCGATGAGTGACTAAAGAGTCCGGCCATACCAGGGTGATAATGTCGCCGCTTTTGAGTTGTTCAGGTGTAATTGTTTCTAATAAGATTTTGTCGCCCAGACGTAGTAACGGCGACATGCTGTTGCTGCTAATCTCGAGCCGGGGAGTTTCCCCCCGCTCCAGGCTCCTGCGGAGCAAGGAGGCCAGAATGGGTGCGTCTATGTCGACCATTGCCAACATTTTAAGGGATGAAGATGAATTTTGGTTGTTTTTTAGGGTCAATCAGGTGCTTTCTTATGGAGGCTTAATTGTGCCGATTAATCATGATTGTGGCATGAGCATCGGGCGCATTTACTTGACGTAATACTTGAATTCACCCTTGCGATCCATTAGAATGAAGCTACACAGCGAATTTTATGACAGCTCACGTTGATGGGACGGTTCCCATGAAGCTGTGCAGAAGGTGAGAAAACAAGCAGTTTGTCGGCGTGTGCTGTGACAGGAATAGGAGAGACTCGCATGAATGTTCATTGTTCTTACTGCCGTCATTCGTTTACCTTGAGCCGGGAGTATATGGCTCAGGCGGTAGCCGAGGCTGCCGAAGCGCGGCAAAAATCCCATGCTATTGAGTGCCCGAACTGCCGAAAAACGAATAAAGTGTCGATTAGTCAGATGAAACGCTTCTTGCCGAAACCGGCCCCTGTGGAGGCGACAGATTAGAAGCAGCTATGGGCCTTAAGGGTTTGCTCTTGAGAAGACAGGTCTTTGGGAACTCAAACTCTGGGCCTTCAAAATAAAAGCCGGACTTCTTGCGAAAAGAAGCCCGGCTTTTTTGTTTGGGTAGTTTGGGCTTAGGAAGCGTTGGCCACGAAGTTGATGGTTAATTGGACTTCGTCTTCGACGTTGGCGACGTTGGGAACTTGGGGGATATTGAGGTTATAGGCTGCGCGGGAGACAACGGCCGTGGCCATGCCCACCAGCTGCGTATCTGAAACGGCCGTGGCCGTTACATTAAACGTCACTGGCTGGGTAATGTCGCGGATGGTCAAATCCCCGGTAATGGTGAAAGATACTTCCTGGCCGATGGTAGCGCTGGATGGCAGGCCGTTAACGGCCGTGGGCGTAAACGTAATCAATTCATACGTCTGGGTATCTAAAATCTCATTTTGGATGGCCCGATTGCGGAAATTGTTGTCAGTAGCCAGCGTGCGAGCGTTTATTTGCAGCACGCCTACCTGCGCTGTGCTGAGGTCATTGAGATTGATTGCCAGTTCGCCGGCGACCTGATTGGTGACGCCGATCACGGTGGTGCGAACGCCGCGCAAATCTTCATCCAGTTCAAAACTTACCTGCGAATCTGCCTGGCTGATGGTAAAAACGCGCGGCGCGGAAGCGTCGGGCGCGGGGTAGGCTTTGGTCGGCGGGGCGGCTTCCTGCGGCGCTGCCGGTTGCCCGGCCGGATAGGCGTTTTCCGCCGGCGCGCTGGTTGGGGCGGCTTCCGCGCCGCCGGCGGGGTAAGCATTATCCGCCGGTGGCACTGTGGTGGCTTCAGTCGGCTGGTTTGTATCGGCGGAGGTGACGGGGTTCAAAGCGGCCGGTGTGGCCTGGGAATCCAGGGGGATCGCTTCCAGCGTGGCGCTGGGGGCTGCCGGCTCTTGCAGTAAACCACAGGCGGGCAGTAATAATAGTCCAAGGGCAAGTATGAACAGGATAGAGAGGTTCTTTTTCATATAATCGTTTCTCCAAAAATAGGTAGGTTAACGGCCGTGGATTGTGAACGGCCGTGTCATTGGGTACAGCCATACTTGTATACGGGATTTTTGCGAATTTGGATCTTTTTCTGAGGAACTATTCAGAGTTGGCACAAACATCAGGTAAAGTGAAGTAAAACTTGCTGCCCAGACCCACTTCACTTGCTGCCTCAACCCACCCCCAACCTTGTCGACAAGGTGCTTGACAATATACAAATCCAGGCCATGGCCACGGGCGTCCGCCCGGAAGCAAAAACGTTGTGCAGCGGTCAGGCGTTAGTTGAAGTCATACTGACAGGCCTTCATGGAAGAATTCCCCATAGGGTCAATGCGGATTCTTTACTCCAAAAACTCCATTCAGAATGAGAGTGATACCAGTAACCTATCTCTCGACGACACGAGAGATTCCTGGCGAGGGGCGTTAGGGAGCGGCGCGATATAACGAGTGCTGGCGGATGAATTCGAGCACGGCCGTTGGCACTAAATAGCGTAAGGAGTAGTTTTGCTTGGCCCACCGGCGCACGGCCGTTGAAGAAATATCCATCGTCGGTCCATCTAGCTCGTCGACGGCCGTGCGCAAACCGGGTACGGCCGTTTCTAAGCCCGCCCAATCCAGCACAATTCCCGGACGGGCCAAAACACCCAACCGGCATTGGGCAATGATGCCTTCCGGTTCATGCCAGGTTGGGAAGTCACGCAGTGAATCCGCGCCGATCAGCAGCCATAGGTCGGCGGCGGGGTATCTGGTTTGTATCAGGGGGATTAGGGAGCAGGTGGTATGGGGTAACGGCCGTTCAATATCGCTGGTGTCGAGGACAAAAGAGGCATGGTGGTCGATGGCCAGTTGGGTCATACGCAGGCGCAGAGAAACGGCCGTAACCCGATTTCCCTCTTTATGCGGCGGTTCCCCCACAGGCAAAAAAAGCACCTGATCCAGGTGCAATTGTTCACGGGCTGTCTCGGCCAGCCACAAATGACCAAAATGGGGCGGGTCAAATGTCCCGCCCAGTAAACCCAATCTTATTCCGCCCACTCCAAAGTATCATCGCCGATATACACCGTATCGCCGATCTGGACTCCCGCTTCCTCTAACGCTGCGCTAATGCCCATACTCTCTAAAATTTGTTGGAAGCGGAGCAGCGTCGCTTCAAACTCAAAATAGGTCATGGCGGCAATACGTTCAATCTTTTTCCCGCGCACCCGCCAGCCGTCAAATTCTCGTTCAATGGTGAACACATCTTCGTCTTCAGCCGCGCGGATGACTATCTCCTCGCTGGAAACGCTATAGACGGCCGGAGCATCGTCCAGCATTTTTTTGACTTTGTACAGCATCGACTGCACACCCTGGCCCGTTACTGCCGAAATGACGCAAAAGTCATATCCTGCCTTATGCACTTCTTCTTCGACCAGCGGCTCCCAGGCCACCGCGTCCGGTAAATCTATTTTATTCAATACCACGAGCTGCGGCCGTTCATCCAGCCGCAGGCCCAAATTGGTGTCGTACAGCGCCAACTCCTGATTGATCATGGCCCAATCGGTTAGCGGCTCTTTGGATGCCCCGTCCAGCAGGTGGATGAGTACCCGCGTCCGTTCGATGTGGCGCAAAAATTCGTGCCCCAATCCTGCGCCGCCTGATGCGCCTTCGATCAGGCCAGGGATATCGGCTAATATCATCGTTTCGTAATCGCCTAAGGTCACAACGCCCAGGTTGGGCTGCAAGGTGGTGAACGGGTAGTTGGCAATTTTGGGCTGCGCTGCCGACACGGCCGAGAGCAGTGTGGATTTGCCCGCGTTGGGCACGCCGACAATGCCCACATCGGCAATAATCTTTAGTTCCAACACCAGCCAGGTTTCTTCGCCCGGCTCGCCGCGCTCGGCCAAGAGGGGGGTTTGGTGGATGCTGCTGGCAAAGTGGATGTTGCCGCGTCCCCCTTTTCCTCCGGCCAATATCATCACTTCCTGGTCGATGTTAGTCAGGTCGGCGATGAGATCGCCGGTGTTGGCGTCACGAATCATCGTGCCGGGTGGGACGGGCAGGCGCAGCGGTTGGGCGCTGCGGCCGGTTTTACGCGCTTTGCCACCGTCACGGCCGTCTTCCGCCCGATGATGCACATTGCGATGATATTTCACCAGACTGTTCACGTGGTTGTCCACGTAAAATATCACATCGCCGCCGTTCCCGCCGTCGCCGCCATCGGGACCGCCTCGTGGCACATGGGCTTCGCGGCGGAAACTGATCATCCCATCGCCGCCAGCGCCACTTTTGACGTAAATTTTTGCCTCATCGAAAAACATATGCTAGCCATCTGTGTTCAAGTATCCTGGTGTTCAGTTCAACTTGAACAGGAGAATACTTATTCGTTATCTAATAATTCTTTCAATTTTGCCAGGCGGGGATCGATGTCATCGTCCTCGCAGCCACAGTCGCCTTCGTTCAGGTTTTGGCCGCAAACCTGGCACAGTCCCTGACAATCCGGGCGGCAAATTGGCTGAATGGGCACTTCCAGCAAGGTTAATTCACGAATTAACGGCGCCAGATCGATATAACCATCTTCACCGATATACAATTCGCCGGCCGGCGCATCCCAGGGTGGGTAATACAACAGTTCACCCAGGGTGACGGTTAACGGGACATACGCATCGCCCAGACAGCGGACGCAGTCTACGGCCGTTACCGTATGCAGCGTCCCGGCCAAATAAACGCCCTCAGATGTGCGCGTCACTTCCAGCTGCCCTTGCAGCGGAGACAACCTCACATCCTCAACATCTATGGTTGGATAGTCGAGTTCAATCGTGCGGCTGGTGCCTATTCTGGCCTCAACAAGAAAGCCGAAGTTGAAACGCAGTCGCGAAGGATGTTGTTTCTCCATCACAACCTCCTTTGGGGTAGAATTGACTCTGGAGTATAACATAGATGATCTGCCCTGCATATTGCCGTAACGAAAAGAGGAATTCATGAGACACCAACAACTGCTTGTCGCCACCCATAACAAAGGCAAGGTGGCTGAATTTGCCGAAATGCTGGCCGATCTGGACGTCGCCTGGCTGAGTCTGGACGATGTGGGCATTACCGAAGATGTCGAGGAAACCGGTGAAACATTTCAGGCCAATGCCGAGCTGAAAGCGCTGGCTTACGCTTCCCAAACCGGCCTACTAACATTGGCCGACGATTCCGGCCTGGAAGTGGATGCGCTGGATGGGCAGCCCGGCGTTTACACTGCCCGCTATGGCGGCCCCGGCCTGACCCACGCCGACCGGTATCATTTGCTGCTGCGCAACATGCGCGACGTTGCCCCGGCAGAACGGACGGCGCGTTTCCGCTGTGTCATTGTGCTGGCGAATGCGGCAGAGGTGATTGGCACGGCCGTTGGCGTGTGCAACGGCCGTATTGCTCAGTCGCCGGCCGGAAACGGCGGGTTTGGGTACGACCCAGTCTTCTTTCTGCCCGAACTGGGCGTAACCATGGCTCAGGTTCCCTCCACAGTCAAACACCAGATCAGCCATCGCGGGCAAGCCATGAAGGCAATCACGCCGCTTTTGCGCCAGATATTGGCCGAGTAGCCTCGCTGCATCTTTAACTTGCAAACTGCTCGATATTACGTAAACTTAAATCATGGACAGAATAGACTTTCGCTCGGATACAGTTTCCTGGCCGACACCGGCCATGCGTGAAGCAATGGCCCAGGCCAAAGTGGGGGACGACGTTTACGGCGAAGACCCCACCGTGCGTGAATTAGAAGCCCTGGCCGCCGAAATGACCGGCAAAGAGGCGGCTTTATTTGTTGCCAGCGGCACGATGGGGAATTTGGTGGGCATTTTGGCCCACGCTGGCCGCGGCGACGAGGCGATTGTGGGCCAGGACGCCCATACCTATTTGTATGAAGCGGGCGGTATGTCTACGCTGGGGGGGATTTTCCCGCGTGTGCTGGCGACAGATGACATGGGGCGCATGGACATAACGGCCGTCGAAACGGCCGTTTCCCCCGACGACGCCCACTTCCCCCAAACCCGCCTCATCCTGGTGGAAAACAGCTATGGCAGCAAGGGCGGCTACCCACTGCCCCCCGCCTATTTTGCCGATATCCGCGCCGTTGCCGACCGGCACGGGCTGGCCGTGCATATGGATGGCGCACGGTTGTTCAACGCGGCCGTCGCCCAACAAATCCCCGCCGCCGACATCACCCAACACGTCGATTCCGTCACCTTCTGCCTCAGCAAAGGCTTGTGCGCGCCGGTCGGTTCTGTATTGTGCGGCTCGGCCGAATTTATTCGCAACGCGCACCGCATGCGCAAAGTTGTGGGCGGCGGCATGAGGCAGGCCGGCGTCATGGCCGCCGCCGGTCTCATTTCCCTGCGGCAAATGGTAGATCGCCTGGCCGACGATCACCAACGCGCCCAAAAGCTGGCCCTGGGATTAGCCCAAATCCCCGGCGTCCTGGTGCAGCCGGAAATGGTTAAGACCAACATGGTCTTTTTTAACCTGGCCCCAGACGTTCCCATCCTGGCGGATGTCATTACCGAAGCCATGCAGCAGCGGGCCAACATCTGGGTCGGGCCAACCGGCTGGCGTAGTTTCCGGGCAGTGACCCATTATTGGATTGGCGATCAGGAAATCGACCTTTTCCTGGACACACTGCGCGCTATTTTGGCAGAAGCATAGCCATCAGACGGATGGTTCCATCCCGACTTTTGCCTTGCCAATGAGGAGAGGCGGCTCATGAATACAAAAATCGGTCGCGTCATAAACAATCGTTACCAGCTTGAGTCGTTGTTGGGAGATGGCGGCATGGGCGCTGTTTATCGCGCCCACGACCGCAATTTAAACCGGCAAGTGGCCATCAAGCTGATGCACGAGCAGTACGCGCGTCAGGCCGAATTTCGCAATCGGCTCATTCAGGAAGCGCAAACGGCCGCAAAGCTAGACCACCCATCCATCGTGCGTATTTTTGATTTTGGCGCTTCGGAAGAAGGCCTGTTCATCGCCATGGAATTTGTGGATGGCGGCAGTTTGCGGGCGCATTTGCGCCGGGTGCAGCAAGAACGTAAATATTTGCCGCTTTCCCAGGGGCTGCAAATTGGCAGCCACATCGCTCTGGCGTTGGATTATGCCAACAAACAAGGCATTGTTCACCGCGACGTGAAGCCGGGCAACATCATCCTCAAGCGGCTGACGCGCGCCGACAAGCCGGGCGAGCTGCCTTTCCGGGCCGTACTGACCGATTTTGGCCTGGTCAAATTGTCTGAAGGCTCGGACATGACCAGAACGGGGATGACCCTAGGCACGCCGACGTATATGTCGCCGGAACAGTGTGAAGGGCTGGATTTAGACGGCCGTTCCGACCTCTATGGCCTCGGTGTCGTCTTGTATGAACTGTTTACCAATCGCCTGCCCTTTTCCTTCCAAAACTTGTCCGAAGCCCTGGCCGCCCACACCAAAGGTCTCATGCCGCCCCCGGCCCATGAAGTTCGCACCGACATACCCCCTGTCCTCAACACCATTCTCAGCAAACTGCTGGCTAAAGACCCGGCCGACCGTTACGCCACCGGCGCGGACCTGGATGCCGCGCTGCAAAGCGCCATGATCTCGCTGGCCGGCACACCCACGCAGATTATGACGCCAGAGGCAGACATTCTGGCCCAGGTAACGGACCCGCCGCCCGGTTACGAGCTGTCGATCGACACCCCAGGGCATCCACCCAGCCGCGTGCAGCTTACCCAGGCTGTTATTAGCCTGGGACGCGGCGCAGACAACGACATTGTGTTACCGGCGGAAGGGGTTTCGCGGCAGCATGCCCAGCTGCAAGCCACGTCTTTGGGTTGGGAAATATTGGATCTGGGCGGCATCAATGGCACGTTCCTCAATGATCGCCGCCTGCGCGCCGAAGATCCGACGCCGCTTGCGCCGGGTATGCGCGTGCGCATTGGCCCTTATGTTCTCTCTTTGGTAGGGCCAGAGGTGACGCCGTATGAATCGGATATGGCGGTGGTGGCGGAACGCGCTACGGCCGTAGCCCTTGGCCGCACCACGCCGGCGGCCGAAGCCATTCCCACCGCTCCACACACCGCGCCTGTTGAAGAACCCCTGGCCATTTTCCTGCCGCAAGAAAGTTATACTCTGGAACCCGGCCGGCGAACGCCCATCAACCTGGAAATTGTGAATCGGGGAGCGGTAGCCGACCGCGTGACGGTGCGTGTGCAAGGTGTGCCTCAGGAATGGGTCAGCACACCCACGGAATTTATTGATTTGCCCGCGGGCGCGACGACACAGCTCTCGCTGGCCATCCGGCCGCCGCGCCATCGTTCCACGCCCACCGGACGGCAGCGGATGCGCCTGGAATTGGTCTCCCAACAGCATCCCCGCTTGCGCGTGGGCGCAGCCTTAACATTGATCATTGGCGGGTTTGTTTCGTTTGAGGCCCGATTGAGCAACAGCCAGGTTCGCTTGCCGGAAACGGTCGGCGTGACGATTGAGAATACGGGCAATGCGACCGGCGAGTTTAGCGTGACCGCCCGCGATCCACAGCGCGCGTTGCAGATTCGCGGCGAGCGTGGTCGCATTCACCTGTCTGGCGGGCAGACAACGGCCGTTGACCTGGAACTCGATGCGAAACAGAAAAGCTGGCTGGGCGGCGGTGAAATTTACCCGTTTGAAGTGGATGTATCCTCGCAGTCGGGCGGGCGCGTAACCTTGAATGGCGAAGCGCGCACCGGACCGGCGATTCCCATGGCTTTGTTTTACACTTTGCTGGCCGTGGTTGTGTTCTGCAGCGCAATCGGCGTCTTGACCTTTTTGTTTGACGTAGGCGGTTTTTTTGGCGGCTCGCGGTCTACCTCGACGCCAACCAGTCTGCCTGCGGTGTACCTGACGGAAACGGCCGTAGCCCTCACCCCCACCATAGACGCCACCGCCATGACCCTGACCCCCGCTCCAGGCCAGGACTCCGATGGCGACGGCCTGAGCGATACCCAGGAATTGGCGATTGGCACCGATCCCAAGAACCCGGATACCGATTTTGACCGTTTAAGCGATGGTGAAGAAGTACTGCGTATTGGGACCAATCCCAAAGATCGTGATACAGACAGAGATATTTTGATTGATGGCGACGAAGTGCTGCAATATCGCACCGATCCGCTGCGGCGCGACACATCTGGTGACGGTATTTCTGATGGTGAAGCGGTGGCTCGCGGATTAGACCCGCTGGTTTTCCACACGCCTACGCCGACGCAAACGGCCGTTACCTCCGCCACGCCCACCAGCACCCTGGGACCGCCCACATTTACCGCCACCGCCACGGCTACCTGGACGCCAAGCGCCACGCCATCCATCACGCCCACGCCTACGGCTACCCAGACGCCCTCCAGCACCCCAACTGCCTCGCCGACCGGCTCGCCGACAGCCACGCCAACGATCACCAGCACCCCGACCAATACGCCCATGCCCAATCCATCGGTCGCCTGTTTGCTCAATCCACCCATACTAGACGGCAGCTATAATCCGGCCGAATGGCCCAATTCGCCGCAAATCCAGTTCCAACCCGAAGGTAACTTGGCTGGTTTGGTGCAGGGTTATTTGGGGCGCAAGGGCAATACCATGTATCTGGCCTGGCTCATCAACGATGTGACCAACGACCCCAGCGATTCGCTGCGCCTTTACTTCGACACGACGCGCAATCTGGGCGACCCGGACACAGCCGACCGCTTTTTCCAGGTGGTCCGCGACGGTTCGTTGTCGGTACAGGCGGGCATTGGCAGCAATTCCGATGGCCAGGGTTGGAATGCCGGGTACAGCAGCAGCAATTGGACGGCCGTTCTCGGCGAACCCGGCAGCAATCAATGGGTCATCGAAATGAGCATAGACATTGCCGCCGAAATGCCCGCGCTGGCCAATCCGTATGGCCAGATGGTCCAGGTGTTGTACACCGGGCAGTTGGCCACCTGGCCTACTGGCGGCATCTCCAACAACGCCAATACCTGGCAAGGGGTCAATTGGCCGCCTTGCCCGTAACCAAAATCATCAACGAATGAGGTGTTTTTGATGAACGTGAACTTTTTCGCCACACTGCGGCGTATTGCAGGGCAAAAAACAGTGGAATTTGAGGTGGCGGAAGGCGCCACCGCGCAGCAGGTATTGGATGCGATTTTGGAACGGTTCCCGGCCATGCGTGAGGAACTGCTGGATGAAGACGGCCAGCTATTCCCCCATGTTCACTTGTTCATCAACGGCCGTGATGTCCCCTACATGCCCGATCAAATGGCTACCATCATCAAAAACGGCGACAAAATTGACCTGTTTCCCGCGGTGGCGGGAGGTTGATTGTGGCCAGTCATGAACGGGTTGTGCGCGCTGTTCCGCTCTGGCTGATGCGCGATTATTTGGTGGATGCAGGCGGGACGGTAGTGGGAGACGGCCGTGTCACCGGCAATGGCTGGGTCGTCACCCTGGAGCAGGTAGAAGATTTCCACCTGGGTTCATTAAAAATTGGGCAGGTGCGCTTTTATGCCGAAGGCGACGACGCTGCCCTGGCGGCCTTGATGGCCGTGATGGAAGACAAATTAGTCCGCGCCGGCGGCTAAACGGGAATAAAAAAGACGGCCGTTGGGGAAACGGCCGTCTTCCTATCACTCAATCATCAATTGCCGCAGCTCGACAATTAGATAATCTGTAACTCCTTCAACTTGGCTTCTGGCACAACGCCGTTCTCCCAGCCGCGCAGTTCATAATACTCAGCCAGCATGTCGTCCAATTCACACACATGCCCTTCCGAACCCGGCATCGTGGACGGTTCTTTGGTGAAGCGATCCGGCAGGTAGTCGCTGCCTTCCCCAAAGCCGGCCAGATTGTTGTAGTAGCGTTCCAGATTGTAGATGCGCTCGCCGGTCAACAAAACGTCATCGGCCGAAAACTCCACGCCGGTCATCGCCGAGAACTGAGCCGCATATTCATCCGGTCCTTCCACGAACTGGCTGAATTTGCACAAATCCAGGCTGTCTGTAAAGGCCGACAAGTCTTGCAGCAGTTTGGTCAGCCCGCCCTTGCCTTTCCAATCCAACGGGTCCGTTTTCAGAGCAATAACGCCCAATTCGCTGGCCGGGGTGTAGGCGCGCAGGTGGCAAGCGCCGCGATTGCTGGTGGCATAAGCAATACCCATGCCCTTCAAGCCGCGCGGATCGTAAGCCGGAATGCCCTGCCCTTTCACCGACATGGCCATCGACATATCGCCGTAATGCTTGGCGACCGCGTTGATGCCATTCGCCAGCAAATCGCCGATTCCTTGCCGGAAGGCAATCTTTTCAGCCATGGCGACCATCGACATGTAATCGCCCCACTCCAGACCTTCGCCGTTGGTGTAACCCTTTTCCGTGGCTTCCATAAAGGTCGCCATCACATCGCCAACTTCGATGGCGTCAAAGCCGTAATCGTTGGCCAGATCGATCAGCTTGGCGATAGAACCGGCGTCACCGTTGCCGCAGTTCGCGCCCAAAGACCAGGCTGGTTCGTATTCAAAGCTTTCCATGTGCGTGCCGGCAAATGGCCCATCTTCGATCTTAACTTCTTTCTTGCAGGCCACAGGGCAGGCGTGACAGGTGGGGTTGTTCACTAATATGTTTTGTTCCACCCATTCCCCACTGATGCCTTCCGCTTTGTCGCCGAAGGAAGTGACCTTGCCGTTGTAGGCCGGAATAGCGCCCATGTTGCTGGTGATGTTCATGAGGATGTTGGTGCCATAAACCGAAAGGCCGCCCTTGCGCGGGCTGGTAAACCCTTTTTCATCCATGATAACGCCCAGCGCGCGTTCGTGGGCCGGTTTCCAGGCTTCGGCATTGGCTGCCCGAGGC
>JAKQCM010000319.1 GCA_029559155.1 Chloroflexota bacterium
CCGCCGCCTCGACGGCGTCAGCCCCGACCATCGGTGTGACCCGGCAGGTCAGCGCGCGAACACGGCCGCGCCATGAACGTATGAATTGATCGCCGAAGCGTTCCCGGCAGCCTGATCTACTGACCCAACGTTTCAATTTAATCAATAAAAAAGCCCGTCGATAACGACGGGCCATAGGCATCAAGTTAAGGAATAGCATGACTCAAAAGCTGAAAGGTGGCGGGTCGTGCTTTTCTTTTTTGAACAGTGCATCGTGCTAAGGAAGGAAGGATAAGTCGCAAGGTGCGACTCAGAAAACGGGAATCAGATAAAGCAGACAAGATATGAAAAGCATGTTTGCGCAACACCATGGTGGCTTTAACAAGGGAGCGGCTTTCAACTTGCCAGCAACCCAGCAAAAGAAGCCAATGCTGGACCAAGGCGAGGATAAGTTTGGCATAGAGTTCGCTCAAAATTCGATGAGGTTGTTGAGAACGCCAATCATCAAGGGACATTTCACTTTTCCACAGCTTAAAAAGGAGTTCAATTTGCCACCGGAGGCGTTGTAAACAAAGAACGTTAGCCAAGGAAAATGAATCAGGCGGCAGATTTGTGACAAGAAGCGTCCACTCACAAAGAGCAAGCGTCTCGGGCTTAAGTTGGCTATTTTTCCGTTTGCGTGCAGCTTTGCGTACCCGCTTCTTCCTTTCTACAGCAACCTCATCAGGAACACGCATAGCCAGTAAGCGACAGGGTAAGCGCTGAGCTGTCAATTCGACCGGCTTGTCAAGACAGTCGCCCTTCTGCTCCTGAAGCCATTGAGCAACATGAATGACCTGCTCTCCTTGCCAAATACCGGAACGAGCTGGCAAACGGCTGACCCACCAAACCCCTCCCTCATTTAACTCTTGAAATACTTTGACTTTGAAATACCCTAAATCTGCTAATCTCAGACTTCCTTTGGGAAGAGCGACCGTTTGTAAAGGGCAATCATGGTCACGCCCCGAGGCGAGGGTCAGATCAAATCGACCATGTTGATAGTCGAGCACTGTTTGCAACTTGAGCACGGCTTGGTTTTTGCTTTGTCCTTGCCATATTGTTTGAAAACACGATGGTAATTCCACCTGACTGCTATCCTGTAAATATACGCCGTTAAATGAGGCCAGTAAATCTGTCCGCTCGCACTCATTTTGTACCATATAGGTAATTCCTTTGAGCAGAAGTTGTTGTAAAAAGGCATTTGCTCGAGGACTGTTGAGTCGTTCCTGTAATCCTTGTGGGCTTATCTCGACATTACAGACTCGGGCGCTTTGACATAGTTCTTCTAAGCTTGCTTTTGGATTAGCCTGCCAGCCAAAGACCAGGCTTTGGGCAAAGCTTGCCCCATTTATTTTTCTTTCTCTTTGGATGAAGCCGCTTTCTCGTCCGATTTGATTGGCATCTTCTATCAATAACTGTTGCAATATTTGGCTCAATTGGGGTATGGTTGTTTTCATAAAAAAGAATCCTCAGGAATTTGTTGGTTAGGCTCAACGATTTTCCCTGAAGATTCTTTTTTTGTCTTATCTTGATGCCTATGGCCCGTCGATAACGACGGGCTTTTTTTGTGTCTATTGCCAAATGCGATATCAGGGAGCGGAAACGGCCGTAACCGGAATCACCAACCGCTGGCCCACCTCAATCAGGTTCTGATCACGAATCTGGTTCACACGCACAACATCATCCGCCGACACGCCAAAAAACTTACTCAAACTCGTCAACGTGTCGCCCGGACGCACGACATACACATACTGGATCACCCCATCGGCGCCCGAAACCGGAAGTAAATACAAATGTCCCTGATGAGCCATCGCATTAGGCGTAAACGTAGGCGGCAGCGGCGGCGTTGGGGTAATTTCTACACGCGGTTCATTCGTAGCCACTACCCCACCCTCCGTTCCTGAAGAATCAGGCAATGGTGACGGCAACGTCCCCGCCCCGCCATTATTACTGCAGGCCGCTAAAATCACGACAAATAGAAGCAAAATCCATAACCGGCGCATAAAACCTCCTAGATTCAGAACGTGCGATCCCCACCGGTCAGCAAGGCAACTTTATTATAGCAGAGCCAAACATGCTTTTGAAGGGACCTGGTAGCCACAAGGTAACATAAAGTGAGACAAAAAGAAAGTTTTTGACCCGATTTACACGGTGTAAATAGGAACTAAATACTAGGCGGGCAGCGTGAACAAGGCGCAAATAATGCCTTGAAGGGACTTTTGGCCTATTTATAATCAATTTGATGCTACCACAAAAGATCGGACGTTATGAAATAAAAGCAGAATTAGGCCGTGGCGGTATGTCCATCGTCTATCTGGCGCACGATCCACACTTTGAACGCGACGTGGCCGTAAAACTACTGCCACACGAACTCCTCCACCACACCACTTTCCGCCGTCGCTTCGATCGTGAAGCCAAAATTGTCGCCGCTCTGGACCATCCGGCCATTGTGCCGGTCTACGATTTTGGCGAACAAGATAACCAGCCATACCTGGTGATGCGGTTCATGGCCGGCGGCTCGCTTACCGACCGCTTGAAGCAAGGGCCACTAACTATTCACGAAACGGCGCGCATCCTCAATCGGCTGGCCCCGGCATTAGATGAAGTCCACCGACGGGGCGTGGTCCACCGCGATCTCAAACCCAGCAACATTTTGTTTGACCAGCGCAACGAGCCATTCATTTCTGATTTTGGCACGGCCAAGTTCACGTTTGAACACACCAAGCTAACCGAAACCGGCGGCGCCGTCGGCACGCCGGCCTACATGAGCCCGGAGCAAATCCAGGCTGAAGTGGAAATAGACGGCCGTTCCGATATCTACACCCTGGGCATCATCCTCTTCGAAATGCTGACCGGGAAACACCCATATCAGACAAAAACGCCCATCGGCCTGGCAGTCAAACACATCTTCGAACCTGTTCCCCGCTTGCAAGACATGCAGCCCAGCGTCCCCGCCGCCTGCCAACCGGTGGCGGCCAAAGTGATGGCCAAAAAACGAGAAGACAGGTACCAAACGGCCGTTGCCTTCACCCAAGATTTATCGGCCGTTGCCCGCCAGTTAGCCGTCACCAACCCGTCGACCAACCAAACCGCAGAGTCTGCTTCTGGCCGACGCCTGGCCTTGCTCATTGGCGCCAGCGCCTATGAGGACCCGCTCCTGAACAACCTCATCAAACCATCGGCCGACCTGCGGCGTCTGGCGAATGCCCTGGAAAACCCTCAAATTGGCTGCTTTGATGAGGTGGTCTGCCTGCTGGATGAGCCATCAAACGATGTGCGCCGCAGCCTGGCCCATTTCTTTGCCGACAAATCACCCGATGATTTGCTGCTGCTGTACATTGTTGGCCACGCCGCTTTGGACGCCGCCGGCCATTTGCATCTGACCGCGCCCGACACAGAGCACAATTTGCTGCGCGGCACGGCCGTTTCCGCCACATTCATTGCCGACGAGATGGACACCTGCCGCGCCAGACAGCAAATCCTCATCATGGATTGTTACTTCAGCCGGGCGCTGCCCACCGACCAACCATCAGGCAGTTACCTGCCGGGCATTATCGGCAAGGCAGTCGACACCGGCTCTTCCTTCACCCGCCACGGACACGATCGCATCGTCATCACCGCCAGCGACGAAACGCATTACATCTGGCAGCACAATGAACGAAACGGCAGTCCCCAGCCATCCCGTTTTACCGAATACTTTATTCAGGCGCTGGAAGGCAGTCAGAGCAACGGCCGTAAAGGGCAGCCGCTCACCATTGGCAGTCTGTATGAGGCCGTTGCCGCTAAAATCAACCACAATACGCCCGACAATACCCAACTCCCCCGCAAATGGTGCGACGATAACCTGGGCGAAATTGTCATCGCCCAGCCGGCCCAACAGGCCACACCCCCAGCCAGCGCGCCGCAAAGACAGCCCCAGAATTCCGCTGCAAACCGTGCAGCAAAAACGCGCGTCACTGCCAGCGCCCTATGGCGGCTGGGTGCAGGTCTGGCCGTTGTTTTGCTTATTCTGTTGGGCAGCACTGCGGCCAGCGGCGACAACCGCGCTGCGCCAATTGATGTACTGCTGCCCACGGCGACACCCGCGCCGGACAGTCCGCTGGCGGTGAATCCCACCCGGGTTTTGCCGACTCCAACCGCGCTGGCGGCGACAACGGCCGTTTCCACGCCCACCACGCCGCCTTTCCCGACGGCCACAGCAACAGAAAGCCCTGTCACCCCAGAGCCAACGGCCGTT
>JAKQCM010000336.1 GCA_029559155.1 Chloroflexota bacterium
CGCTCAATGCCGGCGGCGGTCATCAGGCTGCCGTTGGAGGCCAGCGGATTGGCCCCCAACATCAAGAAAAAGTCGGTGCGGTCCACGTCGGGGATAGGCAGCAGCAGTTGGTGGCCGAACATCTGGTAAGCCGCCAGGTGGTGTGGCAGTTGGTCGACCGAGGTAGCCGAGAAACGGCTTTTGCTGCGCAAGGCGCGAACAAAAGGCGGGCCGTAGAGGATGGAACCCAGGTTATGGACGTTGGGATTGCCCTGGTAGACGCCGACGGCGTTACGGCCGTGCGCTGCCTGCACCGCCTTCAGCCGCGCCACCACCTCGTCCAACGCCTCGTCCCAGCCAATGGGCTCCCAGCCAACGGCCGTGCGCCGTACCGGCTGCCGCAGCCGGTCGGGGTCCTGGTAAATATCTTGCAAGGCTACCGCCTTGGGGCAAATGTGCCCCCGGCTGAACGGATCGTCGGCGTCGCCTTTGATGGCCACGACGCGATCCCCGGCCACTTCGACCACCAGGCCGCACATCGCCTCACACAAATTGCAGGTCCGGTAATGGGTCCGCTGCCCGATTTCCTCGGATGGTTGCTCGCTCATAAGTCTACCTTCTTAGCCATGTGGATATTGGTCGCTTCGTAGCCCAGTTGTTCATACAGGGCGCGGGCGGCGTGATTGTGCCCAAAGACGTGCAAGGCAATTTGGCCGATGCCCATTTCTCTGGCTTTTGCTTCCAGAGCGAGCAGGGCGAGACGGCCGTATCCCCGCCGCCGGTATGCTTCATCAATCAGAAAATCATAGATAAACGCCGATGGCAGCTTATGCTGCTCGTCCACAGCAAACCAGAGCAGCCCTACCTTTTGCTCCAATTGATCATCATAGACCGCCAGCAAATACTGCCCCGGCGTCGCCAGTCCCTGCGGCAAAAGCTGCTGAAACTCCTTCTCCGATCGTTCCCGCGCGCCCTCGGCCGGCCAGTTACCGGCGGTCACATGATCCTGGGCATAATCATCGATCACAAAGGCCAGGTGCGCCTGAAAATCCGCTTCACTCAAGGGAATTAGTGTAATCATGCGCCACCGATATTTTCCGCCAGGAACTGCACCATTTGCTGCCACGCCTCCCCGGCTGCGCCGGGTTGGTTGAAGTTGTCTTCCTGAACAAAGGCGTGGCCCACCCCATCATAAATGGTAATGGTTGCCGGAGCGCCCAGGCTGGCAAGGGCCGCTTCAAAAGCCTGCACTTCGCTCACCGGAATTTGAGCATCCTCCGCGCCAAAAATCCCCAACAATGGCTGATCCTGGATGGGCCGCAGCGCCGCAGGGTCCGTTTCCAGGGAACCATACAAAACGATTGTCGCCGCCAGATTTTCCGGCTGGCGCAGGCTGATTTGCAGCGACTGCTCGCCGCCAAAACAAAAACCCAGCGAGGCAGTCCGCGCCGCGTCCACATCGGGTAAAGCCTGCAAATAGGCCAGACCGGCGTCTAAATCGGCATGGATTTCTTCGTTGGGGGTGGTCAGGCGCAAGAATAGGGCGCGCGGAACCTGGGTGGCCAGTTTTCCGCGATAAGCGTCGGGAACCAGGACGACGTAGCCCTCGGCGGCCATAGCATCGGCCAGCTTGGTGATTCCTTCGTTCAGGCCCCACCATTCGTGCAGCATCAGCACGGCCGGGAATGGCCCCTCACCGGACGGCCGTGCCAGATAACCGATTAACTCTGTGCCATCGGCGCCGGTGTAAGTGACGTTGGTAAAATCGGCCGTTTGCGGCCCGAAGACGGCGTCAAAAACCATCACCCCGGCCAAAATCAAAACAACCAATAACAGCAGCCCCACCAATGCCCCAACAATTCGTCCAATCCATTTCATAAATCTGTTGCCTCCAGCTAGTTGTATGTCTATTGTATTTCTGGCAGACCCTAAGGGTTTGATTGCAGATTAAAAAATTAATCCGGTAATCGAGAGACGTGTCATGCTGAGAGCCTGTGCTGAGGCCGCCGAAGTATCCTCCGAAGCATCCCATTTGCTTGAAATGACCGAGTGATAGGGATTCTTCGCTCCGAAGACTCCGCTCAGAATGACC
>JAKQCM010000337.1 GCA_029559155.1 Chloroflexota bacterium
AGCTTTTGGTGATGTTTGCCCCTATCGGTTGTTTTTAGCTGTTCGTTACAACCCTAACAGCGGATGGACTACCGATGATGCGTGACCAAAGGGGCCTCACACATCATGGCAAAACCCATACCCTAAACATACTTGATATTGATCTTCTCAATCTTGCCGTTGAACTTGAACGGCGCCCGGTCGTAATAATCCAACGCCACCGGCGAGCCCAAATCCATGCCGACATCGAACGTTTCAGACGCGGTGAAAATCACTGGCACAGAGTCTTCAAAACGGCCGTTTCCAACCTGCTCGCCATTGACACGGAACGTCATCGTGCCACCAGAGCGACGCTGGCGTGAATCGAACTTGATTTCTATCTCAATCGTCAACTCGCCGGTGGGCAAAGGCTTCTCTGACCGCACCTTGAACCGCTTGAGCGTCATGGCGTTGTATTCGGCGTGCAGGTAGCCCTTATCCATGAAGACCGTGAACCCGGCCGAGATGCCGCCCAGACAGAAAAGCACCCCTTCTGCGTTTTCGGGCAGGACGGCCGTGATCGTCGCCAACGATGAAAAGCCGCTGATAAAGCGAGGAGCCAACGTCTCACCGATGCGGGTTTGCCCTTCAAAGAAGTTCCATTCGGTGAGCGGCGTCACCCGCATCTCTTCTGGATGATAGCCGGGAACGTACAGGCCGCCGCCGATCGGGAAAGCAAGGTTCTTGGTGGCTTCGACTGTAAAGGCAGCTTTCATTGCCGCAAGTTTCTTGGGCATTTTGTCGGCCAAATCTTCGGCCTGCGAATAATCTTTGCTTAGATCGTAAAGCTCCCAGACATCTTCATCCGGATCCCAGTTCAATAGGCCGGAAATATCGGTTGACCACGGCTTTTTCGGACCAAACGCCGCCGCAAACCAACCATCCCGATAAATCCCCCGACTGCCCATGATGTCGAAAAATTGGGGGCGTTTTTGTTCCGGCGCTTCTGGATCATTGAAGCTGTAGACCATTGAATCCCCATCCAACGCCATTTGCTCGAAGCCGTCTACCGTGCGCGGCGGGGTTATGCCGGCGACCTCGTACAAGGTGGGCACAATGTCGATCACATGATGGAACTGCGGCCGTGGCCGACGGTCAGCTTGAATGCCCTGCGGCCAATGAATGACACAGGGTGTGCGCGTCCCGCCAAAATGGGCGGCAATCAGCTTGGTGCTTTTGAATGGCGTGTCGCCGGCCCAGGCCCAACCGTGATGGTACATATTTTCCAACAGGGGTCCGCCAATCGAATCCAGACCGCCGTAGTCCCGTTCCAGGACTTTCATTTGATCCTCTACCGTGCTGAACATGGAATTCTGCGCCAACAATTCGGAAATGGTGCCGTTCATCCCTTCGGCCGATGCGCCATTATCGGAATTGATGTAGATGATGATGGTGTTTTCGAGAAGACCTTGCGCTTCTAATTCGGCCACGATTTTGCCGTATTGGGCATCGGTATGTTCCAGAAAACCGGCATACACTTCCATGAGCCGGGTTTGGAAGGCGCGTTGTTCTTCGGGCACATCAGCCCATTTTTGCATGGAGGAATCCATCGGAGTCAATTCGGCATCTTCGGGAATCCAGCCCAGTTCTTTTTGCCGTTTGAAGGTTTCTTCACGTAAGACTTCCCACCCTTCGTCGAATTTACCCTTGTATTTATCAGCCCATTCTTGAGGTACATGGTGCGGCCCATGCACGGCGCCGGGGGCAAAGTAGAGGAAGAACGGGTCGTCGGGGGTGTAGGCCAGATGGTTGCGGATGAAGGTTTTGGCTCTGGCGGCCATATCTTCGGTCAGATGGTACTCCGGGTCGTGCGGCGGCTCGACAGGATTGACGTTTTCAAAGAGGCGCGGCTCATACTGTGATGTTTCACCGGCGATGAAGCCGTAGAAGTAGCGAAACCCTAAGCCGGTGGGGTATTGGTCATAGGGACCGCCCGGTTTCACGTCGCTGGGCGGGGTGTTGTGCCATTTGCCGAAGGCGGCGCTGTTGTAGCCATATTCGGACAAAATGCGGGCGACAGTGGCCGCCGAGCGGGGGATTTCGCCGACGTAGCCGTCAAAATCGTTGGCGAATTCGGCAATCTGCCCCGCGCCGACATGGGTGTGATTGCGTCCGGTCAGCAGGGAGGCGCGGGTGGGGGAACACATAGCAGTGGTATGGAACCGATTGTAGGCAATGCCGCCCTCGGCCAATTTGGTCAGGGTGGGGGTGTGTACAGGACCGCCAAAGGTGTCGGGGTTGCTGAATCCGGCATCGTCGGACATGAAAATGACGATGTTGGGGGCATCTTTGGACAGCCGTTTGGGGTCTTTGCGCCATTGATGTTTTGATTCGCTCAGGGTGCGCCCGACAATGCTGGCTGTGGGGGTCTGCGGGAAGGGGAGCGATGATCCGTCTACTTGTGGTTTGTCTTTCATTTTTAACTCCTTGTGTCAGTTTATTGGTTGGGGCGCGGGAAATACCCACGATCCATCAAGAATTTCAGCGCGTGGCTGATACATGCGGATGGCGTAGTTCCAACCGGGCGTGATGGGGATGCAGTTAACGCGCTCATCGCCGCACCCGCCAAAATGAATTGTGTAAGAGCCATCCTCATTGGGTTGGGCAGAAAAGTTGTTGTAGCTGTTGACGCCGCGATCATTCGCTTCCAGATAGCCGTCAGCGTTGTAGACCGTTATGGACCAGAACGCATCCACCGGCACATCTTTGACCGTGACCGCGTGTGGCGTTTCGCCATCGTTTTGGGCAACGCTGTCGATGATATAAGAGGCGGCGCTTTGGGGTAATCCGCCCCAACCGGCCGCCGCACCGACAAGGTAATCGACGGGGCGCACTTCTTCCTGACGGCCGAAGGCATAGGTGGCACTAAAGCCGAGAACGGATAAATCGTTGAGCGCTTTTCGTGCTACCGCCAATTGATCGGCATTCCAATCTGGTGCTTCAAACGGGCCTGCCCCGCCACCGCGGACCTCAATGGCGTCCTGGGCGGCGTGTGCCTTTGCCAAATCTTCCGGATCAAGCACATTAATGAAGGTGCGGATGCTGACATAGCCGAAGCGTGTGCCGACGTTTTCTTGGGTGAGTTCGTAACTGCCGGGTTTTGCTTCGACAAACATGTAGTGGTCCTGGTTGATGATGTGCATGGATTGGTAACGGCCGTTTACATCAGGCAACGTAATCACTACCGGCTCCGACAAATCCAACACCGTCGCT
The DNA here is from genome assembly GCA_029559155.1 of Chloroflexota bacterium. GTDB lineage: Bacteria > Chloroflexota > Anaerolineae > Promineifilales > Promineifilaceae > Leptovillus. The sequence goes on from JAKQCM010000337.1 coordinate 3,232, forward strand.
GAATACAACGTATCTTGATTCATGCGGATAACCGGCTGGTTATCCGGCGTCGTGGGTGCGCGCAAATGTGTTAACACCCCAACCTTTATACCAGCCATCTTCATGTTCGTGCGGAACATATGATCCGTTTCCGCGCGGACAAAATTTGTTACATTTACATTTTTCATTTTAGGTCTCCTTGAAAGATGTTTTATCGGTTTCTGGCCGCCGCACGAAGGAGGAGCAAGAAAAGGTTGATAAAGTCAAGATACAAATCTAAGGCGCCTAATACAATTAAGCCACCACGCGCTGGATGTGTGTCCATTTGTTGGGCTATTTTTTTCAAGGAAGCTGTATCCCAAGCAGTTAACCCAACAAATAAGGCGATTCCCAAGAAGTTGAGCGCCCAATTAAAGTTGGAGTTGGGACCAAGCAACAAGCTAAAAAACCATGCCAGTATCCAACCACATAGTAGCATGAACAGGATGCCACCTGTTTTTGTCAAATCGATCTTGATGACAAAACCGGCGATACTGGTGACAAAAAATGTGCCGGCCGTAATCCAGAAAACGGAAGCGATTTGTTGGTTGCTGTAAACCAAAAAGATGGAGGAAATGGTGAGTCCGGTGAGCGCTGAATAAATCAAAAACAACAAGGCGGCGACACCCGGATTCAAATTCATGACCCTGACACTGAGTACGACAACAATGAGGATTTGGATGATGAACAAACCGAACCCAATCCACGGATTGGTGTTCAGTCGCCATAACATTTGCAAATCCCTGGCGACCCAGGTGGAGACAAGAGCGGTGACTAATAACCCAATCCCCATGATGAAATAGACTTGAGCCATAAACCGCGCAACTCTGGTATCGCTGACGGCGCCGCTTGGTATTGCCTGTGTCATTTAAATTCCTCCTTTGTAATAATACATGTCTTTCTTGCTGTGACCGGCGTTGGTGCGCCGAAGTGCAAGCCACCCGGTTATGAACGAATCATTCTTTGCTATCCCTGATTAAGGTCACATCGGCCAAAAAGAGAGCCCCGGATTCTGTTTGATCAAAGAGCAGGGCAATTTCTGTCACGTTGTCCAAATCGATACCGTGAAATTCTGCAAGTGGTATGCGATAGCTTTGCATATGAACATGTCCAGTGAAATAGCCGCCATCAAAATACAAATTGGGCTGCTTTTCACCAAGGGGAAACGGTATTTGCGGAACTGCAACCTGAGCACGATTGCCACTTTCGTCTACCAATTCGATGAAAAAGGTTTGTGGTTCTCCTGCCGGATTGAGTTCTGACAGTGGGTCGATGGCAGAGCGCAGTTGGATGCTGGCGTACTCTGTTAAGTTTGCCTCTGTATCTGGTACAGCCATGCGCCATTCCGCGCCAGATGTTTCCCAACTGACAATTACTTGCTGGGGAAAGCCGGGTTGGTTGAAGTTGACCCGTTTACACGATTCGCTGCCTGGTTCGTTGGCGGGAACGTAATATCCGCCAGGACAGAACTGGGCTGTCAGGCCGTTCAATGTCATTGGGCCCCCCAGTAAATTTTGGCTTAACTCTGCAGCACTTTGGGGCTGCATAATCATAAACTGATCGTCTGGAGATGGCAGAAAGTTGAAACGAACGGCCAAATTGTGATAGCTGGTCGGGACGTGATCGGCGGCTGCCATTCCTAACCGTTCCCGAGCCATGCCCGCCTGGGCGGGATCGCCGTAAATGGTTTGCAAAAAGTCTTGGGTGTATTGGCTAAGAAATTGCTGTTGTTGTACGGCCGTTATCAATGCATCTTCCGTGCAATCCGGGCGTTGCTCAAGGGGGTAATTAGACGGCAGCACGGTGTTGAAGCGATTGTGCTCGGCGCCCTCCAGATAAACAGTTGTCCCCCAATTCTCTCGTTCTGGATCCAAACGCGCCGATTCATAAAATCCCTGCCCATTCAGGTCGGATACATCCGCGTCACAGGCGGGCAAAATGACGGAGAAGGGAACATCAACTATAGGCAGGGCGTCAACAAAGATATTGGCAGGAGCTACCAAGAGAATACCATCAACAGGCCCATATCCGGCGGGGCTGGCTGTTTCTGCCAGGTTTTGCTCACGGACAATCCAATTAACGAAATCGCCGGCGCGTGAATGACCTATCCATACCATGTGAGATAAATCGGCACGGCCGTTTAGTGCCACACCAAACTTATCCGATTCCCCGGCGTTAGCCGCTGCTAATTCTGCCAGATGTAAATCAATCAACTGCTGCGTGCGGATAGTCGGCGGGGATTCGCCAAAGCCAAATGTGTGTTCAGCATTGACGTTAATGGATAAGGCAATGTAGCCTGCTTCAGCCAGGGCTTTTACCAGATAAGTGAAGCCTTCGTAATTCGGCTGTTCTTCGTCAACCGTACAGGGCCAACTGTCATTGGGACAAACAGCATGGCTGCCGTGCAAAATGAGCACAACCGGGTGGGTTGTGTCACTTTGGGGTACGCCAATGACGCCTTCTAAACGGACAGGCATGTTGCGGAAGCGGCTGTCTTCAGGGAATTGCTGCTGCAACACTGTTGCATCCCCTAAATTGTAGGAAATGACCTGGGCGGTGAAAGTTTCCGGTGGGGCTGGCTGGTGAGTAGAAGGGGGTTGGGTAGGAACGGCCGTTTCCACCGCGGTGGGTGCTTCGATAATGTCAGATAGCGCGGTTGGCGAAGGGTCAGCCTGTATGCACCCGGCCAACAAGAACAGCATCAACAATTCTATTCGTAAAAAGTTGATAAATTGGACATTGGGAAAAAATTTCTGCATTCTATACGCTTGCCTTGATAAATGCTTCCTTTTATCTTTGAGTCCAGGCATCCCCAGAATGGTTCATATACAGCAAAGGATGACGGAGTGATGGGCAAATCGGCGATCCTGAAAGAACTCCTGTGGTTAATGCGGATCCCATAAGAAGGACGCCTATGCTCCCAATCAAATTTGAACTTGTATGTTTAACTGTGAATGCTAGGCGAATGAACGGTCATCGAGATGCATTGAACATGCAGTAATGGAAAACCGAAATTATATAGACCATTGAGAACCCCGAACAGCGCGGCCTGGTCAATGAGTTGGCCGGTTAAGATGGTGATCGGGTCATTCTCGACAGTAACTGCATAGGTCACAGTCATACCAAGTTGTTCCGACCAGGCCTCTTCAAGATGGCCTGATACGGTAATAATATAATCGGCGGGTGTGCCCAGATTGAATTTGCTCCAACGACCTTTTTCAGACAACGTTTTATCCCTTGAAATAGACTGTGCGTCCGAAAAATGCCCGTTTAGATAGATCGTTTTCAAATTACCAGACCTATAATACGAATGCACAATCCGATTCAAATTTAAGTATTGCAAATGAGGGGCTTTGTGTCCTCACAAATGATGGGTAGGAAATGGGTAGTTTTTGTGAGGACAAGCGGGCATATTTCTCGAAGAGAGTGGGGCAACCGGCAGGCCAGCGTCCCAATCTTCCGTACAGGTTTTTGAAGCAGACTTCGCTTGAATTTTACTTTACGGCCGTTCGTCAGCATTACAATAACCCCCAAAAACCGATTCATCCGCAATTTTTGTGAAACGAGACCACAAATAGCATTTTTTTGATAATTCAAGAAATCTCATAGGAACAATGGAGGTTTTTTGTGCTATTAGAATTTCTTTGGTCTACGGAATGCAACTTGAAAGTGATCGGATTACAAATTATTGAGGATTCGCTTCTCGTGGAAAAAGAAAGCATACAACAAGGTGGTAAATGCCCGGCCCAAGAAATACCATTTGTGGCCTTGTGCCAGTTGTAAAACATTTCTTTACAACTGCTTTACGACAAGACCTTTGCGAAAAAAGCCTGCATTGTTCCCCACGCCCCAAGGTTATCGCCCCATCCGGCGCGTTTATCGCCTGTTGCCTGGAGAGTGGAAGAACGAATACTGGCTCGATGGTCGCAGCCGGCCACCGTCGGCCGAATTGTGAGCAGTCGGGCAAGAAGCTGACATGTGTTCCATCTACGTTTGCTACTGTCCGGGCGCGAACGCGAACCACCAAAGGAGTCGGTTCGCGCGACGCTGGCCTGGCCATGGCATTCAAACTGCTGCTAATGGCCGAAAAGCGTTGGCGTAAAGTCACCTCGGCCCATCTTGTTTCTCTGGTTCAGGCCGGAGTAAAATTTTTCGATGGCAAGACCTGCATCCTGCCCGACTTGCCATCGAGTTCTGTTGTTAACTCACCTGTGGACGATATTCTGAAACTCGCGATCCACAACATTTGACAATATCTCTATGAATCTACGAAGGAGACGACACCGACCGTCGTTGGCCATCATGGTCACTGACCACCATGAATTAAAGGAACACGGATGATCACAGATTTTCACGGATATAAATCAGTGTTTATCCGTGTCCTATTTTCAGAGGGGGTACAGAAAAGCGGAAGCCTGCTGCAACACTCACAACAGGCTTCCGCAGATCAGGATTCTAATGGTGAATCGTCTACTATCTGGTTATCAGTGGAAGATAGAGGAAATTGTCCAAGACAATCGCGAAATTGGCTGTCACATTGAGCGCCTGATCGATGGTTACCACGCAGTCGCCAGAGGTGTTGGTGCATGCACCATTCCAACCGGTGAACATGGAACCTGTATCAGCAACGGCCGTTAAAACCACCTCCGTCCCATAAGCGAAACTCTCTGAACAATCTAGGCCACAGTCAATACCACCCGGCACACTGATCACAGTCCCCCGACCCTTTCCGTCTGTTGAAACCGTCAGCAGATATTGATTGAGTGTGAAGGTTGCCGTGATATTTTGCGCCTGGCTCATGGTCACCACGCAGGTGGCAGATGTGGTTGTGCAGGCGCCACTCCAGCCAGTAAAAGTAGATCCTGTCTCAGCAACGGCCGTCAACACAACCACCGTGTTCTCCGGATAGGTATTTGTACAGTCCGCGCCAGCGCTGCCAGAGCAGTTTATTCCGGTACCACTAACCGTACCCGCACCATCACCATCCAGGCTAACAGCTAGCGCAAACTCTCCGGGCGGCACTGTGGCAAAGGTAGCCGTCACCACCTGCGCCGCATCCATCGTTACCGTGCAAATGCCGGTGCCGGTACAAGCGCCACTCCAGCCATCAAAGACGGAGCCAATGTCGGCCGTTGCCGTCAGCGTGACAACGGCGCCGGTGTCGTAGATGTGCGTGCAGTCGCCGCCGCCGGTGGTACAGGCTATGCCTGCCGGGTTGCTGTCCACCGACCCGCTGCCTGTGCCGTCGGTAGCCACCGTCAGCGTTTGCGGGTTTGCGGTGAACACGGCCGTTACCAGCACATCACTCGTCACCGTCACCGTCACCGTATCCGCCGCGCTGCTGACATCGCCGCTCCAGCCGGTAAACGTCGAGCCGGAATCGGCAACGGCCGTCATCGAAATCACCGAGCCATAAGACACCTCCTGACTGCAACTGGCCGTACAGGTGACATCCACCAGGTCAATCGCCACGCTGCCGCTGCCCACCAGATTCACATCTAGCGTGTAGGTGATAGGCGTAAAGACGGCCAGAATACTCTTATCTTCCGTCATCGTCACCGTGGCGGTGATGTCGGTACTAAATAACGTTTCGCTGAGCTGCTCACGCCAGCCGGTGAAGATGTGGCCCACGCCAGTCGCGGCCGTCACCGTCACTACTTCACCAACGTTGAACGCCGTTTTATCCGACAATACCGTTACCGTGCCGTCACCCGTCCAGCCCACGTTCAGGCCGTAGGTGATGGGTTCAAAGACGGCTTGTAGATTCGTGTTCCCTGTGACTGTCAGCGACTGCGTGGCCGTGATGCCGCTCAGACCCAGTGTCCAATTGGTAAACTGCCAGGTATCAGAAGGAACGGCCGTGACGCTGATCACATCGCCATAACTGTAGGTAGGCTGCACCGGCTCCACCAGAATGCTGCCGCTGCCGACCACATCGGTTGTTACACTATAGGTCTCTGTGGCGAAAACGGCCGTTACCGACTTGTTGCCGTCCATCGTCAGGCTTTGGCCAGCGCCATCGCCGGACAAATCGCCGCTCCAGCTTTGCAGCCGGTAGCCGGGATCAGGCACAGCCACCACGGACACCACATCGCCATAGACATACCCTGCCTGCTCCGGACTGACCACCACCGACCCATTACCGCTGACGTTTGTTATCACCGTGTAAGTATCTTGGGTGAAGGTGGCCGTGATCACTTTGTTGCCGTTGATGGTCACGGATTCGGCCGTATTGCTGCTGGTCAAATCGCCACTCCAGCCGCTAAAGCCCCAGCCTGCTTCGGCCGTC
>JAKQCM010000344.1 GCA_029559155.1 Chloroflexota bacterium
CTAGCGTGGGGGCGGGTGCGGAATTGGCTCCCCAGGTGGTAAACGGCCGTAACACGGCCGTTCTTGGCCAAACCTCTGCCACCCTGACCGGCAGCCATACACGCAGCAGCATGTTATCGAACGCTAACGCCAACGACGACAATTCGAACGACAACGACAGCAACAGCAACGACGATAATTCGAACGACGACAGCAACAGCAACGACGATAATTCGAACGACAACGACAGCAACAGCAACGACGACAATTCGAACGACAACGACAGCAACAGCAACGACGATAATTCGAACGACAACGACAGCAACAGCAACGACGACAATTCGAACGACGACGACAGCAACAGCAACGACGACAATTCGAACGACGACGACAGCAACAGCAATGATGACCACGGCAATGATAATGACAATCACGGCGACGACGGCCAAAACAACAACGATGATGTGAGCCAAAACGACAATGGAAACGGTGATTAGAACCGCAGCAGGCAGGACATTGACCCCATTCATTACTGATCTTGGGTAGTACACGCCTGATGAACTTTGACAAATGCGTTATAATCGACCACCAGGCAGCCCGTTCGCAGGCCATAACAAGCACTTCTTTATGGACTGACCGGCACAAGCCTATTCCAAGCTCCGTGGAGACAAGACGCTACGTGCAAGACGAATTATTACTCCTTGATCGTGCTCGCTCACTAGATTCAGACGCGCTCACCGAAATTCATAACATCTATTACGCGCCGATTTTTCGTTACGTTCTTTTGCGCGTAAACGATCATGATGTGGCCGAAGACCTGACAAGCGACGTGTTTATTCGTCTATTAAGCGCCCTGCGAGACCATACCGCGCCCCAAAACACCTTGCGCGGCTGGCTCTTTGCCGTGGCCTCCAGAGTTGTGAAGGATCATTATCGCCGGCATTACCGCTCCCGCGAGATGGAATTGGATGAAGGCTTGCCGTCCCGGCAAGAAAAACCGGATGACAAAGTTGAAGCCAATATGACCAAAGAAGCGCTCCGCGAAGCGGTGGTGGAATTAACAGAAGATCAACAAAATGCGCTGGCTTTACGATTTGGTTTTGGCATGTCGATTCAAGAAACGGCGCAAACGATGGGCAAAACGGAAGGCTCGGTAAAGATGTTACAAGCGCGAGCTGTCGCCACACTGGCGCGCCGGCTGATGCCGGGAAGAGTGAATGAATGAATACGGAATTTGAAAAAATCCTCATCGACAGTTTAGATGCGTTGGATCGAGGTGACTCCATAGCGGCTGTATTGAGCCGGTATCCTGGGCAAGAAGAGACCTTACGGCCGTTTCTCGAAACCGCCGCTCTATTTGCCGATCTCAACCTTCAGCCGTCGCTGGCCGCCCAATCGCGCTCCAAACAAGCGTTTTTGGCGCAGGCCAATGCTCTTCGCCCACGCCCGACCGGTGTAGTCTGGTGGCGGCGCTGGCAGCGCGCCCTGGTTCCGGCATTCGCTCTGCTCGTCATCTTCTTGCTGTTCTCGGCCGCGCTCTTGCCCTTATCGGCTAACGCGATGCCCGGCGACGCCCTCTACAGCGTTAAACGCCTGGCGGAAAACGGCCGTCTCGCCGCCACCGGCAGCGCCGACCGTAAACTAGAACTTATCGAACGTTACAAAGAAACACGCCGTTTGGAAATTCAACAAATTCTCGCCGCCAATCAGGACATTGATGGCCTCGTTTTTGAAGGCATCATCGAAACCATGGACGAAACCAACTGGCAAGTTAGCGGCCTGACCGTGCAAATTGCGGCGACTACTCAGATTGTGGGCAAACCGCAGATGGGATTGCTGGCCATTGTCAATGGACGCACCCGCCAGGGCGCTTTTATTGCCCAATCCATCCTCATTCCTGGTGAGGGCATGACCCTGTTTTTGCCCACGCCCACGCAAACGCCCAGCGCGACATCGACGCATACGGCCGTTCCGTCAGCCACACTCACGCCTACGCCCACCCAAACCCTCGAACCCACCGCCACGCATACACCATCGCCCACCGTCACCCACACACCATCGCCCACGGCTACCCGTCGCCCGCCAACTGCCACACCCACGGCAACGGCCGTGCCGGCCGCTACCATCACCAATACACCTGTTCCGCAGCCCACCAGCGACGACAACAGCAACGACAACAGCAATGACAACAGCGATGACAGCGACGACAACGACAACCATGATAATAGCAACGACAACGATAGCGGTGGAGATAACGACAATAACGACAATCACAACGCCAACGACTAAGCAGGGGCGCCTCTGTGCTGCCTTGCCGTACATTCGGCCCTGTGTTACCATCTTGGGATTATTGCAGATTAATTCCCTGGCCTAATTTATTTTTTGGTAATCACGGTGTCGGCAGAAAATAAGCGCAAAGAGTTTATGATTTCCTCTCAAACTACCCGATCGGTCTACTTACGAACAAGCTGACCCAACCTAACCAGCGGTACGCAAGTTTTATTCCGCTTCGTGGTAGAAAATAATCCAGCTGCTGGGATCGTAAGAAATTCCATTTACGACACCGGCCGGACAACGCCGATACAACAAGGCATCGTATTAACGAAGGTTAATGCCGGGTGAATGTGCAATAATGCATATTCACCCGTTTTTGTTATCGGCCGACAACTTCTAACATAAAAGGTTTATGTCTACAGCTAAAGCATTTCAGACTTTAAGAAAAACACGGCAAATACAAGCTTGGCGGCCATTTTCTGGGAAATGGAACGCAAAGAAAAACATAACCCATTCGGCATACGGCACACACCTTGTCGTTCATCTGCGCTCGAAGGAATAGGCAATCCATTATGGGGTTTGTGAGTGTTGAATTTATTTTTCGTTTGATAGGCGCCATACTCGGCACGATTGGTGGTGGCGTGTTAGGCGCCCGAATTGCCATCATTATCGGCGCGCAGGCCGAAGCAACAATTGTCGTTATGGCATTATTGGGATTTCTTTGCGGCCTCATCCTGACGCCTTACTTTACCACCCGCCCCATGCGTTTTGTCGCCCATCGTCTCTCCAATATGTCGCCCGATAAGCTAACGGCCGTTATCGCCGGCCTGTTCCTGGGACTCGTCGCCGCTGCGTTACTCACGCTGCCGCTCTCCCTTTTGCCTACTCCCTTCGGTCAGATTGCCCCGCTCATTGCTGCGGTTATCTTTTGTTACCTCAGCATCGTCATTCTTATCGCCCGCCGCGCTGATTTGCAAGCCTTTATCAATAATTTTCGGTCTACCGGTCAAACCACGCCCGGCGTTAACCTGGCGCCGGTGTTTGAGGAGACGTTTGTGCTGCTCGATACCAGTGTGATCATCGACGGCCGTATCGCCGACATTAGCCGCACCGGTTTCCTGCGCGACACCCTGTTAATCCCCAACTTCATCCTCTTTGAATTGCAGCACATCGCCGACAGCGCCGACCCCTTGCGCCGCAGCCGCGGCCGGCGCGGCCTGGAAATCCTGGCCGAACTGCAAAACGAAGCCATCATCCGCACCGAAATTAAAGATATAGACGTCAGCGAAGCCCGCGAAGCCGACACCAAATTGGTCGCTCTGGCTCGCCACCTCCACTGCCCCATCATGACCAACGACTACAACTTGAATCGCGTCGCCGAAATCCAAGGCGTCACTGTTCTCAACGTAAACGACCTGGCCAATGCAGTGAAAGCGGTGTTCCTGCCCGGCGAAACACTCCACGTCAAAATCATCCAACAAGGCCGCGAAACCGATCAGGGCGTTGGCTACCTGGAAGATGGAACCATGGTGGTGGTAGAAAATGGCAATCATCTCATCGACGCCGATGCCCGTGTCACGGTGACAAAAGTGCTGCAAACCACGGCCGGGCGCATGATTTTTGCCAAGGTTTAGCCACGGATATGGTCCCGCGTTTTCGTTTTGCTCCCAGTCCGACCGGCACGCCCCACATCGGAAATTTGCACACCGCCCTCTTTAGTTGGGCGCTGGCGCGCGCGCTTGGCGGCGATTTTGTTCTGCGCATTGAAGATACCGACCCCGACCGCAACACACCGGCCGCTGCTCAGGCGATGATGAACGCCCTGACCTGGCTGGGCATCGACTGGGACGAAGGGCCGGATATCGGCGGCGATTTTGGCCCATACGTGCAGTCGGCCCGCCTGCCGCGCCATCAGGAAATTGCTGCCCAGTTGTTGGCCGCCGATTTGGCCTACTACGGTGACGACTCCAACCAGCCCGCCACCCAACAAGCCAACCAACCGCTCCGTCTTCGCCTGCCCCGCAGTGGGGAAACGGTGGTAAACGACGCCCTGCGCGGCCCGATTACTTTCGATAACAGCTTGCTGGCAGACCCCGTGTTGGTGCGCAGCAACGGCCGTCCCCTTTACCACCTCGCCGCCATGACCGACGACCACGACATGGGTATCACCCACGTCGTGCGCGGCGAAGAATGGATCGCTTCCGCGCCCATTCACGTCCAACTTTATCGCGCATTGGGCTGGGCGGAACCGGTCTGGATTCACCTGCCGCTGATTCTGAACAATCGCGGCCAAAAACTGAGCAAGCGTGATCCTGAAGGCGGGTATCTCATCAACGATTTTCAGGACGCCGGGTATTTGCCGGAAGCAATGTTCAACTATTTGCTGCTGCTGGGGTGGTCGCCCGATGGCGAGCAGGAAATTGTGGACAAATGGGATGTGCGCAAGCAGTTTCGCCTGGAGCGATTGTCTACCAGCCCGGCGGTGTTTGCCTGGGATAAGCTGAATTGGGTTAACCGGCAGTATCTCCAGCGTCTGAGTGATGGGCAGTTGGCCGATTTGATACGGCCGTTTCTCGAAGACGCGTATGGCGATATGCCGATGAGCGCGGATTGGCTGGTGAAAGTAACGGCCGTTATCCGTCCCGACATCGCCAAACTCGAAGATGCTGTCGACCTGGCCGAATGGGCCTTCGTCGATGATTTCGCCTACAGCAGCAGCGCCCGCTTCGCCCTGGCGACGGCCCCGGCCTCTCCCGTCATTCTGCGCCTCATCACCCAACTGGCCGCCCTGGTTATCCTGGACAAACCCACCGCCCAGAGCATCTTGCAGCAGATGCGCGCCGACTTGCAAGCCGCCAAGGGTTGGCGCGCGCCAGATGTCTTTCATCCCATCCGCGCGGCCCTGACCGGGCATACAGAGGGACGGCCGTTACCGGAAATTATGGGCATTCTCGGCAAAGAACGCACCTTGCAGCGCCTGGCAAGAGCGCTCAAAAGCGTTTAACGCAGCATAGGAAGTCCAGTGTAATCTTACCAGTGACCTGCCCACCCGAATCAGCTACAATTACTCCCGACGATCAGCAGACAATCAACACCTAAAACAAACATCTTACAACTGGAGCAACCATGACTCTGAAACTCTACAATGTCCTCAGCCGTAAAAAAGAAGAATTTGTGCCCATCACTCCCGGCAAAGTCAATATGTACGTCTGCGGACCAACAGTCTACGATTATTCACACATCGGCCATGCCAAGACCTATGTTGGCTTCGACGTCATCGCCCGCTACCTGAAGTATTCCGGCTTCGATGTCCTCTATGTGCAAAACATCACCGACGTCGGCCACATGCTGGACACCGGCGAAGACCGCATCCTCAAAAAGGCGCGCCAGCTTTCCGCCGGCCCCATGCAGGTGGTGGAAACCTACATGCGCGAATACTTCGCCGATATGGACGCCCTCAACGTCCATCGCCCGGATATCAGCCCGCGCGCCAGCGGCCACGTGCCCGAACAAATCACCATGATCGAGGAACTCATCGCCAAAGGTCACGCCTATGAAGTGGATGGGTCCGTCTATTTTGATGTTGCCTCCTTCCCGGAATACGGCAAACTCAGCGGCCGGATCATCGAGGATTTGGAAGAAGGCGCGCGTGTGGGCATTCGCAGCGAAAAGCGGCATCCGGCCGATTTTGCCCTGTGGAAGAAAGCCGATCCGGAACATATTTTGCGTTGGCCCAGCCCCTGGGGTGATGGTTTCCCTGGCTGGCACGTGGAATGCTCGGCGATGGCTAATAAATACCTCGGCCAAACCTTCGACATCCACGGCGGCGGCATCGACAACATCTTCCCGCACAACGAATGCGAAATTGCCCAAAGCGAGGCCGCCCACGATGAGCCATTTGCGCGGTATTGGCTGCTGACCGGTTCGCTCACGCTGGAAGGCATTAAAATGTCCAAAAGTCTGGGCAATACCATGACGATCAAGGACGCGCTGGCCAGATGGCGGGCAGAAGCCATCCGCACCTTCATATTGTCCAGTCACTACAGCAATCCCATCGACTTCTCGGATGAGGCGGTGGACGCGGCGTTTAAGGGGTGGCAGCGGATTTGGGGCGCGGTGAGTCTGGTGCGGGAACAGATGCGCACGGCCGTTTCCGGCGAAGCCAACCCCAACATTCTCACCATCCTGGGCGAATTCAAAGCCAACTTCATCGAAAAAATGGACGATGACTTCAACGCCCCGGCTGCACTGGCCGTTTTGCAAGAAATGACCCGCCAGGTCAACATCTTGCTCAACGAACAAGGGCCGCACAATCAGGGCACGCTGGCGGCTATCGACCAGCTTTACCGCGAATTAGGCGGCGACGTTTTGGGCATTATCCCCGAACAAGCCGAAGCCACCGCCAGCGCCGAGCGCGAAGATGGCCTGATTCGCCTGCTCATTGACCTGCGCGCCAACGCTCGCGTCCAAAAAGATTGGGCCACCTCCGACAAAATCCGCAACCAACTCCGCGACCTCGGCGTCGTCCTGGAAGACCGCGCCGATGGGACGATTTGGAAGCTGGAGTAAAGACGGAGATTAGGGATTAGAGATTGGAGATTACCTCCAATCTCTAATCTCCAATCTCGAATCTCCCCATGCCCGAACTCCTTACCCGCCGCAACACTGTGCTGGAAGCCCTGAACGGCCGTCGGCGAGAAATTTACCGCCTTTGGCTGCAAAAAGGGCTGGACCGCAAATACACCCAGCCTATCTACGACGCCGCCAAAACGCGCGGCATCCCCATCCAAACGGCCGACAAAGCCAAACTTAGCCAACTTGCTCAAGATGGTAGTCACCAGGGCGTCGTGCTGGAAGTTGGTCCTTTCCCCTACGCCGAGGTAGACGACATGTTGTCGCTGGCCGCCGACAGGGGCGAAAAACCTTTTCTGCTGCTGCTAGATTTGCTGCATGGGCCGCAAAACATCGGCGCGCTGCTGCGCACGGCCGAAATTTGCGGCGTGCACGGCATCATCTTGCAAGACCGGCGCGCCCCGGACATCACCCCGGCGGTGGCCGAATACGCCGTCGGCGCGACGGAGCATCTGCTCATCGCCCAGGTGGTGAATCTGGTGCACACGATGAAACAGCTTCAGGAAAAAGGCGTCTGGCTGGTGGGCCTGGACATGGCCGACGACGCCCAGACTCTGGGCGACCTGGACCTGAACATGCCGCTCGGCCTCGTGGTGGGCCACGAGGGACAGGGCCTGCGCCGCCTCGTCGGCGAAACCTGCGACGTGATTTTGCGCCTGCCCATGCGCGGCCACGTCGAATCGCTGAACGCAGCCGTGGCCGGTTCCATCGCTCTTTACGCCGCCTGGGCCGCCCGCGGCTACGAAGGGGGCTAGAGCAAGAGCGAGAGCTAGAGCAAGAGCGAGAGCGAGAGCAAGAGTAGAGACATCTCTCTTTACTCTCGCTCTCGCTCTAGCTCTCGCTTTTAGGAGGAAAACCAACGATGACCACACCTGAAGAACGTTTTGTTGGCTGCCTGCTGGGGCTGGCCTGCGGCGACGCCGTAGGCACGACGGTGGAGTTTAAGCCGCGCGGCTCCTTCGCGCCTGTCACCGACATGGTCGGCGGCGGCCCCTTCGGCCTGCAAGCCGGCCAGTGGACCGACGACACTTCAATGGCCCTGTGCCTGGGCTACAGCCTGGTGGAAACGGGCGGCTTCGACGCCGCCGACCAAATGGCCCGCTACTGCAACTGGTATGATCACGGTTACATGAGCAGCACCGGGCGTTGTTTCGACATCGGCAACGCCACATCTGCCGCCCTGCACCGCTTCAAGCAAAGCGGCGACCCGTTCAGCGGCTCCACCGACCCCTATTCGGCGGGCAATGGCTCCATCATGCGGCTGGCTCCGGTGGTAATGGCCTTCACGCCCGACGAGGCGCAGGTACTGCACTACGCCGGGGAAAGCTCCAGGACCACCCACGCCGCGCCCGAATGCGTGGATGCCTGCCGCCTGTACGGTGGGATGCTGCACATCGCCCTGCAAGGCGGCAGCAAAGATGACATTTTGGGCTATCGGGGTTACATGCCTACCACACCCAAAATCAAGGCGATTGCTGATGGGGCGTATCGGGCAAAGTCGCTGGCGCAGATTAAGGGTTCGGGCTACGTGGTGGATTCGCTGGAGGCGGCGCTGTGGTGCTTTGCCACCACTGACAGCTACGAAACGGCCGTTCTCCGCGCCGTTAACCTGGGCGATGATGCTGACACGACGGCCGCTGTGTGCGGGCAGGTAGCCGGGGCGTTTTACGGCCGTGCTGCCATCCCCGCTTCCTGGCGCGAAAAAGTGACGATGGGGGCGGAAATTGAGCAGTTGGCATTGGATTTGATGGGAATGGGACACGGATAAACGCGAATGGACACGGATTTTTAAAAAATGTCCGTGGAAATCCGTCAAATCCGTGTTTATCCGTGTCCCATTTCTTATTTCACAAAAATGGCACGATGACGCGGAATAAGGCCCAGACAGCCAGGCCAACCATCGCGAAACCCAGGCCGAGAGGCAGCGCGTAGCGCAGCGGCGGCCAGCGGCGGAGGAACGGCCGTATCCACACCCCCAGTCCCACACTCACCCCCACGCCAATCGGCAGCAGCGCCGGGAAAAGATAGCGCCCCTGGTGCTGTACAAAGGTAAAATTGTAGACCACATGCACGGCCAGCGAGAGCAAAAAAGTGGCGAGTAAGACCACTACAGCTAAAACCGACGGCCGTTTCCTGTCCCACCAAACTACCAGCGCCACGATCAACCCAACCACC
>JAKQCM010000368.1 GCA_029559155.1 Chloroflexota bacterium
TTGCTTAAGGCTCCTGAACCATTGCTTAAGGCTCCTGAACCGTTGCTTAAGGCTCCTGAACCGTTGCTTAAGGCTCCTGAACCGTTGCTTAAGGCTCCTGAATCGTTGTGGTGGTAAGAGCGCTCACGAAATCTCCCTCAAATACAAATTAACGTAGAAGCGCAGTAACCATTCAGGTTCGTCTGGCAAGGCCCCAAGGGTCTGATACCCACCTAATCCAAATCCTCAGGAGCAAACCCTTGAGGTCTGTATCGTTACAAAGCGCAATTGAGGGGAAGATAAAAAAGGCCGTTCTCAATGGGAGAACGGCCGTCCCCCCAGAGGACAGAAACAACACTGATTATTTATACGCCATCGACAGCAAAGAGCCGGTCAGGCGTCATGTGACTTCGCGCCCAATCCTCCAAGCGCGTTAGTGTCAGAGGATACCGCCGCAGCATGGCGCTCATATCATAGGTTTGGTCCGCGGTATCAAAGAGAATGCTCGCCTTCATGATCTGACTGAGACCGGGATGAAACGGCCGTAACAACGGCGACATCACCCGCAGCATAGCCAGTGGAACATGGGACACGCTGGCTTTTTTCCCGGCAATTTCTTCAAACAGGCGCACAACCTGCATGTTCGTCAGGTTTTCAGGGCCGCCAATTTCCAACACTTCCCCGACTGAGTCTGGCTCCAGCAGCGCCAGCGCAGCAAAATGAGCCACGTCAGCGGCCGCCACAAAATTGCGCGGATTCTCACCCCGGCCAAACAATTGCACTTTGCCGGTTTCCAGAACAGATTTGCCAATAAAGCCATAGGCGTGGGATTCCATAAAGGCGGTCGGCCGCAAAATTGTGAACGGCAAGCCGCTGTTCCGTAAGGTTTGTTCCATCTTGTATTTAATTTGGAAGAAAGGCACGGGATGGTCTGGCGCTGCGCCTAAAGCGGAGACGTAGACAAACTGCCAGACGCCGGCCGCTTTGGCCGCCTCCATGAGCCATTTATGGCCCTGCTCATCAACATACTTCGACGCTTCTGATCCGCGCCCCATAATCGAATGCGCGGAGGCCATCACGGCGCTGACGCCCTGGCAGGCGCGCAGCAGCGAGTCGCGGTCGCGCAAATCACCCTGGACAACTTCTGCGCCCAGGGCTTGCAGGCCTTGCGCTTTGTGTGGGGTGCGGGTTATCACGCGCACGGCCGTTTTTCTGGCCAGTAATTTTTCGGTTGTGGCGCTGCCTAGCGCCCCGGTTCCGCCAACGATGAGTATCACCACTTACCTCCTGGAATATGTTCTGCCTCCTGATAAATATCCCTGGTTATATTCATACCAGTTTCAGCATGCGCGACTATGTAAATTGTGTGCGATTTTGTGCGCAGTCAGGCAATATCGCATGCACAAAACGGCCGTTTTTCAGGTACAATGCTCCTATGACTGCCATCACTCAGGAGGAACTGCAAACGGCCGTTCACGCGGCCTTAGTGCAATGGGGCAAACCGGCAGAGATTCAAACGGCCCCGCTTTCCGGACTGCTGCTCGTCCAAAATCAGCTGGCCGCCCATCAAGGTGGTCTGCCATTTGGCCGGCGGTACGCCATTGATCGCGTCCTCCTGGACAGCATCGACCTCCTGGCCGAACAGGACGAAGCCGGGGCCGTCGTGCTGCGCAGCCGGTTTCTGGATGGCAAAATCACCCGGCAAGTCGCTCAGGAAATGTACGCCAGCATCGACCAGGTTAATCGCTGGCAGCGCGCCGCCATCGACGCCCTGACCCAGCTTCTCTACCATCAAGAAACAAAACTCCGCGCAGAATTAATCCAGGCCCTGGAAACCAACCTACCCCCTGCCTCTTACAGCCAATTTTTTGGATTTCCCGAGATCCGAGAAATCGTTGCGGCCCAGCTCGTGCAGGAAACAGCTCCCTGGATAATTGCCCTGACCGGTATCGGCGGCATTGGCAAGACAAGTCTGGCGGATTTGGTGGTGCGGGAGGTGCTGCCCAGTCTGGCCTTCAAACACATCTGCTGGCTGCGTGTCGAGCAGCAGCAGTTTAGTGGCGCGGCGCTGCCGCCGGAACGCGCCTACCAGGGCTTGCTGTCTGCGTTAGCTGATGCTTTGTGGCCCGGCATGGCGCACGGCCAACCGGATGCCCACCTGGAAACGCGTTTAAGTCAAAAACTGAAAGCAGCCCCCCATTTGATCATCATCGACAACCTGGAAACCGTCGCCCACGTCGATTATTTTGCCGGTAAGCTGCTGGCTTTTGTGGAACCGACCCGCTTTTTACTGACCAGCCGCGCCCGGCCGTCCGGCGGAACGGCCGTTTACACCCACACCTTACACGAACTGCCCTTCAGCGACGCCGCCGCGCTCCTGCGCCACCACGCCCAACTCACCGGGCTGCCAGAATTGGCCGCCGCCGATACGGATACCCTGCAAGCCATCTACCAGGTCACGGGCGGCAATCCGCTGGCCCTGAAATTGGTGGTCAGCCTGACGGCCGTTCTGCCCCTGCCCCAAATCCTGGCCGATCTCAACAAAAACCGGGCCGGTCCGATTGAAGATTTATACCGGCACATTTACTGGGAAACGTGGCAAACGCTGACGCCCGCCGCGCAAACGCTGCTGCTGGCCATGCCCCTGGCGGCCGCTTCCGGCGCCCTACCAGAGCAAATGCAGGCCTTTAGCGGTCTGGACGAAAATGAATTTTGGACGGCCGTGCGCGAATTGACCGCCCGCTCCCTGCTGGAAGTGCAGGGAACCATCCAGGAACGGCGCTACGGCATCCACCGCCTCACCGACACCTTCTTACAAACCGAAATCATCGGCTGGCCCAACCTGTTAGACACATGATGATGCCGCCCTCCACCCAATTCACTCAAAGCGTGGCCGCCAACGTCAAGTACTGGCAGCAGCGCACCCAGACCCTCACCGACGACACGCTGCCCGCGTTAGACCAGGAGCGGCAGAACCTCTACCGCGCCGCAAAATTTGGCCTGCGCGTGCCGGATACCTGGCAAAACACGGCCGAGCTGCTTTTGCAAACCTTCGTCTTCGTTGAGCGGCGGGGCTACTGGGGCGAGTGGATTCCGATGCTGGAACAAGCGCTCACAAGCTGCCCCGCTGATAATCTGGCCTTGCGCGGCCGCATTCTTGACCATCTAGGGCTTTTTTACCGCTATAACCGGCAGTTAGACGCCGCCTTTGCCGCCCACCGGGAGGAATTGCAGATCGGCTTGCGGCTAGAGGACAAATGGCGCGAAGCCCATGCCTGCATCAACCTGGGCGCTGTTTGCCGCCAGATGCGCCGTTTTGCCGAGGCAGAAACCTACATCCTGCAAGCGCAAAGCGCATTTCAAGCCATCCACGCCCCCCTTATAAAACATGCCTTTGTGACGCTGGAACTGGGACTGCTGAGCAAAGACAAAGGGCAGTGGGCGCAAGCTGAAGAGTATCTCAGCTATTCCGTGTCCCTGTGGCGTGAAGTGGGCGATCCCGTTTACCTGGCTAACTGTCTCAAATTATTAGGCGAGGCTTTGGCCGCGCAAGGCAAAACAGACGCCGCCTTAGCCGCCTATCATGAAGCCCTGGATTGCCTGGCCCCCACCGAAAACCATCTGGACAAAATCAGAGTGCTCAATGAATTGGGGTCGCTGCATCTGAAACGGGCAGATTTAGCGGAGGCTGAGCGCCTCTTTGTAGAGGCGAATGCGAATTTTTCGTGGCAATCGGGGAATCTATTTGATCGGGCGGTAGTGGCCAATAATTTGGGCGTTGTCTTTCTGGCTCAAGGGCGGTTGGCGGAGGCGGAGCAATTTTTTCGCAGCAGCATCGCGTTGTGGCAAAGTTGTAACGATCCGGTGCAGCAGGCGAACACGTTGGGCGGTTTAGCAGAGGTGAAAACGGCGCAAAACCAGGTTGCCGAGGCGGAGCAGCTTTATGCGCAGGCGCTGGCCCTATTGGCCGATTTTCCCGATGATGCCTGGGGGCAAAAGCTGCAAAAAGGGTTCAGGGAGGCTGAGTGCGCGCTGAAACAGGCGCGGGGTGTGGGTTGAGACGGCCGTTTTGAGGCGTGAGGCGTGGTGCGTGATGCGTGAAGTACTCTTTTCACGCATCACGCATTTGACCAAAATTCCATGCAATCTGCGGCTAAACGTATGCCAGGATTAGCCGGCGCACCCAGAGCCAGACCCTGTGCTGGCGCACTCGGACATCAGATGGATGAGTGTGGGCAGACCAAAATAAAGGACAAAAACCGCGGTGACAGACCACAGATGAACAATTCGACGCTGAACTTGTGTTTTTCGGACCTCGAGCATTTCGACACCTCACTTTTGTGAAAGAGAGGCTCATTGAGGACGGCGCGCCCGGACAAAAGGTTGTTTTATCCGCTCATGAGATGCTCAACGGCCGTTTTCCATTCCATTTCCTCTGACAAGCTGTTCCCGATCGGTTTATGGTTGCAGTGTAGAAAAATTGACGCTTAAGTTACAGAGGGTGCTGCTTAAATCAGCTTCATATCTTTTATTCTCGACTAAAAGGACAACAAATTCAGGCCATCATCAACCAATTTTGACGGCCGTTTCTACGAATTTAAGTAAGTGTTAAACCGATTTTTAGTAGGTTTTAAGGCGGCGATGTCCGAAAAAGGTTGGGCTGTTCAGGAATTCAGGGGTTTGACGTCCCATGATGCGTGAAACGTGATACGTGACCAGAGAGACCTCACGCATCACGTATCACGCTTCAGTCCAGCCCCACGAAATCCCCAAGACCCAAACGTTGATCTGATACAGTCAGCAGATTTCTACAGAAGGACGGGGAGGCGATCATGACCACCTTTGGCCAGCAGGTGCGCGCATACCGAAAGCAGTGCCGGGACTCGTTTCGCGGCGGTACATTGACGCAGGTGCGCCTGGGTGAACTGCTGGGCGACGAACTGGGCAACACCGGCTACTCAGGCGCGGCCGTCTCCGATTGGGAACGGGACCGCAGCAAAATCCACGCCGACGACCGGCTGGTGCTGGTGGGCCTGGTGGCGGTGCTGCATCGCTGCGGCGGCCTGCCCACGCTGGCCGAAGCCAACCAATTCCTGCGCGCCGGCAATTACCGCGCCCTAAACGAGCAGGAACAACGCCGGATATTCCCGGAGGCAAACCCTGCGCCCATCCCCATGTTGGCAACCACTGCCCTCCTAACCGCTGCGCCACTCACGCCGGAGCGGCGCAAACAGCTCATCTTGTTGGAAAAAGTGAACCATTTTTGGGTGGAAGGCGTTCTGGAAAAATCGGTGAAGGGGGCGCTGCTGCTGCATCTGCACGGCCGTGCCTACGACGAAGCTGTAGACCAGCCCTGGCAGGACGTTATCGGGTCTGGGCCGCCGCTGGTGGTTGGGGAGGAAACGGCCGTTTCCCCACCCACGCTCTCGGCCTTGTTCCACCAATCCGACCGGGCGCTGCTCATTTTGGGCGAACCCGGCTCCGGCAAAACCACGACGCTCATCAACCTGGCGCAAGAACTCATCGCCGCGGCCGAAAGCGACCCGGAGCATCCGATTCCTGTCATTTTTAATCTCGTCTCGTGGGCTGAAAAGCGGCAAGCCATGAGCGATTGGGTGGTGGAGGAATTAACCGCCAAATACCAGATTCCCCAAACGCTGGGTTATGAATGGCTCAATGACGACGCCCTGATTTTGCTTTTGGACGGCCTGGACGAGACGCCGGCAAATTACCGCGCCGCCTGCGTCACCGCGCTCAACCAATTCCGCCAGCAGCACGGCTTGACGGGCATCGTGATCAACAGCCGCCGCAAAGCGTATGAAGCGCTGGAAACCCATTTGCACCTGGGCGGGGCGTACCTCTTGCAGCCGCTCACGGCCGTGCAGATCAACGCCTACCTCACCGCAGCCGGCGAACGATTGGGTGGCTTGAAAACGGCCGTGCAGCAAGACCCCGCCCTGGCCAAAATGGCCCAGACGCCGCTCATGCTCCACGTGCTCAGCGTGGCCTATTGGCAAACGAAAATGGTCGGAGGAGATGACGAAAGCATTGGCATAACAGACCTGTTCGATGCTTATGTCCGGGCCATGTTTACCAGACGTGGCAATAACACAGGCTATTCTCAGGCAGGCGTCGTGCAGCGGTTAAGCTGGCTGGCGCGGCAAATGGACGCACACAACCAGGCGGTTTTTTTGCTTGAGGGCTTGCAGCCAAGCTGGCTGAATACGCCGCGCTGGCAGTTTGTTTACATGGCCGGTTCGCGGTTGTTCGCGGGTTTGGTTTCCAGCGTGCTCATGTGGCTGTTCTGGCTCATGGTGCGCATCAACATCCCCCAATTCGGCACAGTCTGGTCGCAGCAAATTGGGCAGGTGGCCCCAGGCTGGGCAGCCGCAACCGATTTGTGGTTGATGGTGTTTTTGGGGTTAAGCATGGGGCTGGTAACGGCCGTGTTAGACAGCATCTACTACCAGCGCCTGGCAAACCAGGGCTACCCGATTCTGGACAATCGAAAACAACGGCACTGGCGCACGGCCGTGACGGTGATGGTTGTTTGTTTATTAACAACGCTCTTCGTGGCAATTTATGACATCCCCTTTCTGGCGCTTTCCTTTGGCGTCGTGGCCGGCGTTGATTTCGGTCTGATTACCTATTTTGTAAATGGCCATACTTTACGCGACGACATTCGCACCGTGGCGGCTCTCGACTGGTCCTGGTCGGGCATGGCGGTGGGGCTGCTCATCGGTTTGGGCCTGGCAACGGCCGTGGAACTGGTGGAATTCCTGTTATACGGCTCCACAAAAATCCTGCATACCTTTTTGTCGCTGGGTCTGGTGTTTTTGCTGCTGGGCGGCTTGCGCGGCCATCGGGTATCGGCCACCAGCAAGCCCAATCAAGGCATTCGGCTGTCGGCCACCAACGCGCTGATTGCCGGGGGGATTTTAGGGCTGGCCATGACGGTAGTAACGGCCGTACTGTGGCAAAATCCCACCCTGGGATGGGTCGCCGGGGTCTTATCGGCGCTCGTGTCTCTCTTCATGTTCGGCGGCGGCAATGTCGCCAACCACTTTTTCCTGCGCTTCTTGTTGTGGCTCACCACCGATCTGCCCGGCGATTTGACCGGCTTTCTGGAATTTTGCGTCAGCCGCGTCTTTTTGCATCGGGTCGGCGGCGGCTACATCTTCATCCATCAGGCAATTCAGGAATATTTTTCGCGGCAGCCCGCAAATCAATCCGCCAACAACAAGAACGCCTCACCTTAGTTCCCCCCTTCGGCCATCCATAAACCGCAATCCGGACGCTCTATATGAACCCTGCAGAAAGTCTGCCGGGCAAAATGATGATAATCATTGACAGAATAGTTCTACGGCGTACAATTCGACCCTGTAACATTAAACAAGCCATCAGCGTTGTCGGCAACTCGCCGACAAACAGTGGAACAGCACCCTGACACCTCCTTTTTACAAGCGACTGTACACCAGAAACCAACAGGTTCTATGAGGCAAATTCTGGTGGCGACTGGCAATGGAGATTTTAGGGCGAACATTTTTGGAATAACATGAGACAAAAAACGTGGCTGCAAAATAAGGAAAATCGGCAAAAATGGGTGCTGTTTATGCAAACCTTCAATCCCCGCGTCGATCCGGAGGTTCTCCGGCTGATGGATGAGATGGGGGTTGTGTTCCGATCCATCCACCAGATGGGCGAACAGAGCATTGAGGAAGCCGGCCTCTCTTTTGCGCAATACCAGGTGCTGATGCACCTCTTTTTTGCCGAACAAACGGGCGGCAGTAATGAACTGAACCCGTCTGAAATGAGCGATCGGCAAGGGGTCAGCCGCAATACCATGAGCGCTTTTATTCGCAATCTGGAGGAAAAAGGGTTTGTCGAGCGCTGCCTGGACCCAACTGATCGCCGTCGATTTAACATTAGCCTGACGGGTAACGGCCGTGCCATTGTCAGCCAATACGCCAGCGATCACCTGGAAACCATCGGCCAATGTTTCAGCGCTCTGAGCCACGACGAACAGCAAGACCTGTTCCGCCTGATGCACAAATTGAAAGCCCATATCAACGCCCTGCGCCACATGGCCCAAGAAACATCCATTGTGAACACCTGAGCGTCAAATATTCACGAGATTGACAACCAACGGCTGCCTGAATCTCCATTTTTCTAATCCATCACCCAAAGGAGAAAAACCATGCTCCGAATAAGAAGTTACCTGAAGCCGTATACATTCTTGTTTATTGCGTCCATCATATTATTGTTCGCCCAGGCCAATTTTGACCTGGCCCTGCCCGATTATCTATCGCAGATAGTAAACACCGGCATCCAACAGAGCGGCGTTGCCAACACCGTGCCCACCGCCATGCGCCAGCAGACGATGGAACGATTAACGCTGTTTATGAGCGCCGAAGACGAAACGGCCGTGCGCGACGCCTACACCCTCATCCAACCCAATTCCCTGGAATCCACACAATATGTCGACACCTTCCCCCTACTGGCCGATGAGCCAATTTACATTCTCAACGACATCAGCCAGGAAGAACTAGACGCTATCAGCACACCCATCGCCAAATCCTTGTTGGTCATCTCTGCGCTGGAACAAGCCCTGGCCGATCCGGCCAAAGCGGCGCAAATGAACGGCGGCGCGTTTGATTTGTCACGAATTCCCCCAGGGACCGATCTATTCACTCTGCTAAACCGGCTGCCATCCAGCCAGCGCGCCCAAATCACGGCCAGCGTCAACGAACGCTTCGCCACCCTCGGCGACTCCATGATCAACCAGATGGCTGTTGTCCAGGTCAAAGCCGAATACGAAGCATTGGGCATGGACATTGGCAAGCTGCAAACCAGCTACATTTTGCGCGTCGGCGCAATCATGTTAGCCGTGACCCTACTGTCGGCCATTTGCTCTATTACCGTCGGTTACCTGTCGGCCAAAATTGCCGCCGGCGTAGGACGCGATCTGCGCAGCGACGTTTTTCGCAAAGTAGAAAACTTTTCTAGCGCCGAATTCGACAAGTTTCCCACCGCATCGCTCATCACCCGCACGACCAACGACATTACCCAACTGCAAATGGTGACGATGTTTATGGTGCGACTGGTTTTTTACGCGCCCATCATGGGCGTTGGCGGCATCATCCGCGCTGTTGGTAAAGGCTCATCCATGTGGTGGACCATCGCCGTGGCAGTTATCGTCCTGGTAGGCATGATCATCATCATCGTGTCCATCGCTATGCCCAAATTCCGCATCATGCAAAAGCTGATCGACCGGCTGAATCTGGTGGCGCGAGAAAACTTATCGGGCATGATGGTGATTCGCGCCTTCAACATGCAGCCCTTCGAGGAAAATCGCTTCGACAAGGCCAACGTAGATCTGGCGGACAACACCCTGTTTATTGCCCGCATCATGGCCGTGATGATGCCCATGATGATGTTGATTCTGAATGTGTTGTCGGTTGTTATTCTCTGGGTCGGCGCGCATCAGGTGGCGCAGGCCAACATGCAGGTCGGCGACATGATGGCCTTTTTGCAATACGCCATGCAAATCGTCTTTTCCTTCTTGATGATGTCCATGCTGTTTATCATGTTGCCCCGCGCTTCCGTGTCGGCGGACCGCATTGCCGACGTGCTAGAAACCGAGCTGGTTATCACCGATCCGCCGACGCCTAAATCGCTGAACGGGTCATTCACCGGCACGGTTGAATTTCGCAACGTCTCCTTCCGCTACCCGGGCGCGGACACCGATGTGCTGCACAACATCAACTTTGTCGCCCGGCCGGGCGAAACAACCGCGTTCATCGGCTCCACCGGTTCCGGTAAATCAACGGTCGTTAATTTGATTCCGCGTTTTTATGATGTGACCGAAGGGAGCATTTTGCTGGATGACATAGACATCCGCGAGGTCACTCAACATGATTTGCGCGACAAGATTGGTTATGTGCCGCAAAAGGGAATTTTGTTCTCTGGAACCATTGAAAGCAACCTGCGGTATGCGGGAGAACTTGCCAGCGAAGAGGAGATGCAAACGGCCGTTCACATCGCCCAGGCCGCCGAATTTGTCAACAGCAAACCCGAAGGCCTCAGCGCCGAGATTTCCCAGGGCGGCACCAACGTTTCCGGCGGGCAGCGCCAGCGTCTTTCCATCGCCCGCGCCCTGGTAAAACAAGCGCCCATCTACATTTTCGACGACACCTTTTCCGCCCTGGACTTCAAGACCGACGCCGCGCTGCGCCGCGCTCTGTTTGAAAGCACGCACAACAGCACCATTCTCATCGTTACCCAGCGTGTCTCCACCGTCAAAAACGCCGAACAAATCATCGTTTTGGAACAAGGTCGCGTGGTTGGCAAAGGCACCCACCAGGAACTGATGGACACCTGCGAAACCTACCAGGAAATCGCCCTATCGCAGCTCAGTATGGAGGAACTCTCATCATGATGATGCAACAAAGAAGCCAAGGTCCTGGCGGCGGCGGCCCGATGGCCGCCATGCGCAAAGGCGAAAAGGCGCAAAATTTCAAAGCAACAATGGCCAAACTCATCCAATACCTGGCTGAGTACAAAATAAAGATCATCATTGTCGGCATTTTTGCCGTTGCTTCCACCGTTTTCAATATCATCGGGCCTAAAGTGTTGGGCAACGCCACGACCAAATTATTTGAAGGCGTGATGGCCGAAATTACGGGAACCGGCACAATCGATTTCGATTATATCGGCCGAATTCTGCTCATCATGCTGGTCCTCTATCTGGTCGCCGCCCTGTTCGCCTATCTCATGGGCTGGATCATGGCCAGCGTTTCAACCGACATCTCTTACCGCCTGCGCAAAGAGATCTCCGCCAAAATCAACCGCCTGCCGCTGAGTTATTTCGACAAAACCATGCAGGGCGAAGTGCTTTCGCGCATTACCAACGACGTCGACACCGTTAACCAGACACTCAGCCAGAGCCTGACGCAAATCATCACGTCGCTGATCACGGTAATTGGAGTCCTGGTGATGATGTTGTCGATTAGCTGGCTAATGACCCTGGTGGCGTTGATCGTTATCCCGTTGTCGCTGGGCGTGGTGGCGTTTATTGTCAGCCGATCCCAGGTCTATTTCAAAGAACAACAAAATTACCTGGGGCACGTCAACGGTCACGTCGAAGAAATGTTTGGCGGGCATCGGGTGATGAAAGCCTTTAACGGCGAAGAACGGAGCATTGAACAGTTCGAGGGATACAACAACACGCTCTACGGCGTGGCCTGGAAATCGCAGTTTTTATCGGGCTTATTGATGCCGATGATGAATTTTATCGGCAACCTGGGCTATGTGGCTGTGGTGGTGGTTGGCAGTTACCTCACTGTGCGCCAGGCGATTACCGTGGGCGACATCCAGGCGTTTATTCAATATGTGCGCTCGTTCAACCAGCCCCTGATGCAACTGGCAAATATCTCCAACGTGCTGCAGCAAACGGCCGCTGCCGCCGAGCGTGTCTTTGAATTTTTGGAAGAGTCGGAAGAAGTCAGAGAAACGGAAACTCCGCTGGCCATCGAATCGGTGCAGGGACATGTTGAGTTCCGTCAGGTGCGTTTTGGCTACAATTCGGCCGAACCTGTCATTCATAACTTGTCGGCCGTTGCCAAACCCGGGCAAAAAGTTGCCATCGTTGGGCCAACCGGCGCCGGTAAGACGACTATCGTTAAATTGTTGATGCGTTTTTATGATGTCGATGACGGGGCAATTCTGGTGGATGGCCACGATCTTCGGGAGTTCAAGCGCCAGGATTTGCGCCGCTGGTTTGGCATGGTGCTGCAAGACACCTGGTTATACAACGACACGATCATGGAGAATATCCGCTACGGCCGTCCCACCGCCAGCGACGATGAGGTATTTGCCGCCGCCCGCGCTGCCCACGTCGATCACTTCGTCCACACCTTGCCGGAGGGGTACGATATGGTCATCAACGAAGAAACCAGCAACATCTCCCAGGGACAAATGCAGCTGCTCACCATCGCCCGCGCCGTTCTGGCCGATCCTAAAATCCTCATTTTAGACGAAGCCACCAGTTCAGTAGACACGCGCACAGAGGTCTTGATCCAAAAAGCCATGGATCGCCTGATGGTTGGGCGCACCAGTTTCATCATCGCGCACCGCCTGTCCACTATTCGCAATGCGGACCTGATTTTGGTCATGCGCGATGGCGATATTGTGGAGCAAGGCAATCACCAGGAGCTGTTGGACCGCGACGGTTTCTACGCCGAATTGTACAACAGCCAGTTCGAACATTCCGGTGCGATTGAGGAAAGCGAGCCAAAGCTGGCCTCGTTCCTCCTCCCCGCCGACTAACTCCGGATCAACCGCTCATTCTTGGGATTGTTTCGGAGCGATAAAAGCAAAGCGCCGGTATCGCGCAGTTGAAGGCAACTGCCGATCCCGGCGCTTTGAGCAACGGCCGTCCGGATATTATGCGGCGGCGCACCAGAACTGCAATTCCGCAGACGACCCTGGCGCGTAGCTGTAGTTGAGGCCGGTAAAGCCGTGCCCACCAACAAACTGGTTTTGCGGCCCGCTGTTTGGGGGAAGCTGGTAAAGAGTGGACTGCCGCACGGCCGTTCCCCCTCCATCTGTCACCCACACCCGCAATGCGCGCTCGTTATCGGCTTCTCCTGGGCTGTAGGCCGCATGAAAGGCCATGTCGTCAAACGCCACCGACTGCTCGTCAGAAGCATCTACAAACGTAAGCGTCTCTTCGCGCTCGATGCCAACTTCGACGCTGCTGCGGTATGCAGCCGTGCAGATAATTGTGTTGGCCTGGGGAACGGCCGTTTCCATCTCTTGCACCCCACAAGCCGCCAACAAAATGCTCACCAAAAACAAAATTCGACGCATAAGATTTCTCTTGGCAGCCGCTTGCCGGCTAAAATTGCCACGCCAAACGCCTGCATAATCTCGTTCGTACGCTTCCTGGGCTACGCCTCAGGGCTGGACACCGAGACAATAAAACAGGCAATTGTCAGAGCAGCGGTGATCGGACCAAACAGGAATCTCTCCGTATTGTTCAGCGATGCAAAATTGCCCAAAGTATTGAAAGCCATAAACGCAGTTATAATCCAGGACAACACCCTAATAGCTGTAGGAATAGGCGTACTACCCCAAAGCCCCGCCCGGTAGCGAATGACATACAAAAATGCGCCCAACAGAACGGCCGCAATCATGCTGGCGACACGTAACGCCGGTGTCAGCTCCGTTTGCCGGCCGCCCCAGGCGATGGAAATTGGCAGGACACCGGCAGCAAGCAGCATCTGCACCACAATCATCACAGCAAACAGAAACGTCGCAATTTGGGCCGCTGCGCGGCCCACGGCCAAATTCGATAGAAATGTCATGGGTTTCCTCCAGATAAAAGTAATCATGCAGTGTACATTCTCTTTCCGCTTTTTCAACTATTCACCAGGCAAAATCAAGTTAATCGTTTTTAGATTGGACCCATCTTGTTGGTCTTTAAGAAAACAATCAGGTAATGAACTGGTCAATCTGAGCGGAGTCTTCGAAGCGAAGAATCCCTATCACTCGGTCATTTCAAGCAAAGGGGATGCTTCGGAGGATGCTTCGGCAGCCTCAGCACAGGCTCTCAGCATGACACGTCTCTCGATTACCGGATTAATTATTTAATCTGCAAGGAGATGGGTCCAATCTGCGCCACATCATTTTCAAGCGGTTACGAATTAACGGATTGAGTCAGTCAGCCACTGGGCTACCAGAGGCGCAAGGCCGGGCGATGTCAGCAGATCAATGTGGCCGGTGTTCGGCAGCAGGATGTACCTACCGGAAGCGGTGTATTGGCTGATGGTCGGTTCGTATTGCTCGGCGATGAACGCTTCGTCGTCCAGGCCAGCCACAAGTAAAAAAGGTTGGTGCATGGCGGCGAGATCACGGCCGTACCGACTGCGCGGGGCAAACGAACTGTTCAGCCGGTGACTGTAGGCCGTCGTGGCGCTGCTGCCCAGCGGGCCATCCAACACACCTGGCGGCATGGCAAATTGAATCACCGTCAGGCCGTCGAACGAGTGAATGCCGATGTTGTTTAGCATCGTCAGCCCGGCGATGCGGCGGGAATTGGGCCGCGCCCAGCCGCCGGAATGAGGCCGCGTGGTAGGCGCGTTGTACTTTAGAAACGGGGCCAGCAGCAGATAGCCGTCGGCCAAATTGCCGTATTCGCCGCCCGCAAACCGCACAGCCAGGCCGCCGCCGGACGAATGCCCGCCGATGATAATTGGCGCGCCAGGGAACTGCGGCTCAAGGACGGCAATCAGATCGGCCAGGTCGTCTTCTAGCTGGCCGATGGCGGCCACGTCGCCGCGTGTGTGCGGATTAAAGCCGTGCCCGCGCAAGTCTGGCGTCACCACATGGGCTGCGCCGGCTGCGCTCAACTCACGCGCCAGCGGGACAAACTGCATGCTGTGCCAGCCAGAGCCGTGCAGCAAAATCAGCACCGGCAATGTGGCCGAAAGCCCGGAGTCACCGGAAACATGAGCGCGACTTTTGTACAGACGGTAATGGAGCTGCGCGCCGTCACGGGCGAGGTAGGGTTGCAGGTCCGGCATGTTGTCGTAAGACACGGCCGTTAACGCCTCAAAAGCAATCGGTTCCTCGCCACTCACAATATTGGTTGGGCGGTCGGTGGTGATGAGAACGGCCGTAATCACCAGATACATCGCCACCGAAATGAGTAAAACTTCGCCAATTATTTTCATGATAGGCATCCCGCAGACCCTGAGGTTTTTGCCAGCGCAATTTTGGCTGCCGGGCTTAAAAACCATTAAGGGCTAACGCTACTGCGAAAAGAACTCCCGTACGGCCGTCAGGCTTGCAGTCGGGTTTTCGCTAAACATCTCGTGCCCGGCGTCGGCAATCACTGCCAACGCCGCTTGCGGGAACTGTTTCATCTGCTCCCGCTGAAAATCCACGCCAATGAAGCTGTTACATTCCGAGGCGATGAACAGGACATCCCCCTGGAAGTTGCCCGCGTTGGCGGCAATGGCCGACAAGTCGTTTTCGATTCCAAACAGGGTCTGGTATGCGGTTGTGCCGAAGCGGCTTGGGGGGACGGAAACATTGGGCGCAACGGCCGTAATAGCGTCATCTGCGCAGCGGTAGCCAGAAGCGGCCGTATTCACAAAATTGGCCGACATCTTGCCGTAGATGTAATCCACCTGCGCCTGGCTGTCTGGTCCGTCCAGGCGCAGCGACTCGAAAATGGTGGGGACCAGCAGCCGGTAATAAGCCGCGCTGCGCAAAGATTCCGCCTGTCGGGCATTGAATCGCGCCAGTCCGGCGTTGTCCATTGCCCCCGGTTCGGCCAGGACAACCTGTGCCACGCTTTCGGGATGCACCCCGACGTACGCCGCTGCCAACATCGCCCCCCAGGAATGCCCGATCACGCGCACCGGGTTGCCATTGCCATAATGGGTCACAATGCGGTGCAAATCCTCCACCGACGATTGCAACGTCAGCTCGTCGGCCGACACGCGAGGGGACAAACCTGCGCCCCGCTGATCATAAAAAACCACGTAGTAATCATCTTCCAACTCGTGCAGGTTTAGCAGGTAGCCATAGTCGCCGCCCGGCCCACCATGCACCACCACCACTGTCGGATTATTCGCGTCGCCAAATGTTTCCGCGTGAAAGGTAACGCCGTCGATGGTAACGCTGGGCAATGTGGGGTCATCGGCTACGGTGGCAGGCACACTGTAGCTGCCTTGCGTGGCCACAAACAAGCCGCTGACCGCCACGACTATCAACCCGATCAGGCCGATTAAACTTAATCCAACTATTTTTAGTGCTCGTTTTCTTGATTTCATGTTCATTCCTCCAGGTTCAGATAAGTGAAATTTCTGAAGATTGGACCGATCTAGCGCAGCCAATCCTCGATAATTGACATGGCCGCGGCGCTTTCGACGATGCTGGTGTGGGTTTCGCCGTTGATGATATGCACTTCGCCGGCGCTGTGAGCGGTGACGGCCGTTTCATATTCCCCGGCCACAAACGCCTCATCCTCACTGCCCACCACCACCAACATCGGGGCGTCAACGGCCGTTAATGCCGCGGCATATTCCTGTGGCGAAGAGTTCACCGTTGCGCCGTAACTGTAAATGTGGGTCGCTTCGTCTGTCAAGTTGAAGAAGAGCGTGTCCAGATGGTTGAGTCCGGTAATGCCTACGCTGTTGAGCATAATCAGCCCGATCAGGCGGGGGACATTTAGCTGCGAATAGGCGGCGGCGGCTTCGGCGGTAGCCGGGTCTGACGGCGGCATGGTGGGCGCGTCGACGCCTAGATGGGGGGCAAACATCAGGTAGCCATCCACGGCAGGGCGGTCCGCGAGCTGGGCATAGCGCAGGGCAATGCCGCCGCCCATGGAGTGACCGGCCAAAATGAGACGGCCGTTGGGCTTCGCATTACGAATCGCTGCAATCACATCCGCCACGTCATCTTCGTACTGGCCGATGTAATCCACATCGCCTGCCGCGCCGCCCGATCGACCGTGACCGCGCAGGTCCAGGGCAATCACCTCCGCCCCGCTAGCTTCGCGCAGCATTTGGGCGCTGCCGCCAAGTGCCGCGCTTTCGGAGGTGACGCCGTGCAGCAGCAGGATGGTGTCGGCCGAATCGGCGGGGAATTGGCGGGCGAACAATGTTTCGCCGTCGCGCATGGCATACTGCTGTGGGGTGAAATCAACAGCGCCATGCGCCGCGACGGGGAATGGGCCAGCGGCAAAGGTGGGTTCGGGCCAAAAGACCATGACCAGCGCCGCGCCGAAGAAGATGATGACGGAAACGGCCGTGGAAATCAACCCAATGCGCAAGAATTTTTTCATGAGGGTTCTCCTGTTATATAAAAATTTGTCCAATCATTTTGGGAGTTAAAAAATCAGGGTCTTTGGCATTTCATGGAGTTTGGTCTGATTGGTGATACGAGATGCGTGAACCCTCTCCGGTCACGCATCTCGCCTCACGCATCAAGGGCTGTCCATTACCTACCTGATTGTTTTCTTAAAGACCAATGAGATTGGACAAATTTGCTCAATCTAGCGCCGCGCATAAAAAAGCTGCGAACCGAATTTAACGATTTCGGCAAAAGCCAGACCCAGGAAAGCCAGATTAGCCGTGCAGAAAGGCGTCAGCTCTTCCAAAAAGACCGAACCAATCGCCGCCAATGCGCCAAATGCGAGCATTCCGTAAGCGTTGCGCCGCGCTTTCAATGCTGCCTGCTTTTCATGCGCCAGCGCCGCTGGGGCAGAACCGGCTCCAAACACCAGCACAATTTGCAAGATAATTTCGGCCAAGATGATCCATCCTATCGTGGTTAATAGCAGGCTGCCGTAACCTTCCGGGATGATGTCGTTGGCCAGGGCGATGGGGCGCATAGGCCACATGTTGGCAATGTAGTACAACGTTGCGCTGGTGGTAATGATCAGGGACAGTGCGGTACTCTTTTGATGGAAAGAAATGTCGCTCAAACCATTTTCGGGACGATTTAAAGTTTCTTGTGTCATGATTTTTTTCCTTGTGGGTGGATTGGAGATCAGGCGATCTCCAATCCACAATCCACATGCTCCACTCTCTAATTGTTATTCAAACGCCGGGTTGATAACTTCTTTCACGGCCGTTTTCGGTCGGCGCAGCAGGGCAATGCCCAACCAGGCAAACCAGACAATTTGGGTCAGGCCAAAGATGCTGGCGCTTATTTCGCTCAGGGCAGGGATGACGGTGACCACGCCGGCCGCACCCACTAAAAACCCAAAGTAGTTGAAGGCGCGGGGCAGACGGCCGCTGCGCAGGGCAGCCACACTCAACAGCAGCACCCAGATACCGCCAACCACTTCGACACCGCCGCCCAGGCCATTAAATACAGATTCAATCGCCAGCCAGACGGTACCTGCCTGGGCAGGGTCGGCGGCGTGAAGGGAAACGGCCGTTTCCATGCCCACGTTGTAGATCATCCCACTGGCAATCACGAGGACCGACCAGATAATGCCAAAGGCGGTGGCCGTGCGGGCCAGAGCGGAGTTACGGCCGTTCAGCCGTTCGTGCAGCGCCAGGGAAAGCACCACCAGCATCGCGCCCCAGGCTACGTACACCACCAGATGCAGTAGCGTCAGCAGCCCCTGGTTTTCAACAATGGCGGCCACCTTCTGCCCAGGGTCGGCAATGCCGCCCACGTTAACCACGAGTCCAAATCCCAGAAAGCCAATGACAAAAGCCAATGCTTCGTACAATGCGGCTGCGCCGCCCCACTTCTGCAACTGCGTCATGTCTGATTTTTCTCCTTGTTTCATGATTTATCTCCTTGTAAAAAAATTTTGCAGCTTACGAACCAATCGGTTTCGCTAAAAGGACATTTGTGTGCTGCGCGTCTGAGACGCGCCGGATTACAAATTGGAAAACACGGCCGTTAATAAACCATCGGTCGATCCTCCCTTCAATAAAAAGGCGTCGGCTCCGGCAGCCAAAGCAGCCGCCCGGTAAGTGAGGTACATCGTCAGGACGATGACTCTGATCGCGGGCCAACATTGTTTGATGCGCCGCGTCGCCTCAATGCCGTTCAGCAGCGGCATCTGCACATCCATCAAAATGACATCCGGCTGGAGCGTTTCCGCAAGTCGGACCGCCTCCTGGCCATTGCTGGCTTCGCTGATGGTTGCCGGGCGAGGACTGGTTTCCAGCAAGGCGATGGTGGCGGCGCGGGTGGCGGCGTTGTCGTCAGCGATGAGTAAGCGGATGGGTGCGGGTGTGTCGTTCATAGACACTATGGTAGGGGAAACGGCCGTCGGCCACATCAGCGCCAAAGCGGGTTCCACCTCCACAATTCGATCCCGTTTTCAATAGGTCCTACAACAAATGTTGGGGATGCACCCCTGGCAATAAGCAGCGGGGCAATCAACACCGGGTCCAGTCTGTTGATTTTCTTTCATTCGCCAGGCAGGCGGCGCGACAAATCTCCACAGGAAACTGTCGATGTGGCCGTATAAATTTGTAGTTACAGGGGAAAAACCGCAGGCGCGTGCCAACCGGAAGCGAACGCCCGCCTAGTGAGGAAGCGACGTTTTCGGGCTTTGACTATGGCCTGGGTATGTTTGTTG
Organism: Chloroflexota bacterium; assembly: GCA_029559155.1. GTDB lineage: Bacteria > Chloroflexota > Anaerolineae > Promineifilales > Promineifilaceae > Leptovillus. The sequence goes on from JAKQCM010000368.1 coordinate 19,100, forward strand.
GTCTTTTGCGCTGAGCCGACTAATGCTCCGGGCCTGGGCTACCCGGGACCGGCTTGAATGGCCCTGATATAGCGGTCGGCGGAGCGGGAAACGGCCGTTTTCGCTTCCTCTTGCACCACCCGGTCCCACCACGCGCCATAAATCCGATCGTAGGCAAAAGGGGCAACGGCGGCCACAATACGGCGCACTTCGTGTTGCGGCAGCGGAATCAGGTTGGGGTAACTATACATAAAGCTCACATAGCGGCGGTCAGACACCACTTGCAGGATGTCGCCGCTGAGCAGCGCCCCTTTACCACCGGCTCCGGCTGGCCAATGTAGAACCGTTCCGCCCTCAAAATGACCGCCGCCGCGAATCAGGGTCATGCCGTTCCACAGCGATTTGGTTTCCCCCGACCAAAATTCAACCGCCTCATCCGGACGCATCACCCACTGCCGGTCGGCGGCGTGCAGGTAAATGGGGGCAAGAAAGGCACGGCTCCATTCGATCATGGACGAGTAGAAATGAGGGTGGGAAATGGCGATGGCGCGAATACCGCCTAAGGCGTTTACGGCCGTTATCGTCGCTTCGTCGAGGAGGCTGATGCAATCCCACAACAGGTTGCCAACGGCCGTTTGCACCAACAACGCCCGCTGCCCAATGGCAAAACCAGGGTGTGTGCCGATGCCCGTCAGGTCTGGTTCCTCAGTTTTGATGATGTTCTGATGACCGGTCTGCAAATCCTCCAGCGTCGTCCACTGCTGGCCTTGCCAACCGATATACTGCCGTTCATCTTCGCAAATGGGGCAGTGCGTCGGCGCAGTTTCGGTGGCGGCGAATTGGGTACCGCAGGTCGTACACATAAAATGGGTCATAAAATCATCTCCTGGATCGATTATCTATCGGCCTGATTGACGGACAAATCTCAGAAATTCACCGCGCACGGCGCGGAGGACGCGGATGTTTTCTCTGATTCAAACTCCGCGCTTTCACCGTTCTCCGCGGTTAGACAAATTTTGCCAGCCATCCAGATCATCGGCTCATTTGAAAAACATAAAACATTGTAGCCGATAATCCCAATGATGTGGAAACGCGCTCTGAACAAGGTGCGGATACGCGCCAACCACTTCCAAATCGCTTCCGAGAAAATAAAACGCGATTCTAAGGCCAACATGGCGTATAATCACAACCAGTGGGAGCGACCTGAGCGTGCCAGATCGATTCAGGCGTGCGCACTTGCCCGGCCGAACCAGCATGAACCGGCGCTGACACAACCTGACAAACAGCCGGCTTCTTAAGAGCAAACCTCAGGGCTTTTATAGATGCAACAAAAAATGACAATCCACAACTTATTAAGTGAAAAACAAAAAGGAATTCTGCATTTTGGCGGCTCACGCATGGCCTTACTGGACGTGGAAGCCGGGTTTTGGGGGCTGCGCCGCCAAATAGAAGCCCTGATTGGCGAACGCCTGGCAAGCTCTGTGCTGCAGCAGGCCGGCGCTAACGGCGGCGCATCGTTTGCCGAATCCTTTAGCAAGGACACCGATATGGAGAAATCGGCCGTTTTTTCGGCCTGCGTCCAGGCGTACCAATCCGCAGGGTTCGGCCAGTTCGAAATTACCACCTTAGAATGGCCGCTCGGCCGCGTCTGCATTCGGGCCACCGACGCCTTCGAAGCATGGATGTACCGGCAAAAAAAAGATGCTCCCCAGACGCCGATTTGCGCCTATTCGGCCGGGGTATTTGTGGGCTTTGTAAACATCCTCGGCGATCGGCAGGATGTGGTATGCATCGAACACCGTTGTCAGGCCAGAGGGGATGAGGCGTGCGTGTTCGAATTGATTCCGGCAGCCCAAACACAAGAACAACGGGTGGTTTCTTTCCGGCCAGATCCGGGCCTGGGCCGCCAGCTTAACTTGCTGGAGATGCTCTTCGAGCGTATGCCGATGGGTATCGTGGTTATCGACCACGAATACCGCATCCAGCGTTACAACCCTACCTGGGATGATTTCTCGGCGAATTATGCGCCGCCTGCCGGCGCTCCGCTGGCGCCCGGCGTGTGTTATTTCGACCACCTCCCTGGCACAGAAGCCGTGGTCCAGCCCATGTTCGACCGTACTCTGGCAGGCGAGACTGTGCGGCAAAATGACGTGCGTCTGGAATCGGGCGGAATTATCACATACTGGGACGTGGTGATGACGCCGTTGGTTGAGGAGAACGAAATTGTGGGCATTTTGGTTGTGTCCATCGACACCACCGAGCGGGCAGGGCTGAGACATAATTTGGAGCAGCGCGTCTCTGCCCGTACCCGAGAGCTGCAAATGCTGCTGGATGTGGCAGCGACGGCAAACAGCTCATTAAACCTGAACGAAATACTCACCAAAACTCTGGATTTACTGGTGGATTTAATTGGTTCATCGCGGGCGGGCGTGAGCCTGGTCGATGAAACGACCGGAAAACTGAAGTCCACGATTCTCCGTCCAGAGCGTCAGGTTGATCCTGAAGATTGGGCAAAAATGTTGCAAGCCGGACAGGCAGTTATCGACAACGGAGAGATGATGTATATTGCGCCCGATGTTTCCCTGGGATTGCTAGAACCGGGGGCGCTGCTGCCTCTTCAGGTCCGTGACCGGAAACTGGGCGTGCTGGCTATCATTGGCTCCCAGGAAAGCACCTTTACGACCGACCAACTGGCCCTGTTTAAATCAATTGCGGATCAATTGGGCGTGGCCATTGAAAATGCTTTTTTATTCGAAAAAGTTGAGGATATGGCCATAACAGCGGAACGAAATCGTCTGGCGCGGGATTTGCATGACGCAGTGACGCAGACTTTGTTTTCGGCCAGTCTGATTGCCGATGTGCTGCCGCGGATTTGGGAGCGTGATGTTGAGCAGGGGAAGGCGCGCCTGGAGGAACTGCGAGATTTGACGCGGGGAGCGCTGGCCGAAATGCGCACTTTGCTGCTGGAACTGCGTCCGGCGACGCTGACCGAATCGAGTCTGGCGGAGCTGCTGCGCCAATTGACGCAGGCGATTGGCGGCCGTTCACGGATGGACATTGTGTTGCATATTGAGGGAGAACGGCCGTTACCGCCTGAAACCCAGGTCGCGCTGTACCGCATCACCCAGGAAGCGCTCAATAACAGCGCCAAATACGCCGGAGCCAGCCAGGTGACCATCACCTTAACCTTTCAAACCGGGGCCGTGCGCTTATCTGTGCGGGATAACGGCCGTGGGTTTAACCCCGCAGACATCCGGCCTCATTCGCTGGGGTTGGGCATTATGCGCGAACGCGCGCAAAAAATTGGAGCCGTTTTAACGATTGAAAGCCGAATTGGCGAAGGGACCGTGGTTACTGTGGATTGCCCGATGGCCAACGGCCGTGAGGAAACTTATGCGTGAAGAAAAATCGATTCGGGTCTTGATTGTGGATGATCATGCCGTGGTACGCAGCGGCCTGGCCGCTTTTTTAACCATTTTTGACGATTTGCAGCTGGTTGGCGAGGCCGGCGGCGGCAGTGAGGCCGTCAAGGTGTGCCGGGAAACGGCCGTTGACGTTGTATTGATGGATTTGATCATGCCGGAAATGGACGGGGCAGAAGCAACCCGCCTCATTCGCCAGCAGTGCCCAAACGTGCAAGTCATTGCCCTGACCAGTTTCCGCGAGGAAAAGCTGGTGCAAAACGTCTTACAAGCCGGGGCGATCAGCTATCTGCTCAAAAATGTGACGGCCGATGAGCTGGCAACGGCGATACGGGCCGCTTATGCCGGACGATCGACGTTATCGCCGGAAGCGACGGCCGCGCTTATTCATGCCGCCACCCGCCCCACACCGCGGCACTACGACCTGACGCCGCGCGAATTAGAAGTGTTGGCCCTGATGGTCCAGGGCCTAAACAACCCTGAAATTGCTGAAAAGCTGGTTATCAGCCGCTCGACGGCCAAGTTTCATGTGAGCAGTGTGTTGTCTAAGCTGGGGGTAAACGGCCGTACCGAAGCCGTCGCCCTCGCCTTGCAAGAAAACCTGATCCCGTGATCAAACAATTTACGGCCGTTTGGAATCTTTTTCTGAAAAGTTAAACCTCAAGATGAAGATCGCACTGTTTGCAGCCGGCTCACGAGGCGACATTCAACCTTGCGCCGCCCTGGGCAAAGCCCTCCAACAATCCGGGTATCATGTCTCTTTTGCCGCTCCCGAAGACTTTGCCGGTTTTATTCAACAACATGACCTGGATTTTTACCCCTTACGCGGCGATGTCCAACAGATTATGGCCAGCGATACCGGGCGAAAGTTCATGGAAACTGGCGGCGCTAATCCGCTGAAATCAATTCGCGCCGTCCGAAAAATGATTGGCCCGGTAGTGATGGAAATGGCCGCCGATGCTTATGCCGCCTGCCGGCACGCAGATGCCATCATCTGTTTGGGGGTGTTTAGCGCCTTTGGGAAAGCTATTTCCGACGCCCTCCAAATTCCCATGATGCATATCGAGCCGACGCCGCTGCTGCCTACCAGAGCATTCCCAGCCCCATCCTGGCCCATCCAAAAAGATTTGGGCGGCGTGCACAACTATGTCTCCGGCAGGGCGATGCTTCAGGTGATTTGGCTGTGGTACCGCCCTTTTGTCAATGAATTCAGGCAAAGCCTGGGATTGCCAGAGGTGACGGCGGCCGGTTTTTATCGCACCTTAACGTCTACGCCCATGTTAAGCGCGTACAGCCCTCGCATTATTCCCCATCCTGCGGATTGGCCGGATACTGTCCATATCACCGGTAATTTTTGGCTGGATGCAACGGCCGTATGGCAGCCATCACCTGAGCTAACAGCATTTTTAGAAGCGGGCGATCCGCCCGTCTACATTGGATTTGGCAGCATGGCCGGCCGTAATCCGGAACAACTGGCTGCCCTTATCCTTGAGGCGCTGCAAAAAAGTGGGCAGCGTGGGGTAATGGTCACCGGTTGGGGCGGGTTACAGGCCGAACAAACGCCAGACAATGTATTCGTATTGGATGCTGCGCCTCACAATTGGCTGTTCCCGCGCATGGCGGCCGTGGTGCATCATGGCGGCGCGGGCACGACTGCGGAAGGATTGCGCGCCGGCATCCCTACAATCATCGTGCCGTTTGTACTCGATCAACCTTTCTGGGGCGCGCGGATCAAAGCCTTGGGCCTGGGGCCAGACCCGATACCACACAAAGCTCTGACTGCTGACCGGCTGGCTGAGGCAATAGGGACGGCCGTTTCCGATTCCACCATGAAACAACGCGCCAATTCATATGGCGCAGCCATTCGCGCCGAAGATGGCCTTGGCAATGCCCTGAAAATCATCCAACAACATCTTGGCGAACCAAACCCGGGCACAAGTAAATAGCAAACATGAAAACAAAACACGAAAATCTAACGATCCTCCCCTATCCACGATCCCGACAATTGATGGCTGACGGCGGCCGGATGGGACTCCGCAAGCATACTGTGCATGGGCTGACAGAGTTCGATGTCACCCGGATTCGGGAAGCCCTGCGCCAGCACAAAACCCAAACCGGCGAGACATTATCTTTCTCGGCGTTTATTTTGGCCTGCCTGGGCAAAGCCATCGATTCGGACAAGCACATGCACGCCTACCGGAACTGGCGCAACCAATTGGTCCTGTTTGATGACGTGGATGTCAATATGTTGTTCGAGGTGGAAGTGGCAGGCAAAAAGAGCATCAGGCCGCATATCATCAGAGCGGTAAACAAAAAGGATTTTCGCGCGCTTCACGCTGAAATTCGGGCGTTCCAAAATCAACACGCCAGCAGTCAGGAGTCGAAATTCATCGATTGGTTTGTCAGGCTGCCTGGATTTCTCAGGCGATTATTCCTGTGGGCGCTTTTTAAGAATCCAAATTTGCTAAAGGATTATTACGGCACGGTGCTGGTGTCTTCTCTTGGCATGTTTGGCACAGGAAGCGGGTGGGGAATTCCGGTTCCCAACCATTCGCTCCAACTCACATTGGGCGGAATCGGTGAAAAACCCGGGGTGGTTAATCATCAGGTAGAAGTGCGCGAATACCTGAGTGTGACCATCAGTTTTGATCATGATGTGATCGATGGCGCCCCTGCGGCGCGGTTTGTCGATCGGCTAAAGGACCTGGTAGAAAGCGGCTATGGGCTTTGCGATTAAAAACCTTTGTTGCCTGACAACACGCCGCACTATCAGCAGATAACCTTCGCAAAGTACTCGACTCGCTAAAATGTCTGTGCCTGGTCATGTGACCAGTAAAAATGCTCTCCAGATACCTGATGTGTCTGGGGAGCTTTTGGTTTAAGCTGAATGGCATCATCCAATACATAACTGGTCTGCCACAACGTATGGGGCAGACGGATCGAAGGGAAAATTATGCTGCGCTTTGCTTATTTTGTGGCTGTTGGTCTGATAGCCATTCACGGTTTGATTCATCTGATGGGGTTTGTGGCGTACTGGCCCCTGGCAGAAATTGCCGAATTACCCTACAAAACGGCCGTTTTGGGCGGCCGCCTGGAACTGGGGCAGACAGGAATGCGGCTCTTTAGCCTATTCTGGCTGCTGGCTGCTGTGGGCCTGGCCGGGTCGGCCATTGGTTTGGCGGCCGGCCAGAGGTGGTGGCTGCCTGTGATGTTCGCGGCGACTGTTGTGTCGCTGGTGGTTACAGCGCTGGACTGGAGCAATGCGTTTCGGGGCACGCTCATCAGTCTGGTTTTGTTGGTCCCCCTGCTGCTGGCAGCAGGCCTGCGCGTGCAGCCACGGCCGTTTGCCGCCTACCCCCAAGCCTCCCAACCCATGACCCAAACGGCCGTGCCCGCCAATTTGCCTGCTCCTGTAGCCCGTTATTACGAAGCTGTACTGGGTGCAGAAGCGCCGGTGGTGGAAACGGCCGTGATAACCGGCCGTGGCACAGTCCGCTTTATGGGCGTCACCTTCCCCGCGCGACTGCGCTTCACCCACGATGCGGGGCAAGGCTACCGTCACTACATCGAAACCACCCTGTTCGGCTTTCCGCTGATGAAAGTAAACGAGCGTTACCTGGATGGGCAGGCGCGGATGCAGCTGCCCATGGGTGTCATCGAGAACGAACCCAAGGTAGACATGGCCGCCAATCTGGGTCTGTGGGGCGAATCGATCTGGCTGCCCTCCATCTATCTGACCGATTCTCGGGTGCGCTGGGAAGGCATCGACGACACGTCGGCCCGGCTGATCGTTCCTTTTGAGACGGGAGAAGATATGTTCACCGTCTATTTTGACCCCGCAACGAACCTGATCACGCGCATGCAAGCCATGCGCTACCGGGACGTAGACGACACAGAAAAAATTTCGTGGCAAATGGATGTCTTGGGCTGGGATAGGTTCAACGATGTCCTGATTCCGGCGCGGTCAACCGTGACCTGGGCAGACGAAGGCACACCCTGGCTGATCACCGAAGTGGAAGACATCGCTTACAACGTCGATGTCCGCGAGTACATTCGCGCCGAAGGACCATAAATTCATAAGGAAGGGAAAATGACCATGACGAAAAATTCAATCAGACGATTCACCAAAGCGGCGACAACCAGACATTTCATCATGCTGCTAGCCATGCTGTCTGTATTGATTCTGTTTGCAGTCGGCTGCAATGCCGGGCAGACAGGGGTGACGCCGCCGCCGGACTATCAGACGGTAGCGACGGTTGATCTCTCTGCTCAACCGCACGACGGAGCCGAAGTAGGACAATTTACGCTGACGGAAACGGCCGTTGTCAACCTCTTTTACACCCTGCCCAACATCGACACAACCTATTTCGACCTCAGCCTGAGTGGGCCAAACGGCGACAATCTGGTCATTCTGCGCAGCGAAACCTTTCGCACCGACGAGAATGGGGGTGGTTCGTGGGAACAGCGGCTGTCGCCTGGCGAATACCGGCTGCTGCTCACTGCTCCCCAAACGTCTGGCACTTTATCGGTTTATGGGAACTATCAATGATCTCTTTCAGGGATAGGTTCGCGAGAATGACCGTAAGGGTTAGAGGCTCAAACCCTTACAGTCTGAGAAAGGAAACATGGCACAAAAACAAACGAATCAGGGAAAAGCGCCAGCCGCATTATATGGTGGCCGGGGCATGGCAATTGGGGCAGGCCTGGGGTTGATCATGGGACTGCTCATGATCGACCAAATCGCGGTAGGTCTGGTCTTGGGCGTGGCGGCCGGTTTAGGCATTGGGAGCATGGTCGATTTACAAGCCGGCAAACGGGGGGAATAGCGGAAATGGAAGGAATGGATACGGCCGTTATCCAAACCGACGGCCTCAGCAAACAATACAATGGCGTTCCCGTCCTCAATGGGCTGAATTTAAACGTACCGCAACATTCGATTTTTGGCTTTTTAGGACCAAACGGCGCGGGTAAAACCACAACCATGAAGCTGTTGTTGGGGCTGATTAAACCCAGCAGCGGCCACGGAACCGTGTTCGGTTACGATATTGTGGCGGACAGTCTGGCCATTCGCGCACGCATTGGCTACATGCCGCAGCAGCCTCTTTTTTACCCCTCCATGACCGCCCGTGAAACAGTCCACTTTACCGCCCGCTTCTTCTTCAAAGGGCCACAAGCCAAAATCGAAGAGCGTGTCAACGAAGTGCTTCATCTGGTCGGGTTGACCGACAAAGCCGACCGGCCGATTAAAAGCTTTTCAGGCGGCGAACGGCAGCGGTTGGGTCTGGCCCAGGCGCAAGTCAACTACCCGGATTTGCTCATTCTGGATGAACCGGCCGCCGCCCTCGATCCCATTGGGCGGCACGATGTGCTGGTTATTATGGAAAAGCTGCGCAAATACGCCACCGTGTTCTACTCCACTCACATTCTGGACGACGTGCAGCAGGTCAGCGATACGGTGGCCATTCTGAACGAAGGCAAATTGATCTCCCAAGGACCCATCGAACACCTGCTGAACGGCGAAGGCCAGACAATTTATACCGTCGCCTTGCACGGCAATCTGGCGGCAGCGCGGGCGCGGGTGGAGCAAGAACCCTGGGTTGAGCAGGTGACGACGCTAGCCCAAAATGGTCAGACGATCTGGCAGGTGGCCGTGGCGGATGAGGCGGTGGCCGAAGCAAAGCTGCTGCGCCTGCTGCTGGCAGACGATCACACCGTTGTGACCGCCTTTGGGCGCAAAAAAGTGGAATTAGAAGAAGCGTTCATGGCGTTGGTAAAAGGAGACAACCATGACCAGTAATGCGGAGTTTGAGATGGTGGAGGGAAACGGCCGTTTCCGGGGCTTCACCAATTTGCTAGAACGAGAAAACCAGAAATGGTGGCCTGCACGCCGTGCCCTGGCCCGGGCTGCCCTGTGGGTCGTTTTGCTCAATGGCATCCTGGCCGTGTCACTCTTTGTTTTCCCTACCCTCACGGATCCCAACGGCAATTCGGTGATGGACGAAGACCCATTACAAATGAGCAGCCAGCTTTTCACAGGGCTTGCGGCCGTCGGCCTGGCTATCGGCGTCATTGTCGCCATGCAAGATAGCATCATCGAAGAAATCCAGCTGGGGACGGCCGCCTGGGTACTTTCCAAACCCATCTCGCGCATGGCTTTTGTCTCCGCCAAGCTCATGGCCAATGTGATCGGGCTGTTGTACCTGATGGTTTTGCCGTCAGGGCTGGCGGCATATGGCTTGTTTTGGCTGTATGAGCCGGGCGCATACACCTGGAGCCAATTTGCCGGCATGATGGCCGTGATTACGCTTCACGCCTTCTTTTATCTGACGTTGGCGCTGCTGTTAGGCACGCTAACCACAAAACGCAGCATATTGTTGGCAGTGACTTTAGGCTCGCTGCTGGGCGGCGGCATGGTGCCGGTGAAAGCGCTGGTGCAGATTTCGCCCTGGCAACTACAGCAGGTAGGGCTGATGCTGCTGTTTGACATGCCCCTTGACAGCCTGGCATGGACGATGCTTGGGGCAACGGCCGTTTGGTGCCTCCTTTTCCTGGTCACCGCCGTGTGGCAGTTTGAACGGGCGGAATTCTAAGCAACCGTTGACGTTTAACTTCCGCAAGATTTGTCGATTCTTAAAACCACCGACTAATCCTTGCCCGACTACCAATTACCTTGAGCGAATAAACCCATTCAACCAAGACTTTCAACAGGTGACAAACATGAACCAAAACACAATGACCCTAACCCAAGCTTTTCAAGAAGTTAGCGCCAATTCGGCCGGCGGCGCGCCCTTTTTAATTGCCTACGGCGCAACCTTTATCGCCTGTGGCATTTTATCTTTTGTGCTGCCAGCAGAAACGGCCGCGTTGCTCATCATGTTTCAGGGTGGGCTGGCGCTGCCGGCGGCCTTTTGGCTGGAGCGCATAATTGGTTGGGGGCGCATGGCTGCAGACAACCCGCTGCGGACTCTGTCTGGCTTGCTGGCGGCGTCGCAGGCCTTGTGGCTGCCAGCTCTTTTTGTGGCCTACACCCTCAACCCGCGATCTCTGCCCGTCATTATGGCCGGGTTGGGCGGAGCCCATTTCCTGCCCTACGTCTGGCTGCACCGCACGCGTCTTTATGGGGCGCTGGCTGTGGCCCTTTCTCTGGGCGCATTTGGGCTACAGCTTGTTTTAGGACCAGCGGCGTTTCACATCATTTTGTTTTACGTCGGCCTCATTTACTGGCTGGCAGCGCCGCTGATGTACCGACACGCCGCGCAGCTGGTGGTCAAGGGGGGGAATACGGCCGTTCTCCCCCACACACCCTGATTCAATTTTATATTTTCAACCCACAACAAAAGGATTTGTCAGCATGGACCACATTCTATTTCCCGAACGTCATCCTTATTGGGCATCTGTATTGCTCTTCCTGGCAGCCATCATCATTTTTTTGGCGGCAGGCGCCATCTTTGCTCTGTTGGCCCTGCCATCGGCTGCTCTGTATATCCTCGCCTTTGGCGCGCTTGCAGCCGTATGCGCCGTCTTGCTAACCAAAAACAGGTGGTGGCGAGAGATTGGATTTCGGGCGCCGTATGAGCGGCGGCTGTTGTGGCTCTTTTGGCTGCCATTTGTGCCGGTAATTGGGAATCTGCTCGACGGCCTCAGCGTAACAGACCCAAAACAAATCATGCTCTTTTTTGTGATGGCCGTCCTCTCCGGTTTTGTAGAAGAAATACTGTTTCGTGGTCTGATTTTGCGCGCGCTGCTGCCCACCGGCATCTGGCGGGCAGCGCTGCTCTCGGCGGTTTTATTTGGCGGGATGCATATGCTCAATGCCTTGTCCATTTCCAGTCCGGCCTATGCCCTGCTGCAGGTTGGCTACGCGGCGGCCATCGGTTTTGCCTATGCGGCGCTGGTCATTCGCACCGGAGCCATCTGGCCGCTGATTTTGGCGCACTTTCTCACAAATTTTGCCGGATTCCTTGCGGCTGGCGGCGCGGGATCCGATGGCCCGGTAGCTGTGCGCGAGTTCGCGTTTGCGGCTGCCTACATCATTCTTTTTAGCGCTTACGGCGTTTTTCTGCTGCGCGCCGGCAGAGCCGAGGCAAGTCCGGCGGTGTCCTGAAGCCCCAGAAGCGACTGGCCATCTGACCAGGTGATTGTCTCCTAAGATGGCCAGGGCAAAGGCTCTCTAACTGCCTGATGTGTCTGAAGGGCGTCGGGTTTATAGTTCAGGCATTGAGGTGATAACAGCGATGAACACAAAGGTATTGTTAGCCGATGATCAGATGAAAGTTCGTTCAGCTTTGCGCTTGTTGCTGGAGCAAGAATCTGATTTTGTGGTTTCTGGCGAAACGGCCGATGCCACCGGCCTGCTGCTGGCAGTAACAGAAAAGGAACCTGATTTGCTGCTGCTAGATTGGGAGCTGCCCGGACTGCCTACCGCGCAACTGCTGCGGCTGCTGAAATACGAACGGCCGTCTCTCAAAATCATCGCCATGAGCAGCCACCCGGAAGTAGAACAGCAGGTAATCAACGCAGGCGCGCACGCTTTTTTGAGCAAGAGCGTTACCCCGGAAACTGTGTTAGCCGTTATCAGAAGTTTAGCATAACCGATAAGGGGGTGAAGATCATGAAACTTTTTGCCACCGAAACGGCCGAGAAACGGCCGTCCGCCGCCCCAATCCTGGTTACTTTTTTAGCCGCGCTGGCCCTCATCCTGTTGGCGGGCGCGAACCTGTTCGTTTGGCAAAGCCCGATCGGGCAGGCGGTATGGGTTGTGGGCAAACTGTTTTTCCATCTCGTCCCGCCTATCGTTTGGCTGGGCGGCTTCCTGGTGGCGGCTTTTTGGCTGGCTCTGCTCACAAGCGTATGGCGTCGACAAGCGCCGTAGGCGTCGACAAGCGCCGTTGGCGTCGACAAGCGCCGTAGGCGTCGACCAGCGCCGTAGGCATCGACCAGCGCTTATTGTCCCTCGTTAAGCGGAAGGCGGCGAAACCAGTCATCATCCATTTGTGGCGTGGAACGGCCGTCTTCCCCATCTGGCCCTAAATCCTGAACCCAATAAAAAGGCTGACCCATCATCTCCGCCAACCGCTCGGTGGGCGTGCTGGCCATTGGCCCTTGTTCGCCCGTAGGCAAACAAGCCGCCGACAACTCGTCTGGCGCGCATTCACGGGGCGGTGGCGAACCATAAGACAAGAAGTACACCTGCCAGGCCGCATCGTGGCGGCACACCTGATCGAGAGAGCTGCAAAATTCCGGCGACAACTCGGCAAAGACGACCTGGGCTTGAAACTGGGGGACATCTTCGCCGCGCAGCGTTTCTGCCGTCAGCAAAGAAGAATGGTACCACTCCACGGTAACGTCACGCGGCAATAATTTTTGCTGAATTTCCTGCCGGATCACTGTGCCTGTTTCCTGACCGTCCAGATACGATTTGGGAAACGGGGACCAGAACGGATCGAGTAAAGCCAGCCGCGACGGCAGCAAATTGGAGGAGATTTCGCCGTCTTCGAGGCCATCGACCAGTTGGAGAGCCAGACGCACAGCCATCTGGTTACCCAGAGAATGTCCGGCCAATCTAATTTCAGGGCCAGAGTAATCGCGCAGCGCGTCTACATAGGCTTCGTAAAAAAGCCGCGCGGCGCTGACTGTCGGCATTCCTTCGGTGTGATAATTGCCGGCCGCATCCCGGTAGCGCATTGCCGCTTCCTGGTCGGCCGTCCAGATTTTGTCTTCGGCCACCCAGACCAGGTCTTCATCGGCGAATGGATGCCAGTAAAAGATGCCCACGTTCCAGCCTGCCTCAACCCAGGCAGCAGCCAAATCCAAATGGTAGTCGATGCCTCGGGTTTCATCGGTTAGCGCCATCATGAACGTGGGTGGCGTGGCTACCTGGTTCGGCAGCCAGCCGTGAACAAAGATGATGGTTGGCTGGCGGGGATTGTAGTATGGATTTGATTGGCCGGAAACTGCTTTTTGGGAACGGCCGTCAGCCCCAAACCAGACCAGCCCATAATCCGGATCACCTGTTGGGACAGCTTCACCAGGGGCCTGGTTGCGCAGAAAAATCGCCGCCAACGCGACCCCAGCAATCAGCGCCAGCGCCACAAGGACGCCGCGCAGGTGTTGTTTGAGGAAAGAGTTCATTTTCAAGCAGTTACTCAGGGGAAGGTACAAAAAAAGACATCGGCCGCCATCCCCTGCGCGGCGTCGCGGTTAATCTGGGCAAAAGATCCCCAATCTGCCCAAAACCTGCCTCATTTTTGCAGGGGCGCTTCGCCCAACAGGTCTAGCATGGCGGCATAAACCGCATCTGCGTGCGGGTTAGAAGTGCGGTCGATGGAGTTGTGCGGGTAGCCTAATTCTTTGGCAAAAACAAACCGCACAGGCGCCGCCCCGGCTGCCTGCCAGAGGTCGGTCAATTCGTCTGTGCGCCTGTTATTAACGGTGGTGTCGTTGTCGTTGGTGATGACGATGATGTTGGGAACGGCCGTTCCCCCTGCCGCCGCCTGTTCAAAAAGTGACTTGCCAAACAACATGGCATTGGCCACGCCCCTTGTGGACTGCCCGCGGTACACATGCTCCCGCTGCGGTTCCGATGGAGCCGTCAAACTCATATTCGGCGCTCTGGAGGCGAAATTTAGCAGGAGATAATCCACAAATTTTGGCAGCCGGCCAATGCCATACATGGGCGAGATAGACATCACCCGGGCCACATCCGGCCGATTCTGCGCAATCCAGGAAGCAACCGATCCACCGACAGACAGCCCAATGACGTGAACCTCCTCTCCCAACCCGGCGGCAATGTCGATGGTATCATCGGAGTAATCACGCATAAGCTCTGGCGTGGCGTAGCGCAGCTCGCCAACGGACCCGCTGGCCAGGCCATGATAGGGCATGCGCAAAATAAGGACGTTGTAGCCTCGATCGTAGAGCATTTGCCCAAAATCAACCCATTGAAAAGGCGAATTGGTCCAACCGTGAATCAATACGTAGACCTTTTCGGTTGGCTGACCGTGCGTCATCAGCACAGACGCAGATTTGGGACTCATCAAAATGCCTTGTTCGGCGGCAACGGCCGTTTCAAAACGAGCTATCGCCTCATCATAACTGGCTGCCGGATTCGGCGACGATGGCAATTCAGGCACAGAAACCGGAATCAGTCCCACGACCAGGAAGATGCCCAATAAAACAACCAGGACAATACCAATGATTTTCAATACTTTTTTAACCATCATATCCCTCGTTTAGTCGCCATTCAGCGGCAGACCGTGCTTGTTTGTGAGCGCAATGTGTAATTGATAATTGGCTGCAGGCAGTCACTCGTTATTGTAGTACCGAACAAACCACACGACGACTAAACGTCGTCTTCTTGATATTTAGAATCCAGCTCTTGATATTTTTTCCCCAATGGCCTGTCACATTCAAATTTAAGAGTTGACGAAAAGCCCTGTTACCATAGTCCTATGTTCAAAGGCGCAATTATACTACCGGAATAGCTGAGCAACGCCTTGGTTTTGGGGGTTTAGGGGAGAATACGTATAATGTATCTCATCTGTTGGTAAGAATCCTGTGGCCGATATGCTATGAACTGAAACGCTGAGGAACCGGCTAAGAGTAACTTCCCATTTTTTTATAGATTGGACCAATCTGCGCCAGGCAATTTCCAGACCGGTTACTAAAGAAGATAAAAACAATGAGCCTGCAAAAAAACCAAGCTGCACACTCAGGCGGGGCAGACGCCGAAGTCCAGGACTTTTACGAGCGGTATCCGTATCCTCGGCCGGTGGAAAGCCTCGAAAAATATCGCCAGCTCTGGCAGGATGCGCAAAAACGTCGCGCCGACTACCATCTGTTTTGGCCGGCAAAAAGTTTCCGCGAGGACCAAACTATCCTGATAGCCGGCTGCGGCACTTCTCAGGCGGCCAAACATGCCTTGCGCTGGCCAAAGGCGCGGGTGATTGGCGTTGACTTTAGCGCCACCAGTGTGCGCCACACGCAGATTCTTAAAGCAAGATACAACCTGGATAACCTCCAGGTTTATCAACTTCCCCTTGAGCGAATCAACGAGTTGGCGACGAGCTTCGACCAGATCGTCTGCACTGGCGTGCTGCATCATCTGGCGGATCCGGTCGCTGGGTTAAAAGCGTTACGCGAGGCGCTCAAACCGGATGGTGCGATGCATGTGATGGTGTATGCGCCATACGGCCGTACCGGCATTTACATGCTGCAAGAATTCTGCCGCCGGCTAAGCCTCACGGCGACCGATGAAACCATCCGCGAACTCATCGCGGCCCTAAACGCTTTACCTCCTGGACATCCACTGGAAAACTTGTTACGCCAGGCCCCTGACTTTCGGCGCGAAGCGGCGCTGGCCGACGCGCTGCTGCACCCACAGGATCGAGCCTATTCCGTGCCTCAATTGTTCGATTTTATTCAGGAAGGCGGGCTGACTTTTGGCCGCTGGATAAAACAAGCGCCCTACTCGCCGCAGTGCGGCGTAATCGCCAACATTCCCCAGGCGGCCCGACTGGCCCAACTGCCGCCGGTCGAGCAATATGCGGCCGTTGAGCTTTTTCGTGGGACGATGGTGCGCCACAGCGCCGTTGTTTACCGCGATGATACGCCCAGCCCGCAAGTGATCCAGTTTACCGGCGACGCCTGGTTGAGTTATGTGCCTATTCGCATGGCCAGCACAATTTGCGTGGAAGAGCGATTACCGGTGGGAGCAACGGCCGTTCTCATCAACCAGACACACACCGACACAGATTTATATTTGCCAATAACCGCCGCAGAAAAGCGATTGCTCGAGGCAATTGATGGAAAAAGCAGCCTGGCTGAAATAGTGGCTAAAGCGGGAGCATCACCGCCGAAACAATCACAGGTCGAAAAGGCGCGATCTTTCTTTGAACGGCTCTGGTGGTATGATCAGGTGGTGTTCGACGCTGCAACGCAAACAGTTAACAAATAAATGCAAAAGGTACTATAAATAATGACCTCAGAACTAACTTCCTGGAACGACACATTCACCAAGCAAACCATCGTCGATTTTGTCACCGCCGTGACTATTCCTGGCAGCCCGAAATTTGTCCCACAGGAAGAGCGCATCGCCGTTTTTGATAATGATGGCACCTTATGGTGCGAAAAACCGATGTACATCCAGTTGGATTACTTCCTGCAGAAAATGGCCGAACAGGCCGAAAACGAGCCGAAGCTGCGAACCCAGCAGCCCTGGCAGGCTGCCTGGGAGAAAGATTTCACGTGGCTCGGCGGCGTAATTACCAAACATTACCAGGGCGACGACAGCGATTTCCGCACATTCATCGGCGGAGTTCTGACGTTGGCCAAAGACCAGCCCGTCGAGAAAATCGAGGCGGCGGCGAAGGAGTTTGTCGAAAAGAACCGCCACCCCACACTGGATTTGCCGTTTCGGGACTGCGTGTACCAACCGATGCTGGAACTATTGCGTTACCTGGAGGCGTATGGTTTCACCAATTACATCGTCTCCGGCGGCGGGCGCGATTTCATGCGCGGTTTCGCCGATGACCTCTATGGTATCCCACGCGAACGTATCATTGGCAGCACAGTTACCTATCGGTTCGTGGAAACCGATCATGAGGTTGCCATTGTGCAGCAGCCCAAGTTGGATGGGATCGACGACGGGCCGGGGAAACCAATCCAGATTTGGAATGTAATCGGCCGTCGCCCCATCCTGGCGGCCGGCAACTCCAACGGCGATATCGAGATGCTCAAATTTGCCCAGGCCAGTGGCAAACCCTTCCTTAATCTGCTGCTGCTCCACGACGATGACAACCGCGAGTACGCCTACGAGCAGGGCTCCGAACAAGCTGTGCAACTGGCAGAAGAAAGAAAGTGGTTGGCAATCAGCATGAAAAACGACTGGCGACAGGTGTTCGCACTTGCGCAGAGATAAAAATTGCTAAGGACATTGGTTACAAGTTAAGCAAATCGCCGGCATGTCAAAGGCCATTTTCAACGAGCGCCGGCCGTAAAAGCCGGGTTTACTCGGCGTTGTTTTGTAGACCGGCGCTTTAGCGCTGGTCGTTGGCGGCTATACGTTGCGCCTGGAGCTATTGCAGATTAAAAAATTAATCCGATAATCGCGAGACGTGTCATGCTGAGAGCCTGTGCTGAGCTTGCCGAAGTATCCTCCGAAGCATCCCATTTGCTTGAAATGACCGAGTGATAGGGATTCAGAATGACCAGTTCATTACCTGATTGTTTTCTTAAAGACCAAATGGCTGCCGATTTTCACCCCGACTATACCCGAAAGTTGACGTTTGAGGAGGTTGGTTTTTAACTTCAGGCTGAGGGCTGGCGCGTGCTGAGACGCACACATTCGGCCCATAACTGCTGCCGTTCGGCGGCTGAACTTTGGGTGCGCAAATAAAATTTGTGGGTTGGCCGGGCGCGCCGGTCGAACCAGAACTTGCCGCTTACGGCAGCAAGTTGGGGCGCCGCCGCCAGCCAGACGATGGTATCGGCGCCCTGTTTGGGCGTGCGCAAACCGAACCGCATTATCTTGCGGAAAGTAGGCAGCGAAAATTGTACGCCAGGGGTATCCACCCAGCCGGGGTGCATGGCATTGACGGTGATGCCATCAGGGGCCAACTGCTTTGCCAGCATCTCCATCAAAATAATTTGGGCGCGCTTGGTTTGGGCATAGGCGATGGTTCCATTGTAACCGGCTTCAGCGGCAGAAAAAATGCTGGGGTCGAATTTTTGGGTGTACATGCCGCCGGAAGAGACCCAGATGATGCGCGCCGGGGCGCTGGCTTGCAGCAAGGGCGTGAGTTGTTGGGTTAACAGGAAGGGGCCGATGAGGTTGGTGGCCAGGGTCTGTTCGATGCCGTCCACGGAAACCTGTCGAGTGGGCAGCAGCACGCTGGCGTTGTGGATGAGCACGTCGAGGCGGGGTTGCTGCTGCTGGAATTGGGCGGCGAATTGGGCAACGGCCGTTAAATCGCTCACATCCAACACCACCAGATGGACACGGCCGTTGCCGGTCTCCGCGATCACCTGCTCGCGGGCCTGGGTTCCTTTTTGCGCATTGCGGGCGACCATGTAGACGGTAGCTCCAAGCGCGGCTAACTGCACGGCCGTGGCCAGCCCCAAACCGGCATTCGCCCCGGTAATCAGGCATACCCGGTCCGTCATGTCAACATCCAGGTCTGAATCGTTCCAGGTGAGCGAGCGAAGCGCATATCCTGCCCAGGTGTAACTAGGCAAAACCAATTCGTCGATGAGTGTATCGACCGAGCGAAAAATCCATTTTGTCATAACCATCAGGGGAAAAAATCAGGTGAGTGATAACCACAAAACGCCGTGCGTCAGACGGCTGCCTGACGCACGGCGTTTTGTGGTTATATCGGCGTCACGTCGCAACGGCGCGATAGGTGAATGGCTCTAGATAGGCATCATAACCGCCCTCCACCCCTTTCACGATCACGCTGATGGCGTCGTGGGAGTGCAAGGATTCTTTGTGAGAGGCAAACACACGGAAATCCAGGATGCGTTCGTCGCTGTCCAGCCCTTCGTAAAGCAAACGAACGGCGTCTTCCACAAATTTCAAGTTCGCGGCGTTAAGTTCCGCAAAAGCCTGCTCATCTTCCCGCTTGACAAGCACCTGGGTTTCCGTTTGCAACTTGTCGCGGGCAATGTCTACCAGGTCTTCAATCATAAAGTCATCGGTGTATTCAACCGAAATTTTAGCCACTGAGCGCTGGCTGTGCGGCACGGCCGCTACGCCGCGGAACAGATTGGCGTGAACGCTCAATTCGTAACTGCACGGGCAAGCCGAAGAATACACGAAGTCCAGGTGAACAAATTGGCGCACACCACGATCCGGCGTGACAACCGTCTCCAAAACGACGGGGTAATATTGGTATCCAACCATGCCGCTGCGTAAGCTTTGCAGCTTGAGCGGGTAATCGAAAGCGACGGCAATGCGCGCATTGGAGCTTTCCAGGTTTTTGAGGTAGCTGTAAACAACCTGCTGCAGCGTGTGGGGATTGAGTTCGCTCTCGTCGTATTCGTAAAAAGTGCGCATGATTCGGCTCATATTGATGCCTTTTTTGTAGGCATCCAACGAAACCGTGCCGGTAACGGAGGCGTGAATTTGCATTGGGTCGCCTTCACGCGTGATGATTTTCATCGGGATTTTGAAGTTATGAATGCCAACATGTTGAATGGTGACGTTTGCGCCACGATTTTGGTCGGTGTTTTGCATGTCCGGCAGCGTGGCTTTGTATGAAGGAGTCACCATGAAATTTTGGTCGTAGCGCTGCTGTAAATCCTTCACGCGGCGTGTATCGGCGATGGATTGGGGGGCGACTCCTGGTGCAACCTCTGTCGTAATAGCGGCGTCGCGTTTACCATTGTGGTGGCCATTGCCGTTTGTATGAAGATGACGGCCGTTACCATTAACGGTCGGAACATACGTGTTGATTGATTTATACATCATCATTCTCCTAAAAATTGCAGATGGTACTGAGCATGACGCTCGGTGGTTCGGTGGTTTGATAGTTTAATTGCAACCGCTGTGAAACGAAGCCACAGCACATAGGCGGAGGCCGACTGTATTATGTTGCATTGTCTCAGACGTTATGAGGGTTGGTTTACTTACCCATTCCAACACAGATAAGAAAAAAATTCTAATGACGGCTCCGCAGCCACAAGCCTGGCAGCAGACGAAGTTTGCCCCATGTGTTCACAAAAGCGCGATGGTTAAACACATCGTAATCATTGGCTTCAATCTTGGGCAAAATAGCCCGATACAAACCGGCCGCGGCGGCGATGGCGAAACGGCCGTCTTTGTGCAGCATCCCAATCCCCGGCCACGCCTCTTCATAAAGCTGCCGGGTGCGGTCTAATTGAAAACGCATAAAGGCGCGCCACCGATCATCCACAACCCCGGCAGCAATATCCGCCTCGGTCAGACCAAAATGGGCCAGTTCTTCCAGTGGCAAGTACAAACGGCCGCGCCGCCAATCTTCGCCCACATCACGCAGGATATTGGTCATCTGTAAAGCCAGGCCCAATTTGATGGCAAATGGCAGCGCATCCGGTCCAGAAAAGCCGATAATATGCATACTCATCAGACCAACCGTAGAAGCCACGCCATAGCTGTAGGTGGCCAGGTCTTCAAACGTTTCGTACCGGTCCTGCCGCATATCCCGAGAAACGCCTTCAACCAATTGTTCCGCATAACGGACGGGAATCTGATACCGCAGCCGGGCATCGGCCCAGGCAACGGCCGCTAAATTATCGCTGCGCGGGTGATTGGAGAACGCCTGCTGCCGCCACTGCTCCAATTCAACCTGCATATCTCCCTGAGGACAATCTACTATGTCATCTGTGATGCGGCAAAAGGCATACAACGCCCGAACCGCCCGCCGCTTTTCCTCCGGCAACAACCCCGAAGCCATATAAAACGACCGGCTGTGTTCAGAAGTAACCACATCGCAGTAAGCATACGCTTCTTTCAGGAGGGCTTCATCAACTACCAGGGCGCTGTGCGTAACGCCGCCAACATGCCACGCCTCCCCCGCTAATGATAATAACTGGTTTTCCCAAGCCCGTGTCTGTGCGACCATAAGATTGTCTCCTCACTTAGTTGAAGCGGTAAATAATTGATAATTCATGTTACGCCTTCAAAACCTTCAGGGCTTAAAACAACCCCTGCCAAACAATCCTGATTTAAGAAAATCCATAAGGTCTTCATCCCACGACCCGCGTAACACATCAGTTGATAAGGATATTAACAGGTTGCAACGGTTTTGTCAATATATAATATGTGCAAATTATTGACAAAATCAAGATTTCATGCTAATCTCATAATAACCGAA
>JAKQCM010000369.1 GCA_029559155.1 Chloroflexota bacterium
TGTCATGCTGAGAGCCTGTGCTGAGCTTGCCGAAGCATCCTCCGAAGCATCCCATTTGCTTGAAATGACCAAGTGATAGGGATTCTTCGCTCCGAAGACAGCGCTCAGAATGACCCGTTCATTACCTGATTGTTTTCTTAAAGACCAATAGAGTTTTTGTCGAGAAACCTGATTTGATGCCAAACCCTAAGGGTTTGCTCTTGAGAAGATAGACCTTGTGAAGATTAAACCCTTAGGGTATTACCAAAACCAAGCTATTACATGGAGGAAGCGTATTGATGAACAAACGAAACCTGAGCGTGTTAATCCCCTTGAGCCTCATTTGTCTTTGCTTCAGCTTGCTAACAAGCCGGGCATCGGCCACGACTAACGATCTGCTCGACCCGGTGATTAACGAATTTGTCGCCAACCACGTTGGCGCAGACACCCATGAATTCATTGAGATTTTTGGTCAGCCAGACACAGATTACGCCACCCTGACGGCGATCCAGATTGAAGGCGATGCTGTGGCCAGCCAGGGCAGCGTCTTAACCGTTCATCCAGTTGGAACAACCGACGCAGACGGATATTGGAGTACCGGCTTCCTCAACGCCCAATTACAAAATGGCACGCTGACCCTGCTGCTGGTGGAAGCCTACACCGGCAGCGTAAACACCGATCTGGACACCAACAACGACGGCGCGTTTGACGTGACCCCCTGGACCCGCATCGTCGACGCCATTGCCATCACGGACGGCGGCAGCGGCGACCTGACTTACACCGACATCTACACGAATGCTATCCTGGCGGCCAATTTTGATGGCTTTCCAACCACTCCCGGCGGCGCTTCGCGCATCCCTAACGGCGTCAACACGTTTAATGCAGATGATTGGGTGCGCAATGACTTTGATGGCGCCGGTCTGCCGGGTTTTACGGGCACGCCTGTCGTCGGCGAAGCGATTAACACGCCTGGAACCATCAACCAGGCGGTAGCCATTCCTATGCGTGATCTGGTTATCAATGAACTGGATTACAACCAACCTGGCACAGATACGGCCGAATTTATCGAAATTTATAACGCCGACACAGTCGCCGCAAATCTGAAAGATTACGCCATCCAGCTTGTGAATGGCGCTGACGGCGCAGCCTACCAGGCTATCTCGCTGCCCGACCTGGCGCTGTCGCCGGGAAGTTATTTTGTGGTTTGCGCCAACGCCGCCAATGTATTGAACTGTGACCTGGATGTAACTCCGGACACCGATCTGGTGCAAAATGGCGCGCCGGATGCTGTGGCCCTGGTTTTAGGCAATCAGATTGTGGATACGGTCAGTTATGATGGGGATGCGCCGGCGCCGTATACCGAAGGGTCTGGCGTGGGGTTAGTAGACCCGGGGAGCGTGGGTGACAATTATTTGGGGCTTTCGCGCACGCCGAACGGCCTGGATACGCAGCAAAACAACAGTGATTTTGGCGTTTACTGCATTACGCCGGGGTTGGCGAATGGCACGGCCGTTTCCCCCTGCAGCGCCCCAAGCAACCCCAAACTGGTCATCAACGAAATCGACTACGACCAACCGGTGGCCGACGTGGCCGAATTTATCGAACTGTTTAACGCAGACAACAGCCCGTTAGATCTGGGCGGCTTCAGCCTGCGGCTGGTTAACGGCGCGAATCAGGAAATTTACCAGACCATCACCCTGCCATCTGTTTCCTTAAGCGCGGGCGATTATTTTGTGGTCTGCGGCGATGCCGCGCGCGTGGTAAACTGCGATCTGGACGTGCTGCCAGACACCGATCTGATTCAAAATGGCGCGCCGGATGCTGTGGCCTTGATGATCGGGGACCGGGTGATGGATGCGGTGTCTTATGAGGGGGACGTGGCCCCGCCTTATGTGGAAGGGTCCGGGGTGGGTCTGACGGATTCGGCCACGAATGATGCCGATAAGTTTAAGGGCATTTCCCGTTTTCCCAATGGGACAGACACGGCCGTTAACAACACCGATTTCAGCGCCCGCTGCATCAGTCCCGGCCAGGCCAACATCGCCCAAACAAGCGCCTGCACAGATCCGGGGCCAACGGCCGTGCTCACCTTACGCGCCGCGCCGACCACCGTGCTGGAACCGGGCGGGCCGGTTACCTTCACCGTGCGCGTCACCAATACCAGCGCGGTCAGCGTGACCCTCACCAGCCTGGTAGACAACATGGCCGGCAACCTGAACGGCCAGGGCACGTGCGTCATCCCACAGACGCTGGCCATCGCCGGCAGCTACGAATGCCGCTACATCGACAACGTGAATGGCTCTGGCGGGCAGGTGGTGACGCATACGGTAACGGCCGTAGGCCAGGACGCCGCCGCCCACACCCTCAGCGCCAGCCAGAGCGTGGGCGTGAACATCAAAGAACGCTACCTGGTTTATCTGAGCGCCGTTCTTAATAATTTCACATCAAGTATTGAGGAACCCAACAACGTCTGCGAGCAAGCCTACCCCATCAACATCGACCAATCCTACAATTTCCTGGCCAACGACAGCGAAGACTGGTACCGCTTTGATCTGACCAGCGCGACCACGGTGGTCGTTCGACTGACCGATTTCACGCCACAGTTAGGGCAAATAGTGGTTTACACCGGCACGGTTTGCGGCAGCTTAACCACACTGGGCAACGATGGCAGCCAATCCACCACCAAAACGGTGAATTTGGGCCTCCAACCTGCCGGGCGATATTTCGTCCGGGTGATCAATGACGGCGTGTTCAATACCACCACTCCTTACCAATTGCTCGTCGACACACCCTGAACCGGCAAGGGCCAGAACGCCTCTCCGGCTGTTCTGGCCCTCAATTATTTCTGCACATTCGGCAGATACAGCTTGTACTCGATCACCGGCTCGGGGTTACAACTGGTGGAATCCGGCAGCGCGTTATAAATCTCCATAAACGCCTGATAATAAGTCTGGGCATCGGCCGCGCTGTGGATGATCAGCAAATTTTCGTCGTTGCTCTCGTCGCCGGCCGTTGACCAATTCATACTGCCCGTAATCACCCGTGGGTCCGGGCCGATAGGATCAATCACCATGTACTTGTTGTGCATGAGGCCCGGCAGGTTTTCAAATTTGATGGGCATCCCCGCCTGACACAGCGCCTCATCGTCCGAATAGGCGTTCGACGCGCCCAGCTTGTCCCACACGCCTCGAATCACCACGCCTTCTGCTGCTTTCGCAATGAGCGCGTCGCGCAAATGGTCATCGGTCAGAAAATAGATGCTGAAGTAAATGGTTTTTGTCGCCGTGGCGACCTCTTCCAACAGGGCGGCCTCCGCGCTGTTCTTGGGCGAGAAGTAAAGTTCGATCTGCACATCGCCATCGGTGATGATGTGGTCTGTTTGGGGTAGTTTGGCGGTGCTGAAGCGATGGTCGACAAACATTTGCTCGAATTCGGTGAGGTACATCTCGGCCAAAACGGGGGAGGTGAAAACGGCCGTGTTGTTATGATTCAACGTAAAATCCCCATCCGTCATATTAGCCGATCCCGTCCACACCACAGCGCCATCCACCACCATAAACTTGTTGTGCATCAACGAACCGGGGCGGTTGTCATCGACGATGGGAATACCGGCCGCTTCCAGGGCCGCGTAAAAAGGCATGTAAGAACTGCTGCTATACCGCGCCTCGTCATCCGTGACCACCCGCACGGCCACGCCTCGCGCCTGCGCCGCCAGCAGCGCATCACGCACCGAGGCGCGATTAAACCCATAAATCGCCGCATCCACGGAGACCTGGGCCGAATTTAAGAGATCGAGCAAAACCTGCTCCATCTCAGTCGTCTCTGGACTGGTACCGGTGGCCGTCAGATTGTGCGTGAAGTAAAGAACAGAGCTGTTGGCGCTGGCGTTTAGCCTGTGGGCTAATACGATGGCAAGCAGCCCGACAATCAGGCAGCTTGCGGCAAGGCGCAGTATTCGGTTCATAGCGGGGTTTCAGGTTCCTCGTAATCGTCCAGAGGAAACGGACGATTACTTTTCGATTGCCGAAGATTGTAGGCGGCCAAACTTGCGAGTCGCCTTATGCTCAACCGCGCAACAGCAATTCTCAATTTAGATCTCAGGCATTCGTGCGAACCAGGTAATTTCTTCGCCATTGAAGCTGAACTGTCATGCTGAGCGCAGTCTTCGGAGCGAAGCATCCCGCTCCACCCGAAGAACGGGATGCTTCGGAGGATGCTTCGGCCAGCTCAGCACAGGCTCTTAGCCTGACATATTTCTGGTTAAATTGAGAATTGCTGGCCGTGCAAGCTGCGCCGTGAACTTTGCCGCTATTTACGGATAATAGGGCTATATCAATTTTTTGGCATAGGAGGCCATTGTGGCTAATTTAGCAATTGTGGTACATGGTGGGGCGGGAGCCTGGGATATTGAGTCGGAACGGATGCAGGTTGGCCTGGCTGCCTGTCGTGAAGCGGCGTTGGCCGGCCATGCGGTGTTGAAAGCTGGCGGCAGCGCGTTGGATGCGGTGGAAACGGCCGTCCACATCCTGGAAGATTGCCCCGCTCTGGACGCCGGACGGGGCAGCTACCTGAATACGCAGGGCGAGGTGGAGATGGACGCGCTGATCATGGACGGCCGTTCCCTCAACATGGGCGCCGTCGCCGCCATCCAGCGCGTGCGCCACCCCATCAGCCTGGCCCGCCGGGTGATGACCGACACCGAACACGCCTTTCTCGTCGGCCCAGGAGCCGGCGCGTTCGCCGACCAAATCGGCTTCCCGCGCTGCGCGACAGAGGATTTGATTGTGCCGCCCGAAGCCAACGGCTCCGCGCCGGCCAAACCGCTTGCCGGGCCTCTGGGCGACACCGTGGGCGCGGTGGCCTTCGACATCCACGGCGATCTGGCGGCGGCCACCTCCACCGGCGGCACACGCAACAAAATGCCCGGCCGCGTCGGCGACAGCCCGCTGGTGGGTTCCGGCGGCTATGCCGACAATTGGACGGCGGCCGTCAGCGCCACCGGACAGGGGGAAGCGATCATGAAAGTGGTGCTCAGCAAACGGGTCTGCGATCTGGTAAGCGACGGCCTATCGGCGCAGGCGGCTTGCGAGGCGGCCATTCGCCTGCTGGAGGAGCGGGTTGGCGGCGAGTGCGGCCTGATCGCCATCGACGCCCAGGGGCAGGTGGGCGTGGCGCGCAATACGCGGGCGATGCCGTATGCGTTTGTGATGGGCGAGGATGAGGGGGGGATGGTAGACGGCCGTTGACCTTTTATTACAACCAATTTCTAACCACACCAAACACAGTCTCTATTAAAATTGCATATTACTTTTATTCGTAAATAACCAATCTAGGGGGAAAATGAAAACACGTTTTTTTTCGATTCTTTTCTATGTTTCAGGTTTTGTTTTGTTTGTTGTCCCAGTCCGTAGTGCTAACATTTTCACAGAAACTTTCAACAGTTTAATAGGGGGAACAGCTATTTCAACTGTTAACACAAGCTTTGATTATGTACGAATCGGCACCGGAGGGGGTTCAATAACGGCCGAACAAGCCGCCAGCGGCGAAATGCATATGCGGCTGGGAGGCGCTTTAACGAATTCTCTCAACGGCGTAGGAATCCAAAATAGTTTGGGAGGGTCAAATGTTGTCACGCTAAACTTCCGAATAAGATTGGAAGACACCTTAGGCACTGTCTTTGTTGGCATGGGTAGCGGAAACACATTCACGACAAATAATACTTTTTCAACCGCTGATCTAATGTGGGGAATCCAAAGTAATGCTGGATCATTACAATATCGTACAACTACTTGGAACAATTTAGGGCAAAACCTATCGCCTGGATCTAATTACGAATTCCACATCGTAGCTAATCGGAGCGGCACAACAATTAATTACGGATCTTATTCGGTTGCTAATGGCACAATGGATCTTTTCATAAATGGGATACTTATTGGAAATGATATCGCCATTACCAACAATCAAAATGTATCAGGCTTCCGCATTTATCAAGTTAATGGATCTTCTTACGCTCGAATTGATAGCATAACAATTGATAATACCGCGCTAGAACCATTTGCCCCCACGGCCGTTTCTCTGCAATCTTTCACATCTGCCAATGGTCAAAATACTCCCATGATATTACTGGGCATGATGTTGATCGTTTTGCTGAGCGGGACGGCCGTTCTCTACCGTCGTCAATATGGATTTTTATCTCGTTAAACAATAGGGCTCATATAATGAAATCAAAATACTTTGCCATCGCTCTCCTCGCCGCACTCGGGTTTTTAACGGCCGTCGTCGCATCAACCTCTGCCGCAACTTTTATTAACAATCTCACAACCGGCGGCGCGTCACCCAATTCGCCGATCGATCTAAACCCCGGCTGGCTATTCTGGGTCCAATCGGATACGGTTAGCGGTGACGCCATTTGCGTTGAAGTTCATCCCCAAGGGGATGCTGGCAATTATATTCGGACACAATGTTCTTATGATATCGTGAACGGTCCACCTAGTTCTAACTGGCGCTGCGATGTGTTTACAGGCGGCGTGCCATCAGCATTTCAAAGCAAAACCGTAGAATACCAATTCCACACAGCCAATTATGGCACTAACTGCCAGACAAACACATACTTTTTTACTGGCTTTAATTGGACCTTTGCCACCGGCCCCACGGCCGTTTCCCTGCAATCCTTCACCGCCCATGGCCAGACACCCATTCTGCTCATCCTGGCTGCCCTGCTCATGGTGGGATTGGTGAGCGGAACGGCCGTCTTCCGACGCAAAACAATCCACAAGTAACCCTCAGCGCCTGACCAACGCACAAAAAAAGGCCGGATTCCCCGGCCTTTTTACTTTCAACCAACAACTCCCCCCAACCGCTTACATCTTCTCGGCAATAAACGCTTCCGTCTTCGCCCGCGCTTCATCGTCGGTAAACTGCTGCGGCGGCGACTTCATGAAATAGCTCGACGGCGCAATCAGCGGACCGCCAATGCCCCGGTCCAGAGCCAGCTTGGCGCAGCGCACCGCGTCAATCATCACCCCGGCCGAATTCGGCGAATCCCAAACCTCCAACTTCAGCTCCAACTGCAGCGGCACGTTGCCAAACGCCCGCCCTTCCATGCGAATATGGCACCATTTACGATCCGTCAACCACGGCACGTAATCGCTCGGTCCCACATGCACATTATCCGCGCCCAAATCATACGGCAGTTGGCTCGTCACCGCCTGCGTCTTAGAAATTTTCTTTGATTCCAGGCGATCCCGTTCCAACATGTTATAGAAATCCATATTGCCGCCAAAATTCAATTGATAGGTGCGGTCAATATGAATCCCACGATCCTTAAACAAATTGGTCAGAACCCGGTGCGTAATCGTCGCGCCCAACTGACTTTTGATGTCATCGCCGACGATAGGTAAGCCGCGCTCCGCAAACCGCTTGCTCCAATAAGGCGAACTGGCAATAAAAACCGGGATACCATTCACAAACGCGCAGCCGGCATCCATCACCTGCTCCACATACCATTTGGTAGCCATTTCCGAGCCAACCGGCAGGAAATTGATCACCACATCTGTGTGTGTATCTTTCAAAATTTTGACAATGTTGTCCGTGGGGCCTTCCGCCTTTTTAACGACAGTGCTGACATACTTGCCAATACCATCGTGGGTCATCCCCCGCGAAACCGGCACATTCAAATAGGGCACATCGGCAAATTTGATGGTGTTGTTGGGGTGCGCCCAAATCGCCTCGCTCAAATCCTTGCCAACCTTGCCTTCCACCACGTCAATCGCTGCCGAAATCTCGATATCACGGACATGATACCCGCCCACCGTGGCGTGCATCAGGCCAGGGATTTCCGCGTCATCAGGCGCGTCTTTGTAATACTGCAAACCTTGAACCAACGACGATGCGCAGTTGCCGATACCGATAATGGCAACACGAACTTTTTTTCTTTTTTCAGACATTCAAAATCTCCTCTATGTTGTTCGAACGCTCAGAATGAGCTTCGTGAGTATAAGACAAAAAGCGCCTATGCAGACCCTAAGGGTTTTTTTGCAGATTAAAAAATTAATCCGGTAATCGAGAGACGTGTCATGCTGAGAGCCTGTGCTGAGCTTGCCGAAGCATCCCATTTGCTTGAAATGACCGAGTGATAGGGATTCTTCGCTCCGAAGACTCCGCTCAGAATGACCAGTTCATTACCTGATTGTTTTCTTAAAGACCAAAAAAACCTTTAAAGTCATCCGGAGAAACTGCATAGGTAAGACAAAAAAATGGTGACCGTTTCCGGTCACCTGGGCGGCGTCAGATCAATAAAAATTCCGGCCAGAACTCAGGCCACAACCTCGCCTACTTCTTCGTTAAACCAGGCAATGAGGATGCGGAAAATATCCGATTCGGTAATAATGCCCACAAGATGGTCCTGATCATCCACCACCGGCAAAGCGCCAAAACGATTTTCGTGCATCATGGTGGCCGCCGTGCGGATGGTGTCATCAGGATGAAGCGTGATCACCTTTTTCGACATGACGTCCTGCACCTCGAGCTTGGCCAGAAGGTAATTCATCTCCCAGACGTTTAGGGTAGTCGCGCTGGATGGCTGCGCCTGGCGCACATCGCTGCGCGTCAGGATGCCGACGACTTTGTTATTCGCCACCACCGGCAGACGGCGGATGTTTTTCTCGCGCATGAGTTTATGCGCCGACAACATCGGCTCTGTGGGACTGACGGAAATCACGGCCGTTGTCATCCAATCTTTTACCAACAAATGTTTCATGACCAAACCTCGCTCTGCTTCGGCCTCTTGTTTACGGCCGTTTGCACCCTCGCCGCCGCCAAAGCCACACCCCTAATTCTAACACACTCACCCATAGAAAGATGCCGAATTAGGCCGCTAAATCGGCGCAAACCAAGGGAAGGTTAAGAATTCAACCGCTCAATTCGTTTGCGCCGAAACCAGACGGCCGTCCAATACCCGCCCGCCAACAGCAAAAGCGCCACCCCCACCAGCGACAGGGCACGGCCGTTCGCCAGACTCTGCGGCGCAAACGTAAATGCCACCTCATGCTCGCCCGCCGGAACCATCACCCCGCGAAACAGCCCATCGGCCGGAATAATGGCCGCCGGACGGCCGTCCAGCGCAGCCCGCCAGCCCGGATAATCGGCGTCGGTGAGCAGGAGCAGGCTGTCTTGCGGCGCGTCGGTGCGAACCACCACATTTTCTGGCGTGTAAAGGACGATTTCCGCCAGACCTGACAGGTCTTTAAGACCTGTCAGGTCTTGAGTACCTTCACCCTCGCCCAGCAGCACGGCCGTTTGCCGGGGGTCAAAGTCTGGCTCCTGCATGGCGGCCAGCACGGCCGTTTCGTCCGGCTGCCACTGCCAATCCGCCAGCAGGACAGCGCGCGGCAGCACGTTGAGATTCTCGTAGATTTTCACGTCGCCGGAATGAATAAGGCGATAATCGCCCAGGGTGAGGGACATAAACGTGCCTTCGGCGGCATTAACCAGGGTCGCGGCCTGCACCTGCCAGGGCGCGTCCGGCGCGGCGTGTAAGGCAATGGCTTGCGGCACGGCCGTTTCCCGCCAATCAAACCAGACCAGATCGCCGTCTACGGCCGTCGGTTCCAGCCGTGTTTCGCCCACGGAAGTCGTCACCACAAGCGTCCCCGGCGCGCCGCCCGACACCACAGCCAGGCCGCTGGCGGCGAAGGGCGGCAGATAGGCAATTGCCGCCGTCCCCCCGGCGGCGATGGCCTGCGGATGCTGCAAATCGAAGAATACGTCCAGACCGGCCGGGCTGATGTTGCGCCACTGGTCGCCGGTTTTGTCGGTGATGAGGTAACGGCCGTTAAACAAATCCAGCCACTTCGCTTCCGGCACAGCGTCCAGGTGTTCGCGCAAACGGCCGTCGGTGGTCACCTCGCCCTGGGGCAAAATCAGGCTCATCAGCTCGCTGTAGGTCCGCAGCGGCAAGACACCGCCATCAAAGCCATCCACCGACGCCAGACCATAAGCCAGCGGCAAATTGGGGGCAATGATTTCCTTTTGTTTGATGGCGACGGCGTAATCGTACAACGCCGCCGCGTCTAACTGGTCGGCATAGATGCTCTCAATCTCGCCCCAATCCCCCGGATCAAAAAATATAGCCGAAAGGCTGAGCAGGCGGTCGGGCGGAGGGTGTAGGGATGTGGGGGTGTGGGGGTGACGGGGTGACAGGGTGAGCGGGTCATTCTGCAATCCGCAATCCGCAATCCGCAATCCGCAATCCGCAATTAGCCTGGCCGCCGGCGGGCGCAGATCGAACCACGCCTCCGGGGTGGTGAGGTTGTTGTAGGGCAAGCTGCGGGAAGCGAGGAACAGGAAGAGAACGGCCGTACCTGCCAATCCGCCCACCGCCAGCTGCTGTCGGCTGCGCGCCGCCAGCCCCCAGACAGCCAGCAGCGCCAGTTCCGCCACCCACAACCCCCAAGTCAGGGGCGACGGCCGTTCAAAAGGCGCTTCCGGTCCCATGGGCAGCCAGCGCGCCAGCAAGACGGCCGCCACCGTCCAACCCATTAAGCCCAGGACAAAAGCAAAAGGCCAGAACGGCAATCGGTTTTCTGTCTGCCGTGGTCCGCGCCCTGTGTTCCGCCTCCCGAAAATCCGAAATCCGAAATCCGAAATCCGAAATCTCTCCAACCCTACGCCGGCCAACAGCGCCGCGCCGAGGGCGTACAGCGCCAGCCAGCGGGCCGGCACGCGAAACAAATCGAAGCCGGGCAGCCGCGCCAGCAGCCAGTAGAGCGGGTTAAACACGCCCAGCGCCAGGAACAGGCCGACGGCCGTCAGGGCCAATGCCGCCAGCACGCCCGGCCGCCGCCGCCACTGCCAGGCACCCATCACCGCCAAAACCAGGGCGGTAATGGGCAAAAAGGCTACGTATTCGGAGAACAACGACTGCCCATAAGCGGGCAGCAGCGAGCGGCCAATCAGCAAGGGATGCCAGGAAAACGACAGCACTTCATTCGGCAGCAGCCCGCCCTGGCGGCTGGACAACGAGGTCAATTCGAGGGTTGGCAGAAGCTGCACGGCCGTTAGCAGCAGGGCCAGAAGGGCGGCCAGAAGAACGGGGAGGAGATTGGAGATTAGAGATTGGAGATTGCGCAATCTCCAATCTCTAATCTCCCGTCTCCAGTCTCCCGTCTCCAGTCTCCACTCCCCCACCGCACTCGCCAACACCCACACCCCCACCGCCACGCCGCTGATGAAGGCGGTTTGGGTGTGGCCGGCGAGTAGTTGCAGGGCAAACAGCAGGCCAAGGGCTATGATTCGTTGGAAGATGTCTTGACGGTGAGGGCTGCGGCCTTTGGGCAGCGCCACCAGGAACCAGGGCAGCCAGGCCAGCCCCTGCACCTGGTTGACGTGTTCGACCTGGGCGGTGAGATAACCGCCAAGGGCAAAGAGAACGGCCGTGAGCAAACCCGCCAGCATGCCCAGCCCTAAACGCCGTCGTCCGGCCAGGTAAGCCCCCCATCCGGCAATGATCAGATGCAGCACAATCGACGCGCTGACGGCGTAGGGCGTGGGCCGCAGCAGCCACACCGGCCAGTTGAGCGGGTAAAAGAACCCCACCTGGCTGTTGGCCAGCAGCCGCGCGCCCATGAAAAGGGATGGGTTCCAGAGGAGTAAACGGCCGTGCCGCAAAGCCTCCGCCGCCGCCTGCCAGTAGGGGTAAAAATAAAGAAACGTGTCACCCCGCGCCAAAATCAGGTTGCTAAAAACCATCTTGTTGAAAAACAACAAAACCAGCCCCACAACCGCCAGCCAGGGCCAAAAGCGCGTGAGCCTTTTTTGTTTCATCGTCGCGTGTTCGTCATTCATCGTTCGATTCGATAGAGCTGCATCGTCGTCGGGGCCGCTGTGAGGATGGGCTTTAGTTGGAACCCGGCGTCGGCCACCGCCCGCCGGAATGGTAACGCAGGTTCGCCCAGGGGCAAAACCAGGTAACGCGGGCTGCCATCGTCGCCAAACACGGCCAAATCTTCGGTGAGAACGGCCGGGTAGGGCAGCCAGTTCACATACACCCGCCGCCAAAACAGATGATACCCCCACTGCCAACTGTACCAATGATCATACAGGACCGTGCCGTAAGGGGCATCATACAGCAGGGCGGCGATTTGCGCCGCGCCGCCGTCGGCGTCTGGCTGGCCGCCAATGGGGTAACGGCCGTTTCTTGCCCCCCAGGCGGGAAGCAACAGGCTAACCATTAACAGAGACCAGATAACCATTAACATGCGCCATTGACCATTGACCATTGACGATTGACGATTGACGATTTGCGCCAGGAGCCGGGCGACAAGCAGGGCTACCAGGGGCAGCAGCGGCAGGAGGTAACGGTCCCAAACAGGGACGGCCAGGAACCAATGGAGGAGGAAATAGGCCATAATGAAAAGGGCGAGAAACTGGGAATAATGACGGGTTAATCCGTGTTCATCCGTGTTCATCCGTGTCCAATTTGAAGGGAGGAACGGCCGTAGCACCGCCACCGCCACAATCACACCCCAAACAGGCCAGACAAACAGCCAGCGCCACAGCCGCAGCCAGGCGGCCAGCCGGGGCCACAGCTCCCACGACCAGATCAGGCGTACGCCGCCATAATTACCCATCTGCGCCGACCAGAGGGCGAGGCCGCCGCCACGCGCCGCGCTCCAGGCCAGCAGCACGGCCAGCACCGGCAGTAGTCCCAGACCAAAGCGCAGCCAATCGCGCCGCCGCCAGCCTTGCAGCCAACCCAATCCCAGCAGCAGCGGCAAGAACAACCACGCCTGGTACTTGGCAGCGACGGCCAGACTGAAGAAAAAAGCGGCCAGAAACGCCTGCGGAGCCGCTGCTACTTGCTCCTGGGTCGCTGCTACCGGCTCCTGAACCGTTCCTACCTGCTCCTGAATCGTTCCTACCTGCTCCTGGGTCGTTGCTTGATGCTCCTGGGTCGTTGCTTGATGCTCCTGAACCGTTGCTTGATGCTCCTGAACCGTTGCTTGATGCTCC
>JAKQCM010000388.1 GCA_029559155.1 Chloroflexota bacterium
TGTCATCTTACACCCTATAATGTGCCAGTGATTCACGGCCAAGATGCACCACCGGTTAACGGGCATAATGTGCCACTCGTTAACGGCCAAGGTGTACCACTTTCGACAAGCCTTCATCCGCCAACTATCCTTCCGGCAATACCAAGCAACAACCGGAGGGAACATGGCAGGAAAAAGGAAACAGATTGTGGATATTTATGCACTCTTACAACATTTGCGAGCCGGGGCCAGTAACCGAGGTATCAAACGAGACCTAGGGGTCGACCGCCGGACAGCAAAAAAATATCGGGAATGGGCGGAGGAGTATGGTCTGCTAAAGGGAACTTTGCCGCCCATTGAAGAACTCTTCCAGTTGTTAGAAGAAACGATGCCCACCCAACACCCCCCACAAAGCCAGTCGACGGTAGAGCCGTACCGAAAACTGGTGGTCAAGCTGCGTGAGCAGGACACGGAAGTCAGCGCCATCAAACAACGACTGGAAGAACGTGGCTTTCGTGGCAGTTACATGGCCGTTTGGCGGTTTGTCAAGCAGTTGGAACCGGCGCAGGCCGACGTGACGGTCCGGGTGGAGACCGCGCCGGGCGAAGAAGCACAGGTAGATTTCGGGTACACCGGCAAGATGATCGACCCGGCAACCGGCGAGATCCGCAAAACCTGGGCCTTTGTGCTGACGCTTTCCTGGAGCCGCCACCAGTATGTGGAGTTTGTCTTCAACCAGCAGATACCGACCTGGCTGCGTCTACACCGCAATGCCTTTGCCTTTCTGGGTGGCGTGCCCCAGCGCGTCGTCATTGACAATCTAAAAGCTGGCATCACCCAAGCGTGTTGGGATGACCCCGAAGTGCAGGTGACGTACCGGGAATGCGCCGAACACTACGGTTTTCTCATCGCCCCGTGTAAACCCCAGACGCCACAGCATAAAGGGAAGGTGGAAAAGGGCGGCGTCCATTACGTCAAGCGCAACTTCCTCGGTGGTCGGGAAATGACGACCATCACCCAGGCCAACCAAGACGTCAAAGTATGGTGCCTGACGACCGCCGGTCAGCGCAGGCATGGCACCACGCGCAAACAGCCCGTGGTGCAGTTTGAGACCGTGGAGAAAGCGGCGTTGCAGCCCCTTCCGGAAACGCCCTATGACCTGGCCGTGTGGAAACAGGCCAAACTGCACCGGGATTGCTACGTGGTTTTTGACAATGCCTACTACTCTGCCCCTTTCCGCCTGGTGGGGCAGAGACTACGGGTTCGCGGCGGCAGTCAAGAAGTACGACTGTATACCGCTGACTACCAGTTGGTGGCGACTCATGAACGGGCCACCGAAGCCGGTCAGCGCATCACCAATCCGGCCCATCTGCCGCCCGACAAACTGCCAGGCTTGGTATTAGACCGGGACGCCTGCCAGGCCGTTGCGGCGGATATTGGCTTTTCCACTACGGCGCTGGTTGGCCGTTTGCTGGCTGACCCGGTGGTAGACCGCCTCTCCATGGTGCGCCGCTTGCTGCGGCTGCGTGAGCAGGTGGGCGATGAACGCCTGGAAGCAGCCTGTGACCGCGCTTTGCGTTTTGATGAGGTCAGCTACAAAACGGTCAAGCGCATTCTCAGCCAGGGATTGGAAGCGGCAGCTGAAGCGCCGGCTGCGCCAGAAGCGCCGGCAGCCCAACGATTTGTCCGGGGGGCACAGGAACTGCTCGGGCATCTATGGAGTGGGCCATCATGGAATTGAAACACCAACTCCAACCCTACCTGAAGCAGTTACGCCTCTCTGGTGTGCTGGAAACACTGGAGGCGCGGCATCGTCAAGCCGTTGCCGGTCAATGGACCCATATTGAATTCCTGGCGCGGCTGCTCGAAGACGAGGTGGAACGACGGGCACAGAAGCAGTTGGCGCTGCGCCTGCGCCGGTCGGCCGTGCATACGAGTAAGACATTGGAGGACTTCGACTTCAATTTCAATCCCCAGCTGAATCGGCAGCAGATATTGTCCCTGGCCAGTTGTGACTACATCCGGCAGAAGCGGAATGTTCTTATCTGCGGCCCGACCGGGGTGGGCAAGTCCCATCTAGCCCAGGCCCTGGTGCATGAGGCTTGTCGTCAGGGCTTTTCGGCCTTGTTCATCAACACCCATGAAATGCTGCGCCATATTCACGGCGGCCGTGCCGATGACTCTGTTGACCGGCGGTTGAAGCAGTATTGTCGACCTGAGCTGCTGGTGCTGGATGATTTCGGTCTGAAGCCGTTGACCCCACCGATGCCCGAAGATTTGTATGACATCATCAATGAGCGGTATGAACAGGGTAGCATTATGCTGACCAGCAACCGCTCGCCCAGCGAATGGCCTGGCCTGTTTGGCAACCCGCTGTTGGCCGCGGCCGGCCTGGACCGACTGGCCCACCATGCCGAGATTGTGGTCATTCAAGGTGACAGTTTTCGGGCGCATGGCCGGCAGAAGTTGGAAGAGGAGGTGAAGATTGAGATAGCCAACTAACGCAATATGTTCATGGGGCGGGGATTATTTTATCGTTCAGTTGGCGGATGAGGCGTCATCGAAAGTGTCACAGAAACTGTAAACAGGTGGCACATCTTGGGTGTGATAGGGTGGATCATTATGGCTGTTAATACCCGGTACATTTGTGGGTGTTATTTGACAGGTGTAGCCCATTGACTCTGATCGAATCCCAGGCGGCTGAGTACATCCTTGACGCGGCTGGCATATCGCGGGCCATCCTGCAGATCATAGTGGGCCAGCGCCTTTTCGTGAGCAGCCAGCACCCTGGCCAGAACCGCAGGCTGCTCATAAACGGCCGGATCGCCCATTTGCGCTTCCAGATTTGCCAATGTTTGTTCGATGGCGGCGATGGCGGGCACGCCCGTCATCGCCGCCGACAGCACAGTTTCGCCTTCCGGCATAACTGGTTCCTGCGCCAATCGGCCCCAGGTCAGCCCGGACAGGCGGAACGTGTTACCCTCGTCTGGCGACAATTCCTGAGCAATCAGCTTGAGCAGCGTGGATTTGCCCGCGCCGTTCGGCCCAACCAGCCCCACCCGCTGCCCGGCCTGAATCTCCCAACTCAGACCAGAAAAAATAACCCGGCCAGCAAAACTGACGCTGACTTTATCGAGATTGACCAGAATTTCGGCCATGCTGTACCTCCTTGCCTCAAGACCAGGCAGATTTCGGAAACCTGGCTGGCGGTCTATTCAAAACAAAAAAAGCCGAGACGCTTGCGCCTCGGCTTCCTGAAAATCAATTAAATTACTTTACATAAATATCAGGTGATAGGCGCGTTTAACCAGAGCCGCGCCACACCACAGCCAATAATTTGTGGGCGAACCATGCGCCCAGTAAAGCCTCGTTCAAAAAACATGCGTCCAGAATAACCTATTCCGGGGTAACTGGCAACCGTGAAAAGTAAGGTGAATTACAACAGATGTGCGGGGCATTGTATTGACAAACGGCCGTTCCCTGGGCATACTGACTTCAATTGCAGGACAAAATTATTCCCCACCGGCGCGCCAAAGCGCTTCTGGGATTAACCAAATCAGGAGAGAAAAACATGTCTGAAACCATCATCAAAGAAATCATTGAACGGGCTATTAAAGATGAAGCCTTCCGCAAACTTCTGTTCACCAACCCGGACGAAGCCTTAAAAGGGTACGAGCTTACAGACGAAGACCGCAAAGTCCTGGAAAACCTGAACGAAGACAACTTCGACGAATTCGCCGGCGGCCTGGGCGATCGATCTACAAAAGGAATTTGGGTTGTTGGTTCTTAGGGAATGTGTCTGATCTTGTTATTCTGAGATCTGTTTTCACAAACAGCCATGTTTTTTATTAACTTTTCGCAGAAAAGGAAGTACACATTCATCAAGTTATCGGTAAAAGCAAAGTTTTGATCGTGCAGTTGGTATTAGCGGCTGCCGCCGGGGTCATTTATCTTCCGAATGGCAGCTGGGGTATTGGCACGTGATTCGTTTTGCGACAACAAGTTATACGCGTTAAAACAAAGGCCCGGTTGAAAAACCGGGCTTTTTGAATGGTACTTCTCTAGTTGGCCGCCAGTCTGGCTTCGGCCACTTCAATGCAATACGCCCGGTCAACATATCTGGCCCGCTTTTCTGCACTGGCGATACAATTCTGTAAGTGCTCAATTCGTTTATCTGGTTCAGCCTCGGCCAACGCCAACAAAAGCAGCGGCAGGTAATCGGGGCAACCATCATTGGCAACGGCCGTAACCCCTAAGTGCAGCATGTCCAATGCTTGCGCGGCATTTCCTAATTCCAGTTGTGCTTTGCCAGAAAAATAACAGGCCGCTGGTCGCCACCAGCCAATTTCCTTGCTTTCGACTAATGCAAAAGCCTGATCACCATAGCGCTGCGCAGCCAAAAAGTTACCTTTTGCCAAAGAAATCTGGCTCAAGGCAATCAGCAAACGAACTTGCGCTTCTGGATTGAGTTCCGGTCGAAGCGTGATCAAGTCTTGGACGCGCTTCAAGATCATTGAAGCCTCATCCCAGTCCCTCAAGGCACAATGGTATTCATAAGCCAGCGACAAGGACACTTCAAGTATCCCAAAGTCATCATCCATGAGACCAAAAAGATCACCTGCCTCAGAAAAACACACCTTTGCTTCGGCAAAATCTCCCAAGTAACAAAGAATCTCGGCTTTATTAACCAAAAAAGCGGCCAAATAATTTCGGCTTACACCACGAACAATTGTAATAGCCTCCTCAAGGGTTAATAATGCGTCTTTTGGTTGCCCTAATTGCAATTGAACCAGCGCAATATTGCTTAACGAACTGGCAACGTTGGCAACCGTGCTGAAATCACGGGAAAGTTCAAGGCTTTGCTGTGTATATTTCAGAGCTAATTCCAGGTTCTTCTGTAGAAAATAAACAAAAGCCATTGATTCCCATATTCTGGCTAAACGTTCTCTGTTTTCTATCTGATAACAAAGTGTTTCTGCATGGTACAACTGATCTAACGCCACCTCATAATCACCTGATACAGTAGCCGCTACACCCGACCAGCGATACGCAGTAGCTAAATCGACGATCGGAATTTGTTCCGTTAGTTCGCGGATCACCTTGTTTGTAAACTGATGCATTTCGTCATAGCTCCCATGGCGATACTTCAAATCGGCCATGAGGTTGTAGGATTGGGCCTGGCGCAAGGGGTCTTGGTGGGCTTCGGACAGGGTGATGGCCTGGGCGACATCTTGCATGGCGGTGTTAAAGTCGCCGAGGAAGCGCAGGCATTCGCCACGGGCGAGGTAGAGGGAAACGGCCGTTTCCCACCTCTCCTCCTTCCCCAACGCCAGCAAATGGGCCTCCGCCAGATTGTAAAGCTCCACCGCTTCCTGATTGGAGAAGATGTCGCGGGCGTCGTTGGCGGCGGCCAACGCGTAATACAAACCTTCCTGATGCACGCCGGCGCGGTTGTAATGGTAGGCCAGCAGGCTGTAATACGGCCGTAAATTATCCGCAAACCGCACAGCCAACCAATCAGCCATGGCCTGGTGCAGCGCTTGTCGCCGGGCAAAAGAGAGGCTTTCATAGGCCACTTCATGCGTCAGAGCATGTTGAAAAAGATAAATCCATTCCGGATCGGCCGTGACCAATTGGGTCATTTCTTCGTTGGCAAGCTGGTGCAGCAGATCGGCCATCTGCGCGCGTGGCACGCCGCTGACGATTGTTTCCAGCGGTTCCAGGGCAAACTCGCGCCCAATCACCGAGGCCACCTGTAAAAGATCGCGGCTGGTCGGGTTGAGACGGTCCAATCGGGCCAACAGCAGCCCGTGGATGGTGTCCGGAATTTGCAATTGGGCCAGTTTTTCTTCGTCGATGAGGAGACGGCCGTTTCGCTTCAACACGCCGGCGCTCATCATCATGTTCACAGACTCTTCCAGAAACAGTGGGCTAACCGGGCTGTCACGGCCGTCACGGTCACGCAGGCCCAAATGCTGCTCCACAGCATCCGGCAGCCCATCCACGCCCACCAACTCGCGCAGCAAGCGGCGAGCCATCGAGGTAGACAAATCGGCCAGGATGATGGGGATGCACGACGGCCGTTCCAAAGTCGCCAGGTGCAAATCTTCCAATAAGCGGAAAGTCACAGCCACAAACATGGCGTGCCCTTCCAAAGATTGCGTCAGGTCATCCAGCAAGGCCCGGCTGGATTGGTCTGCCCAATGCGCATCTTCCAACACGATGAGCAGCGGCTGCTCCTTGGCAGCAGCCTGGAAAC
Organism: Chloroflexota bacterium; assembly: GCA_029559155.1. Taxonomy (GTDB): domain Bacteria; phylum Chloroflexota; class Anaerolineae; order Promineifilales; family Promineifilaceae; genus Leptovillus. The sequence continues at coordinate 6,239 of JAKQCM010000388.1, forward strand.
AACGGCGCGTAAGGGCAAAAAAACGGGTTTGCCGCACTTCGGCCGTCAGCGCTTCCATGTCTGGCGACATAGCAAAAGGTAAACCCAACACTTCGCCCCACAAGCTAACATCGTCGCCGCAATCGGGAACCAGCGCCTCGGTGCGGCGAGCTACCACATCTGCCTGACTCTGGGCGTCCATGCTGGGCCGCAGGCCAAAAAAATCGCGCCAGATATTCACCCAAGGGCCGTAAGGCGTGTCGGTGATGTGCTGCTGGCACACACCAACCACGCCGGTGCCGCCGGCCGCCAGCCAATAGCGTATGCCCTCGGCCAACAGGCGCGTTTTGCCCACGCCGACAGAACCCAGAATGGCCGCCACGCCGCCCACCTTGCGCAAGGCGGCATCCATGCCGCCCAACAACAGGTCCAGTTCGGTATCTCGGCCGATTAACGGCCGTTCCCAATGCCCAAAATACACTTGCAGTTGGGTCGTAGACGGCCGTTCACCCAGCGGGCGATAAGGGGTAATCTGCTCCTGCTTGCCCTTAAATGCCTGCATCGGCAGCACATCAAACTCGATCACATCGCGCACGCGGGCGGCGGTGGTCGGATTGGTCAACGCTTCATTTGGCGCGCACGCCTGCGCCAATCGCGCCGACATATTCACCACATCCCCTACCACGGTGTATTCCCGCCGCGCCGTCGACCCGACCGGGCCGGAAAACACCTTGCCGGCGGCCAACCCAATGCGCTGCGTGACAATGTAAGGCGGCTGTTCGCGCAGCAGCGCCAACGCGCAGCGAATGGCCTGGTCCGGCGCATCGGGAGCCACCGGCGCGCCAAAAATGATGTGCAGCTGGTTGCCCTTATCGCCGGTGAGGATGCGGTTGATGCGCGCATTGTCGCTGCCAAAGCGGCGCACGATGCGCCTGGCCCACTGGTAATAGGCTTGCAGATGTCCGGCCATTTCGGCCGTTTCGATGTCGGAACTGGCATCAGGGTCGTTGGCGTATTCAAACTGCACGAACATGCTGGTAACCGGCCGATGTTCGGCCAGTTCATTGGTGTTGCCATAGGCCAAGCGCTCTGTTAGAGCCGGCGGAATGAACGCGGTGGTGATTTCGCAGAAGCGGCTAAATTGTTCGCCGGTGCAGGTGTTCCAATCGAGGATAGGCGCGGCGGTGGGCATGGGGATACGGCCGTCTAACACACAAAATGTCTTATCGGGGCAAAATTCAGGCCGGTCAGCCAGGGCCAGCAGTGCTCGGCTGGCCACCACCTGGCCAGATTGGGCGATTTTTTCAGCGGCGGCGGCCTCGTCTACGGCCGTGCCCGTCAGCACAAATTCCAGGCTTTCGGTCGGGTCGCCAACAATTATTTCCTGGCAACGGCCGTAAGCTGCGCCAATTTTTATAGTCAAAGGGAACACCGGGTTTTTGCCGGGCGGGCGATTGGTAACGGCGCGGCCAAAACTGGCGCGCATAAGCTGCTGCATCATCTGGGCGCAGGCCAGCGCCCGCTGGGCAACATCCCGACCGGCTGTTTCCTCGTCTACAGGGAAATACACCGACATGGCGTCGCCATAAAAATGGCTGATCGCGCCGCCCGATTCGTGGATCACGTCGATCATGGCGGTGAAGGTAGTGAAGAGAACGCGGTTTAATTCTTCCGCGCCGCGCGAGCCATCGGACGCCAATTCTTCAGACATCGCTGTAAAACCCGAAATGTCTGAAAACAACGTGGCCGCGAACAACGAATGCGGCTGTCCGGGGGCAGGCAGACCGTCATGCAAAATATGTTTAGCCAGCGTTACGGGGATGTACGCGGCGATTCGTTGAGCTAGACTACGCATGGAATTCGTTTAAGAAAGTGATGAAGCCGGGAAACGGCCGTTAGCCATCATAATCCGCATCGTACGCACGAAAATAAAGCGTGTTTATCGTTTCGATGAGCCGTTGGGCTTCTGATTGCGTGAGACTTGTACCCAGATACACTTTTTGGCTGCCATAATCAAACGTCGGGCAGTGATGTTTATCGCTGATATAAAACGGCCGTACATGAGCCATATCAAACGCTTCCGTTGACCCCCAAATCGACACAGGCCGCCGAACGATCAACCGCTCTTTGTTGATGAAAATAATCTCGCGCTCAGCCGCAAAATATTGCCAGCGGCGCCCCAACACGCGCCCCACAAAATACCAGATCACCAACCACAACACGATGATTGTCGCCAAAACAAAGGCGAACCTGGCTCCGGGCATAATCACATCGCGCACGAGAAAGATAATCATCCAAACGGTCATTACCAACCAGATGACCAGAGAGGCGGAAAAAACGAGCAGCAGCAGCCAATTTCTTTTGGCTGGCATCACCACTTTTAGCCATTCTGGTTTATCTTCTAAGGTAATTCGACCAATATCTTGAATCATATACGTCTCGTTATCAGGCTCGTCCATGCACTATTCTAACGCAGCCCTCGGAATTATTCATCTTCCGGCCCTCACGCACAAAAAAAGGGCGCACGGCCGTGCGCCCTTTTCCTCATACATAACCACTGGCAATTTACTCGCCGCTGGCGTCACCAATCGACAGAGTTTCTCCCTGATTCGCCGTGAGCGCTCCTGGCGGCCCATACACAATAGGCATATAGAACCGCACCTGGACATCGCCATTCGGATCCACCACCACAAATGACTCCGGTTGACCGGTCAACGTCTCATTGCGCGTAACATTCCCCGGATACAGCGCTCTCCCGGCCGCTTCAAACCGGTAAAGATGCGTTACCGTGGAAGGTGAACAACCAACCGTATTGGCCGTTGAATCAAAGTCGGCAAACGTGCCAGAAGCAGCCGCCTGCCAGGATGTCCAAGGACCGCCATCGCATGAATAAACCAAACTGGTTTGGTCCACAACCGAAGTGCCCGGCGCAACCTGTATGCTCCACGTCACGCGGAAAGTCGTATCATTAGAAATTCCAGGCGGACCGGCCGTATGATTCGGCGGTATGAACGGCAGCACACGAGCATTCGGGTAAGGCGGCGTGGTATAGACCGTAGTGAAAGATTCGTTACTCCATGCGCCCAAATTGCCTACCTGATCAGTCGCCCGGACGCGAATGCCATACGTTTCGCCGTTCACAGCGCCCGTAGCGGTGCGCGTATGCTGCCCATCACCCAATTGGAAAATCTGGCCAATTTGCCACGCGCCGCCGTTTACGTTGAACTGCACTTCATACTGGCGCACGCCGCTGCGATTATCCGCTCCGGTCCAGGTGATGGGGAAACCGGGATCATAGGTGAATTGTGGCAGCGATTGCAAACCGACCGTAGGGGCAACGGTATCGGCCGTTGTGCTGGTTTGCTGCTGCGATGTGTTACGGGTCCAGCTTTCCACATTGCCGGCGCGGTCAACCGCGCGCACCCGGAAACGGTAGGTCAGACCATCAATTGCCCCCTGCCAGGTAGCGGTCTGATTGGTTGTGCCGCGAATCCACTGCGACCAATTGACGCCATCGGTGCTGACGTCCAAATCCCAGAAGGCAATGCCGGATGCCGACGAACCTAAATCAAAACCGGTCCAGGAGACAGTGTAATCCACGCGCGAGAACTGCGGCAGTTGGGTGATGGTAGATTCCGGCGGGATTGTATCTACCGGAATAGTCCAATTGACCACTAACCGGGCATACAAACCATTTGCGGCTTCACGAGCAAAAATGACCCGTTCAAATGGCGCGGCCGTTCCCTCATTCCCAATGACAATCACGCCGTTATTGGCGCGCGCGCCAGAAACCCAGTCGCGCACCAAATTCGTTGCATCGGCAGTTTTTTGGCCCGTCCCGGCTGAAATAACGCCTTGACCCAGCGAGCCGCCCCATTCCGGCCGATTACTCATCCAGGTTAGCGAATACTCGCCCCAGGATGAACTGAGGTGACGCGCTTCAAAACCCATATTTCCACCGGAATCACTGGCCCAGATAGAAACAGACGCTGAATTAATGGTTGCGTTGCTAGGAATGCCGGAAGCGGCGACATTAAACCACAAATACATGCGCTGGGCGCCGAACCCGTTGGCTGTGTTATAACCCAATCTTAGGTCGGTGCGGTTGCCATAATTTGTGAATGCTGCCGGGGGTTGACCTTCTGGAATACCCGATGTGGCGAAGGTGTCCATTTGTACGGGGATTTCTGTGACAGTTTGAACCCCATCTGGGGTTTCGATCTGGCTGATTATGCTGGCATTCAGGGGGATGCCATATTCATCAACCTGAGGAACATCTGCCCCTTGAGTTGGTTGTTCCTGAGCAGATATTGTCGCTGCGCCAAAACAAAACAACCCTACAAAAACCAACAACAACAATTGTACGATATGTTTTTTCGACTTCGAGCTGATCATATTCCGACTCCTTAACAAATTGAGAAAACGCTGCACAAATTAGTAAAACATGGGTAATTCTACAACACATAGGATTTTAAGACTATCCTGTGTACCATTCGCCAGTAAAGCATTCACTGATATTTTTTAGAGCATCGGATCTGCTCATCAATGATTGAAAGAGATTATTTTTCAGTTGCTCCGGCCGATTTCGCTACGGCTCAAAGGGGTCATGATTTTGGCCTGATTCCCGGGTTGAAGAGGCTCGGGCCGACGTTGTTGGCGGTGGCGGCGGCTTTGGCCGCTATTTTGCTGGTTATTCGTTTGCCTGGCCCGCTGTATATCGATCCGGGGCGGGCGTCTTTTTTACTCACGTTGTTGGTT
>JAKQCM010000408.1 GCA_029559155.1 Chloroflexota bacterium
GCCGCCGCATGTTGTGGCAGGCGGGCGGTTTGCTCTTGTTGGGGCTGGCGTTTCTCAGTTACGGGTTTCTGGCGTCCCGGCAGAAGTAAGAAGGAGATTGGGAAGTCTGGGGGGAGCGGGGTAGGGATACCCCGGCTACTAGTCCAAAAGTCACCCTCGTTTCGCTTGAATTTGATTTTGACTTCCTCTATAAACGTAGCTGCTGTTCTATTGGATGCTGGTTGACAGCGGCGTGTGCGCAAGAAAGGTTTCAATCAATTCATTCAGCGTTATGTTGGAGACGGATGTTTAATCTGCGCTCGACAATCCGCACTTACCCAGGAGGGAGTGATGTGTAAACGTGTGGTTTGCTTGGTGTTGATCGTTTTCGTGCCGGTTGTGTGTTTGTTTGTGTTGTTGGATTTTGGCCGGGAAACGGCCGTAGCCGCCCCTACCGATTCTCCTATCATCATCAACGAAATCCACGCCGACCCGGATAGCGCAAATGGTGATGCGAATGGTGATGGGGTAATCGGTTCTGATGATGATGAATTTGTCGAATTGGTAAATAACGGAAGTACGTTGATAGATCTGAGTGGTTGGAAACTGTACGACAGCTTGAGTACCCCAACGTTGCGCCATACCTTTGCTGCAGGCACCTTGTTGCCGGAGGGGTGTGCGATAGTTGTATTTGGCGGCGGCAATCCAACGGGCAGTTTTGGCGGCAGTCTGGTCCAGACGACTGGCAGTCTGGGATTAAATAATGGCGGCGACGCCATCACGCTGTATGATGCGGCTGACACGGCCGTTATCTCCTACACCTACGGCAGCGAAGGCGGCGACAATCAGTCCCTCACGCGCAGCCCGGACATTACCGGAGCCAGCCCCTTAATTAAACATACCCTTGCTGCCGGTTCCAATGGGTTGCTGTTTTCTCCTGGCACCCATGTTGATGGCACGCCCTTTGCCTCTTGCGAATTACCCCCATCGGCCGATCTGGCGGTGACAAAAACCGGCCCCACCATCGCCGCGCCGGGGGAAAGCGTGGTGTATCTTGTCCGGGTGCAAAACGTGGGCGTCCTGACGGCCGTGCAAACCATCATCACCGACAACCTGCCGACCGGTCTGACCTACGTGGCCGACAGCAGCGGGTATCCTCTGCCGCAGCCGATCACCCAAACGGTGGCCTGGCAAGTTGGCGATCTGCCGCCACAAGCCGACATGCAATTTAGTGTGACGGCGACCCTGGGCACGGCCGTTTCCGGTTCCATCACCAACACCATCCGGGCGGCCACGGCAGCAACCGAAACAACCCAGAGCAATAATGTGGCGACGGCCGTCACCATCATTACCAGCCGTGACGTGGTGATCGACGCCGTGCATTACGATGGCTACGAAGGCGTGCTCGACGAAGCGGTCGCCTTGCGCAACGTGGGCGAGCAGCCGGTAGACGTGGGCGGCTGGCAAATTAGCGATGGTTCGGCGGCGGCCGTGATTCCGGCGGGTGTGGTTATTCCGGCGCATACGGCCGTCTGGCTGGCCAACGACGCCCTGGCCTTTCAACGACAGTTTGGCCACTTGCCCGATGTGGCGAAAACGGCCGTTGGACTGCCCTCGCCGCTGCCACTGCTGACCGGTTCCTGGCCGGGTTTTGCCAATGACGGCGATGAAGCGCTGCTGATTAACGCGGCCGGAATTTTAGTAGACGTGCTGGTGTACGAAGCGGGTAATACCAATCAAACCGGCTGGCTGGGCGCGGCGATACGGCCGTATGTGGGCAGCGGCCTGCCGGTGGCGGGGCAAATTGTTTACCGGATGCGCGACCAGCTTACCGGCCAGCCGGTGCCGGACACCGACACGGCCGCCGATTGGGCGCAGTCCACCACGGATGTGATTAACGGCCGTAAAGTGCGTTACCCTGGCTGGGACCTGGATGCGTTCTTTTTTACGACGCAGGTGACGGAAACGGCCGTTATCACCCTGGCCATTGCGCCCGACAACGCCTATGAAGCCATCGTCGCCCAAATCGATCAGGCGCAAAACCGCATCCACGTCGGATCGCTCACCGTCGAGAGCATCGCCATCAGCGAAGCGCTCATCCGCGCCGCCGGGCGCGGCGTCTCGGTGACGCTGCTGCTGGAAGGCGGCCCGGCCGGCGGCCTGACCGATCAAGAAAAATATATTTGCCGCGAAATCGAGCAGGCTGCTGGCGCGTGTTGGTTCATGATCAACGATGCGACGGCCAAAATTTATGATCGGTATGGTTATGTGCACGCCAAATACATGCTCATCGACGAAACCTGGGCGGTCATCAGCAGCCAGAATTTTTCGCCGGACAGCCTGCCCAACGACGATAAATCAGACGGAACGTGGGGGCGGCGCGGTCTGGTGGTGATTACCAATGCGCCGACCGTGGCGCAGCACGTTCAGACCTTGCTGGCCCATGATTTTGATCGGACCCATCAGGACATTGTGCATTGGCAGCCAACGGCCGATTGGCTGCCAACGCCCGGTTTTGTGCCCATCACCCAGACGGGCGGCATCACCTATGCCGTGCGTTACGCCGATCCGCTGGTTGTTTCTGGTGTCTTTCCGCTTGAGATTATTCAGTCGCCGGAAAACAGTCTGCGCGATGTGGACGCTTTGTTGGGGCTGGTGAAGCAGGCCGGATTGGGGGACAGGGTACTGGTGGAGCAGTTATATGAACGGCCGTATTGGGGACCAACCACCGGCGGCGCGCCTGCCACAGACCCGAACCCGCGCCTGGAAGCTTATATTGCCGCCGCACGGCGTGGCGCAGTGGTGCGCCTGCTGCTGGACAGCTATTTTGATGACGAGGCCAGCCCCACCAGCAACCGGGCGACTTGTGAGTATGTGAATCAACTGGCGATGACGGAACATTTGCCATTGGCGTGTACGCTGGGCAACCCGACCGGGCTGGGGATTCACAACAAAATGGTGCTGGTGGAGGTAAACGGCCGTGGGTACATTCATGTTGGCAGCCTGAATGGTTCCGAACAATCGCACAAAGACAACCGCGAGTTGGCTTTGCAAATTCAATCGGATGCCCTATTTACCATGCTCGCCGATATGTTTTTGCATGATTGGCCCTATCGGGTGTACCTACCCGGCATTTACCATAATTATGTCGGCGCAGCCAGCCATCTGCTGATTAGCGAGGTCTTATATGATCCGCCCGGACCCGACTCCAGCGAATTTGTCGAATTGGTTAATCCGACGCCGCAAATCTGGGACTTGAGCCACTACAGCCTCGGCGATGCGGTCAACCCCACGGATTTTGAGGACGTGCGCCGTTTCCCACCCGGGACGCTGCTGGCGCATGGCGAGACCCTGGTGGTGGCTGTTAGCGGCATCGATTTTTTTGCAGAATATGGCATGTATCCAGATTTTGAGATTTTGAACACAGTAACGGCCGTGCCCGACTTGCTCGACGATTTAGCCTGGGGTGATCCGGCGACGTTTTTGCAGCTTGGCAACCTGGGCGATGAGGTAATCTTGCGCGATGCGCAAGATCAGATTGTGGATGTGGTGACGTATGGGGCAGGGAGCTATCCGGGCGTGGTTGGCTGCCCCCTGGTCAGCTTGTTAAACGCCAGCCTGGAGCGCTGGCCTTATTGGCGGGATACAGATAATTGTCTGATGGATTTTAGAGAGTGGCCATTTCCCAGCCCGGGTGCGGTCCCGTAGCGTCGCTGCATTAAATCGGGGGACTTGTTTTATCGTGGCAGGCAAAAAAAGAACCTTTGCCCTTTTAAAGGGCAAAGGTTCTTATATTAAAAATTCGACTAAAGAGCCAAACATCAACAGATGCGTGCCATTTTAGATGTCTAGTTGTCAAACAAATGAGAATTAGAGTGTCTAGCTGCCAAACAAATCAGCAGGATCAACACCTTTTTCGCTGTCGCCGCCACCGACCGGCGAACCGGCTCTGGTTGTGATGACCCCTTCGTAAATTACTGCTGGGGTTTCATACGGCAGGGGTTGATTGTTTTCAGTGATGTTGGTTTCAACCTCGGAGGGCTGTTGATTCATGAACATTTGTTTGTCTCCTTGTGCGCTGCGTCTGATTAGCACGCTGGCTCCTACAAAATATTAAGGCTTATTATGCCGAATCTCAGGCATCATGTCAATATAAATGTCTAGCATATTGAGCCTGGCTTACATCTTTTGTTACTAAAATCCTACTCGTTGGTATTTTGGGGGTCGATTTACATTACTTGTAGGAACGGCCGTCAAATGTCACATTGGCCCGATAAACAGGCAAATTCTTGGGCAGCAGTGGTCAGATCTTCTTCTTCGTAGCGATAGATTTTAGAGAAATCGATTTCTGGGAACTTGCCTACTAGCTGCTCGTATTCTTCCAGGCCGGTCTCGACGTAAGGCATTTGGTCGTATTGCGCATCGAAGGCGGGCAAAAAGGCCATGCCGCCTACTTTGTCTTGATGTTCCCAAATCCAACGGATGATGTCTAATACTTCATCTTGCTGGTAGGTGATGGTAACGGAAGGATTGTGTTCGGTGTAGTTGAGTTTGTTTTGCAGCCAGAAATCGCATTGTTCCAGGGCCGTACGGTCGTTGCGCGTGATTGCGCCATCCGGCGATTTGACAGGAAAATGGATGACCCAGGTGTTGGCATTTTCTCGTGTCTGCCCATTTTCCGGATCCATGGGCACGCCAGCGTCTTGCAAGACTTTGCACACTGGCGAGTGGGTGCCGACCCGCACATTGCGGATGTAATACTCGGACCAGCGGGCATGTAAACCAGAGGCGGAGTTGAGCAGTTGGGAGGAGTTGCCCGACGGCTTGACACAGGTGGTGGCCGCTGATTGGTTGATGCCTAACAACGCGGCATAGTGTCGATTTGTTTCAACGGCTACTTGTTGCAGTTTGGTCTGAATTTCCGGGTCTTGGGCAGCCTGACTGTCCATTTGTCCATTCAGGTCTACGCCCAACAGGCGTTCTTCAACGCAGTTTTGTTTCCACTGCGGGCGCAATCCGGGGAAGTAGGTTGCCATTGATTGGATGGTGCCGATAATGGCGGCCAGTTCTACTTTTTCTTTCAGGGTTTCGTAGGTGTCTTCGGAGCGGGCGACGGCGCTGGAGAGGTTGCAGAATTGATACGGCCGTAACAAAATCTCGCCGCATGGGTTGGTGCCAAAAACGGCTGCTTGGCGGCGCGCCGGACGGCCGTCTACCGCCGCTTTGCGGTTAAAAATACCTGGTTCGCCACGGCCAGATTCCACCATATCCAGAACAAAGCGCGTGATTTCTGTTTGTGAAAGCTCGCGTTCTGGCCAAACGGCGGAATTGTTGGCATTCCAACGCTGGCTGTTATTGCGCCAGAAATCTCCGTCTTTGCAGTGCAGCATTTCCAAATCGTCGTAATCAAACAGCGAGATCATGGCAGTGCGGCGTACGCCGCCGGATACGGCCGCATCTCCAACGGCACACATGATGTCGTGGGCGTCTAACGGCCGTAAAAATCCCCCTTGCCGCGACAAAATCCGGCTGCGGGCAAAATCCAGCATCTTGCGCAGCGGTTCTGGACCGGAGGCGCGCCCGCCTTTTACCCGCAGCGGCGCGCCGGCTGGACGCACCTCAGAATAATCAAAAGTAACGTCTTCCCCTTCAAACCAGGCGGTGATCCCGGTGCGCACAGCCTCGGCCCACCCTTCGGATGAATCGCTGACAGTGCAGGTGGCTGGTGGATTGCCTTTCTGCCGGGCGATACGAGGAAACTGCTCTACGTATTGCCGTTCGACGGAAAAACCAACGCCGCAGCCGCTCATGGATATGATCAATGCTTCCACAAACGAGTCGATGCTGTCGACGGGCATGTAGGAGCAGTTGTAGAGGGCGATGTTATTTCGCCGGGCAGCCGGGCCGGCCATGGCCAGCAGCCGCATGGAAGGCATCACCTTCATCTCTAAAATGCCCTTTCGAATGCGGTCGTAGGTTTCTGCTGGCAGGCGGTAATCCGATAATTCTTTCATGTAGTCCACGGCGCGGTCTACGGTTTCGATCCAGGTTTCGCGGCGGCCTAATTCGTAGCTAAAGCGCGAGTACTTGTCATAAAATTGGAATTTTTGCAGTTGAGTTGGAAAATATTTGTCTGATTGGGCGAATGCCTGGCGCACATCTTCCGGGACGGGGCGGCGCACGCGCATTTTGGCGTGTTCGGCGCGATAGAGAATGTAGTGTTTGGCGGCTTCGTATTCTCCGGCGGCTTGCAGCGCCATTTCAACAATGTCTTGTACGCCTTCCACTGTAGGGAGGTCGTATTTGGCGGCGACAACATTGACGACTTGTTGGGTCAGATCTTCAACAGAAGTTTTGGGTGGGTTGGCCAGACTGGCAAAACAGCGTTCCAAGGCGACTTGTATGCGCCCGGCGTCGAAGGAAACGATACGGCCGTCGCGCTTAATAATTTGCTTGGGTATGGCTACCTTAAAATAGATGCTCTCTGCGCCCATGGTCTTGGAGCCGTTGGTTCCATTTTTCCCATTGAGGCCATTTTTCTTTTGCTCTGTTTGGGGCAACAAATTAATCGTCCCGCCTTGATTTTCAGACATGAATAAACTCCTTCTCAATTTAGATAAAGGTTTTGGACACAAAGATATAGAACAGACCTGCAGGGAGAGCGCTGGCGAGAGGGGCAGCCTGCTATTATTTGGTCTGTAATAGACGATCGATTTCGGTTCGAATGGATTCCAGGTCGTCGAGGCCTAAGTAAACGATGGCGTAGCGAATGTAGGCGACCTCATCCAGCTCTTTGAGCTTGGCGATGATTTTGTCGCCTACGAGACGGCTTGGCACTTCTGCGCGTCCCAGTTGTTGCAGTTCAGCTTCAATTTCCCCGGCGATATGCTCAATGTCGGCGGCGGCGACTGGCCGTTTGGCGCAGGCGACGCGCACGCCGGCAAGAACTTTGTCGCGTGAGAATTCTTCACGTGTTCCATCCCGCTTGACCAGCATGGGGGTGGCCAGGATGGGGCGTTCGTATGAGCTAAATCGTTGATCACAATGATCGCAAACCCGGCGGCGGCGTGTGCCGCCACGGCCGTCGTGACTGGTATCGATGACGCGGGTTTTGTCGTTATCGCAATACGGGCATTTCACGTTCAGAACTCCTTCAACCGGTTACACCCAGGGATGTGTTTTTTGGGTGAAAACCTAATCGCATGTGCCATATATGGGGATAAGAACTGCATTTACCCTATATTTGGCGTGCGAGAGTGGCGACATTATAGCATACGGCCGTTTACCAGACAAGGTGGTTATATATGAAAAAACCTTAAAAAATTTACGGCCGTTTTTAGTTGAGCAGGCAGTATACAGCGTTTACACACTATACACTGCCTGCTAAAAATTAGCGTTTTTTACGTAAAAAAGCGGGGACGTCGATATCGTTAATGCGGTATGCAGAAGAGGAATCAGGCTCTACCCGGCTGGATGGCGCAGGGGTGCTGGGGCGATTGCTGCTGACGGAGACGGGTTCCCGGCGTAAACTGCCGCTGGATTGGGTTGCTTGCCGGTTAATTGGGCGCATCATCGGTAAAGAATGCTCAAATCCGGTGGCAATTACGGTAATGCGAATGGCGTCGCCCATCGTTTCGTCGATCACCGCGCCAAAGATCAGATTGACTTCGGGGTGGGCGGTTTCGCGGATGATGGCCGCAGCCTGATTGATCTCGAACAGGCTTAAGTCTGGGCCACCGGTCACATTAAAGAGAATGCCGCGCGCGCCGTCGATGGTAATGTCTAATAACCGACTGGCCAGGGCTTGCTCGGCCGCCTTTTGGGCGCGATCATCACCGGAACCATGGCCGACAGCCATCAGGGCTGCGCCGCCCAAGGACATGATTGTCTTCACGTCAGCAAAGTCCAGATTGATCAATCCAGGAACGGTGATTAATTCGCTGATGCCTTGAATGCCTTGTCTCAGCACGTCGTCGGCCAGTTTGAACGAGTCGAGCAGGGTGATCCGTTTGTCGGCCGTTTCCAGTAGTTTGTCATTCGGGATAACAATGAGTGTATCGACGTGTTCTTTGAGCTCTTCGATGCCGGCTTCGGCGGCGCGGGCACGGTGGGCGCCTTCAAAGGAAAACGGCCGTGTCACCACCCCAATCGTCAGCGCCCCTTCCTCACGCGCTATCTTAGCCACCGTTGGCGTCGCTCCGGTACCCGTGCCGCCGCCCATACCGGCCGTCACAAATACCATGTCCGAGCCTTGCAGCGCTTCGTGCAACTCTTCTACAGACTCTTCCGCTGCCTTCAGCCCAACTTCCGGGTTGCCGCCGGAACCGAGACCCCGTGTTGACCGTTCGCCCAACTGCAATTTATGCGGCGCCAGGCTTTTGTTCAGCGCCTGCTGGTCTGTGTTCACGGCGATAAAGTCAACACCAACGATGTTTTCTTCAATCATGCGGTTAATGGCATTGCTGCCCCCGCCGCCAACACCAACCACGCGAATCAGGGCCGTGCCCTCCGCCTCCGGCATTCTTTGTGTTCTTTTTGTGTACTCTTGTGTCTTCATGATCACATCCCTCTTTTTTGTAAACTGTTATAAGCCAGCCATGCCACCTGCTAATTTATTTTGATTTATCCGGGTAACAACGCCCGTAAAAAATTACTCATACGTCGGCTCCACAGGCCATTATTCGGCCGTGGGCGGAACGATTCATGCTCATCCATGGCCCAGTTCAGCAAGCCGATGCCGGTTGCATACGCCGGGCTGTTGAGGTTTTCTACCATGCCCACCACGTTTTTGGGGCGAGCAACACGCGCCGGCACATTTAAGACGCGTTCGGCGATTTCAGTAATGCCGCGCAGCTGCGCTGTTCCGCCGGTCAATACGATTCCCGCCGGCAGCAGACCATCGTAACCGGAGCGGCGAATTTCTTGCAAAATGAGCTGGAAGATTTCTTCTGTGCGGGCCTCGATCACATAGGCCAAATCCTGACGGCCGACCTGAATTTTTTCGCCGCCAAATGGTTCGACGGTAAAGAGAAAATTCGGGTCGATTTGCGCCGGACGACAATCGCCATGTTGGATTTTCACCTGTTCGGCAATGTCGTAAGGTGCGCGCAGGCCGATGGCAATGTCGTTGGTGATGTGGTAGCCGCCCACAGGAATGACCTTGGTATGCCAGACGGTGCCTTGCATGTACAGGGCAATGTCGGTTGTGCCGCCGCCAATATCGGCGACGATAACGCCCATTTCTCGTTCGTTGGGCTCCAAAACCGCTTCACCGGAGGCCAGGGCATTGAGCACAAATTCGTGCGCCTGAATTCCCACATTGTCGATGCATTTGGCCAGGTTTAATACCGCCGGGGTGGCGGCCGTGACGATGTGGGTTTCCACTTCGAGTTTGAAGCCGTGCATTCCCAGAGGGTTACGAATGCCTTCCTGGTCATCAATGGCATAGCTGCGTGGGATCAGGTGGATGATTTGGCGGTTTTGCGGCACAGCAATCGATTGGGCGGCATCCAGAGCGCGGCCAATGTCTTCCGTGGTAACGCCGGTATCGTTGCGACCAATGGCCACTGCGCCGCGGTTGTTGCTGGAGCTGACGTGTTCACCGGCCATGCTAACAAGAGCCTGCGACAGGTTGTAACCGGAAGTTTGCTCCGCCTGTTCGATGGCTTTGGCAACGGCGATGGAAGTTTCGTTTACATCCATTACCACGCCTTTGCGCATACCACGTGCAGCCTCAATGCCCATGCCAATAATTTGTAGCCGGCCCTGGCGTACTTCACCTACCAGGGCGCAAATCTTGGTGGTGCCAATGTCTAAGCCAAAAACGATTTCTTCCATAAGTGATGCCCTCCCAACCTTATTGGGCTTTGTAATATGGTTTTGCCTGATCGCTCACACTGATATAGGCCGGCTGAATCTGGCGGGCCTGTAAGTCGGCGACGATGGTTTCATATACGCTGAGTTTTTGATTCATATCGGCGCCTACGCCGAAGTAAGCGCGCCAGCCACGGCCGTCTTGGTAGCTTAAACCACTTCCAGGCCGGTAGTACAATTTGTCGATATTCGGCCGCAGCTGGCGCAGTTGGAGCGCACCCGTAAGCACATTGTCGGGCACAAAACCGATGGCGGCGTGGGGGGCCACGGCCGTTTCCTCGGTTTCGGCTGTCTCGTCTGTGCCCAGGCTGTTGGCTGAAGGTGTTGGCGGCGCCTCATATTCAATCGTCAACAGCCCGATAGCCGGCGTGCGCGCCGGAATTAGCTCATTACGTTTGGTAATCCAAAACTGCTGACCGCCTTCTTGCCATAAGGCAATTGGCGTGTCTTCTACAATTTCTATCTGTACCTGGTTTGGCCAGGACAGGGTGACTTTGCTGGAAACCACACCCGGCAGGGCAGCGATGCGCGTGGCCGCTTCATTGGGGTCGGCGGCAAAGACATGGGCGCCACCCAGCCCGCTGGCGGCCACAATTTCGTTGGCCGGAATAGAAACCACGCCTGTCACCGGGATGGTTGTCAGGTAAAAATGTTCATCGGTCGCGGCAAGGAACAGAGCGAATAGAGTAAAGGCCAGCAGCCCCAAACTCAGCCAACGGGCGGAAAAAACGACGCTTTTTAGCCCTTGCAGCGGCAGCGTGGTTGCCTGCCGCCGGTTGCGCCGCCGCCGATGGGTTGCCGTTTTGGGCACGCCGGTGGGCGCTACTCTGGGCATGTGCAGCGCGTGTGAAGATTGGACGCGGCGCATTTGGGGCTGTTTGCGCAGGCGTTGGCCTGATGGTTTGGCTCGGTTAGAGCGTTGAGGTTCCTGGTTTTGTGTCATGGAATGTATGGTTTACGATTTCAGGTAGACGATGGTTCGCTTGCCGAAAAAGTTGTTTTTAGATTCGATTTCTCTGCGAATCTTTCGATGGCCAGATCGATGAGCTTGTCTAATAACTGCGGGTAGGGCAGGCCGCTGGCTTCCCACAGTTTGGGATACATGGAGATGCGCGTAAAGCCGGGAATGGTGTTGATTTCGTTGAGGTAGAGCGCGCCGGTGTCGGTGTCGAGCAGCAGGTCGACGCGGCCCATGCCGGCGCAGTCGATGGCTTGATAGGCGCGAAGGGCGAGTGTTTGCACGGTTACGGCCGTTTCCTCATCCAATTCCGCCGGTATCATCAGCTCAGAATAGTCGTCGGAGTCGGGGGTGGCCAGATATTTAGCCGTGTAATCATAAAAATCGCGGCGCGGCCGAATCTCGCCGACCACGCTGGCGGCGGGCGCTTCGTTGCCCAACACAGCCACTTCCAATTCGCGGACCCTGATGCCCTGCTCCACGACGATGCGCCGGTCGTATTGGGCGGCTTCGTGCAGCCCGGCGACCAATTCGGCGCGATTTTTGCATTTGC
Source organism: Chloroflexota bacterium (assembly GCA_029559155.1). Lineage (GTDB taxonomy): Bacteria > Chloroflexota > Anaerolineae > Promineifilales > Promineifilaceae > Leptovillus. The sequence continues at coordinate 11,364 of JAKQCM010000408.1, forward strand.
TGATGCCCACGCTGGAGCCCAGATTGGCAGGTTTGGTGAACATGGGGTAGCTCAGGGCGGCTTCCAATTTGTCCAGCACGGCCGTTTCGTCCATGATCCATTCTTGCCGCGTTACCAGTTCCCAGGGCAGCACCGGCAGACCGTTGGCCGCCATGACGTGCTTAAAAATGGCCTTGTCCATGCCCACCGCCGAACCGACAACGCCCGCGCCGACGTAGGGTAGGCCGGCCAGTTCCAACAGACCTTGCACCGTGCCGTCTTCGCCGTAGGTGCCGTGCAGCACGGGGATGAGGACATCGAGATGGGTAACGGCCGTTAACCCGGACGGTTCCGCGTTGGTTTCTTGCAGCGCCATCAGGCCAGAAATTTGCGGATCGGGCAGCAGCGCTGTCGGCTGGACGTCGGTGTTGCCTTCGGTTAGGGCGGCCACCACGTTACCGGTTAGCCAACGGCCGTCGCGGGTAATGCCCACCGGCACCACGTCATACTTTTTGCGGTCCAACGCCGCCATCACCGACTGCGCCGACAGCAGCGACACTTCATGCTCGCCAGAGCGCCCACCAAAGATGACGCCGATTTTTAGTTTGTGGGAATGGTTTGTTTGCTCGTCCATGTCTTGTTGTTGTGGCTGGCGGATCACGTCCCGCGCCCTGCCTTATTCGCTAAATTTCCAGTCACCCACCAGCTCCACTTCCAGTTCCATTTCTACGCCAAATTGGCCGCGCACGCGGTGCCAGGCTTCGGCAATGAGGGCGCGAATGTCTTCGGCGGTGGCGTCGCCATCGCTGACGAAGAAGTTGGCGTGTTTTTCGGAGATGCGCACATTGCCCACCTGATACCCTTTAAGCCCGGCCGTATCGATCAAATACCCGGCGTAATAATTGGGCGGGTTTTTGAACATGGACCCCATGCTCGCGCCGCCGGGCTGTGTTTGCTTACGGTAGGCGGTAAACCCATCCGCGCGGGCGGTCAGCACGCTCACCGATTCGGGTGTCAACTGTAGTTCGGCGGAGAGCACCACGCGCCGCGCCAGATTGCGCCCCTGTTCCCGCTTGAGCAAGCTGTCGCGGTAGCTGTACTTAAGGTCTTCTTTGCTGTATAGTTTCGCGCCGCGCCCGGGTTCCCAGATGTTGGCGGCCAGTAAATTGCCGGCCATGTCGCCGCCGTGCCCGCCGGAGTTTCCGACAACTGCGCCGCCCAGTGTGCCAGGGATGCCAATGGCCCATTCCAGGCCGCCCAGCCCTTTGCCAATGCACTGCCGCGCCAGGGAGGAGAGGTTCATGCCAGATTCGGCGGTGCAAACGACGTGGGCGCCGGTGTGGCGGAAGCGCACCGTTCTGGCGCGGTTCATGATCACCAAGCCGCGCACGCCTTCATCGGCGACGAGGATGTTGGAGCCGCCGCCGAGGATGAAGTAGGGGATGTGTTGCGCGTAGGCCAGTTCTACGGCCGTTTGCAATTCCAGGGCGTTATCGACTGTGAGAAACATTTCGGCCGGGCCGCCCACACGCGCCGACGTGTATTTCGCCAACGGCGCGCCTAATTGGAATTTTTCGCCGAAAATTTCCCGGTATTGGCCCTGAATGGCTTCGAGTACAGATGTTTTTAAATTCATGCCCTCTTCCTCTATCTCTAGCGCTAGCTCTGAACTCTTTTGCTTAATCCTTCTAAAACCCACTGCCCGACCATGTCGCCGTCGCCTGCGCCCAATGTCAGGATAACGTCATCGGGACGCACGCGGTCCAGCAGGTAATCGGCCGCGGCGCGCCGGTCGGGAATGTGGATGGCGTGCGGATGGTCCATCGCATTGATGATCACGCTTGTGTTCATGCCCAGAGTGTCTTGTTCGCGGCTGCGATAAATATCCAGAGCAATGACCCGGTCGGCCTGGTCGAAACTTTTGGCGAACTGCTCGGCCAGCAGGCGGGTGCGGCTGTAGGTGTGCGGCTGCCACACGGCCCACAATCTGCGTCCGGCAAACCGCTGTCGCGCCGCCGCCAGGGTTGCCTGGATTTCGGTGGGGTGGTGGGCATAATCGTCGATGACCGTTACGCGGCCAACTTCGCCTAATACCTGGAAACGCCGTCCTATGCCGCCAAATTCAGCCAATCCCTGGCGAATAATCGAAAAATCGATGCCTAAATCCAGGCTGACGATGATAGCGGCCAGGGCGTTCCGCACGTTATGCAGGCCAGGCACACGCAGCCGCGCCAGTCCGATGAGCTGGCCATCTTCTTCGACCACGAAGTCCATACCGCCAAGCTGGTTGGGGCGGCAGTCCAGGGCTTGGAAATCGGCTGATACGGCCGTTTCCTCATCCGACAGCGCGTAAGTTGTAATTTCCACGTCCGTCAGCGTGAGATTATGAAGCAGGGCCTGCACGCCAGGATCATCGGCGCAGGCGATCAGTCGCCCGCCATCCGGCAGCAGACCGACAAATTCACGGAACGCACTCACATAATCGCCTTCGGTGGGGAAGAGGTCGGGGTGATCGTGCTCGATGCTGGTGATAATGGCCACTTCGGGGCGCAGGCCCAAAAACATGTGGTCGTATTCGTCGGCTTCGATCACAAAATAGTCGCCCTGGCCGTAACGGCCGTTGCCCTCTATGCTGGGCAATGTGCCGCCCACAATCACCGTCGGGTCCAGCTCTGCCTGGAGCAAAATTTGCGCAATCATACCGGTGGTAGTGGTTTTGCCGTGGGATCCGGCAACGGCAACGCCGATTTTATCGGCCATCAGATGGCCCAGCAGGTCGGCTCGTTTTAGCACGGGGATGCCTTGCGCTCGCGCCGCCGCCACTTCCGGATTGTCGTTTGGCACGGCTGAGGAAATGACCAGCGCGTCTGCGCCGGCGATGTTTTCTGCCCGGTGGCCCTGGTAAATGGTTGCGCCTTTGGCGGCGAGAACGGCCGTTAACGCATTGGCTTGCATATCCGACCCCGATACCACAAATCCTCGGCCCATAAGCACCCTGGCGATAGCCGAAATGCCCGACCCGCCAATACCGACCAGATGAATATGCATCTCATTACGCAGCTTAAAATCTGTTATCATGATCCCTGACTAAAACTAGAAAGAGCGTTGACAAGACCTGACAGGTTTTAGGAAACCTGTCAGGTCTACGTCGATAAGTTAAATCATTACAATAATCACAAACAAGAAGACAATCACAACCAGGAAAGGCAGGTAAGGCGCCAGCAGCGGAAGCGGTAAGTTGGTGAGCAATGTCTCCATATCGGTTGTCCGAATGACCCAAGAAAACGGATACGATACACCTGGGGCCAAACGTACCCAATTGCTGGGTGATTGTAGCTGGTATTCCAAAAAGGCCAGAATGGCCCCAATGATCAAATAGCCATTTACGCCGCCTACCAACAGTCCCATCAGCTTATCCTGTAAGCTGTCTCTTACACGCAGTCTTTCGGCCAGGCGGCTGCCGGCAAATGCCGGCCCCTGGTAGCTAAAAAAGGCGATAACGAGGTGGATGCCGGTAAACAAATAAAACACTTGCCGTCGAATTGCATCGGTATCAATTGTGCTGCCCCCGCCCATGAGCGACGTGAAATAGGGGCCAAATTGGTTGATGGCAAAAAGCGATAAAATCAGACCAGATGTGGCAATCACTTCTTTTGTCCAACCGCGCATCGAGCCGATAAGGGCAAAAAACATCACCATAATCCAGAAAAAAGCAGTCAAACTAATCACGCGGCGACTCCTTGCGGTTTGTCTACGGCCGTCTGACGAATCACCTGGGCTAAACGATGGGCGGCATCGGGCCGGGCCAGGGCGGCGGCGGCGGCGCGCATTGTTTCCAGTCGGGATGTGTCTTGGAGCAGGTCCAAAATCAACTTGCTCAACTCATCCGGCAGGCGTTCGTCGGTGGATTGGATGGCCGCGCCGCGTTCGGTCAGGTAATCGGCGTTGACTTTTTGGTAGCGCCAAGCAAATGAAAGCGGAACCAGGATGGAAGGCAGGCCAAAGGCCGGGCTTTCACCCAGCATGCTGGCTCCGGCGCGGGCTACCACAAGATCGGCGGCGCGGAAGGCGGCGCCCATGGTCTCGTGCAGGTATGGGTAAGGGCGATACCATTGGCGCAGGTGGGCCGGCAGGACGCTGGCGTTTTCTTCCACTTGCGGCCAGGTGAGCGTGCCGCTGATGTGGATGATTTGAATGTGGGTCAGCAGGTCCGGCAGGCTGTCCATCAGGGCTTTGTTGATGTTCCACGAGCCGCGGCTGCCGCCGAAAACGAACAGCGACGGCCGTCCGGGTTGCAGATCAAATTGGGCCAGCGCCTCAGCCTGACTGAGCCGGGTGGCGGCGCGAATTTCCGGGCGCAGCGGGTAGCCGGTGACGACCAGTTTGTCGGCCGGGACAAACGCTTTGGACAAGTCGGTGGTGCAGGCTACTTTATGCGCCAGCGGCATGACGGCTTTAATGGCTGAACCGGGTTCCACGTCTGGCAGGAAGATGACGATGGGCACGCCGTGCAGGCGAGCGGCCAGGGCGACAGGCGCGGCCATGTAACCGCCGGTCATAAACATGACATCTGGCTTAAATTGGCGGATGAGTTGGTGGGCTGTGCCCACACTCCAGGTTAGTTTCGCCAAGTTTTTCATCCTTGCTGCCAGGGGAACGCCGACGACTGCGCCGCCCTGAATGGTTTCCAGTTTCAGCCCTGCTCGCGGGACCAGGGTTTCTTCCATTTCGCCTTGTGTGCCGACCCACAAGATTTGCTCTCGGCTAAGGCCGAGGGTTTGTAATTCGGAAACGGCCGTTAAAGCCGGATAAATGCCGCCGCCGGTGCCCCCGGCGCATACCAGTACCTTCATAATAGTCAATTGCTAATGGTCAACGGCCAATGGCTTCTGGTCAATGGCCTATGGTTTATTTTCTCTCTGGTTGAACGCGGCGCTCAATGGCGGCGTCGCGGGAGATGTTTAATAAAATGCCGATGCCCAGCATCGAGAACAGCAGCGATGACCCACCGTAGCTCAGAAAGGGCAGGGGGATGCCGGTGAAGGGGATAACGGCCGTGATCACCGCAATGTTAATCAACGCCTGAAACCCTAACCAGGCGGTAATCCCCAAAGCCAACAGCGAACCGTAAATATCCCGCGCATTTAAGGCAGTGCGGATGCCCCGATACACCATCATGGCCAGCAGCCCGATAAATGTCAGCGTTCCCATCAGGCCCAGCTCTTCGCCTAAAATGGCAAAGACGCCATCCGTATGCGCCGCCGGCAAAGGACCGAATTTTTGCGTGCTTTCACCAATGCCCACGCCGAACCAGCCGCCGCGTCCCAAAGCAATTAGCGTTTGCTGCACATGCCAGCTTGCCTGCGCCGGGTCGCGCAGGGTTTGTTTGAAGGCATCTACACGAGCGGCGGCGTGGGGCAGCGTGTTGATGATGATCAGAAAGACGACGCCGCCGACCAGAGCGGCCACAGCAAACTGCCGCCAATCCGCCCCGGCGATGAAGAAGAGCGTAAAGCAAATGAGGGCAATGAGAACGGCCGTGCTCACATCTGGTTGCTGCACAATCAAAGCGCAAACCACACCTGTCAGAAACGAAAAGGGCAGTAAACCATAGGTCAGGTCTTTGATGCGGTCGCCTTTAGAAGACAGCCAATGGGCGATATACAAAATGGTAGCTATCTTGGCCACCTCCGATGGTTGATAGGAACCTTCGTAGATGCCGCGCTGCGCGCCAAAAATCGATTCGCCAAAGAACAGCACAACAATCAGGCCAAGCAGCGTCAATGCCAAAAACGGCACAGAAATGCGCCGAAAGGCGTGATAATCGAACTGCATGATGACGAGAATACCTGCCAAACCGAGGAGCATGGCCACAAACTGCCGTTGAAAATAGTAGGTCGGATCGTCTTTGAAGAGCAGGCCATAATCAAAGGTGGTTGAATAGACCATCATCATGCCGATGATGAGCAGACCGGCGACCGTGAGCAGCAGCCAATAGTCGAATTGCAGCCGGGTTCCCGGCCGAACGCGATTGCTGTTTTTTCTGACGACGTTAAATGTGGTCATAGGTTAAATCCTCAATCGTTGGTCAAAGATCGCTAAAGATGGTTGACCCAATCTCGAAAGCATTCGCCGCGCTCGGCAAAGTCGTTGAAGGCGTCGAAACTTGTGCCGCCGGGGGAAAGCAGGACGATGTCGCCGGCTGTGGCGATATGGGCGGCGGTGGTCACGGCGGTTTCCAGCCCATCCACGCGCGTCATCCGGTTGCAGCCCGCTGCAGCCAGCCGTTTTTCCAGCATCTCTGCCAGATCGCCAAACAACACCACATGCTTCACACGCTGCGTTACCTGTTTGGCCCATTCATCCCACTGCATGTCCTTGTCGCGGCCGCCGGCCAGCAGCACCAGCGGTTCATCGAAGGCGGCCAGGGCGGCCAGGGCGCGTTCCGGAGCCGTGGCGATGGAATCGTTGATGTAGCGCACGCCGCGAATCTCGCGCACCAGTTCCAGCCGGTGCTCCACGCCGCGAAAGGTGCGAATCGCCTGCCGCATGGCTTCGGCCGGGATGCCAACCGAATCGGCGAGTGTGACAGCCGCCAGGACGTTGAGCACATTGTGTTGGCCGCGTAGTTGGATGTCGGTGAGGGGGCAAACGGCCGTCTCGTGCCCATTTTGCAGCCAGATATACCCATCACGCACAAACGCGCCGTCTTCCACCACGCCGCGCAGGCTAAACGTGCGCAGCCGGCCGCGCACCACATCGGCCAACGACATAGCGCCGGCGTCATCGGCGGCCAAGACGGCGATGTCTTCGGGCGATTGATAACGCAGGATGTTGGCCTTGGCTTCGGCGTAGGCGGCCATCGTCTTGTGGCGGTCCAGATGGTTGGGCGTGATGTTGAGGATGGCGGCCACATGCGGGCTTTGCGTCCAGATTTCCAATTGGAAGCTGGAAAGTTCTTGCACGACCATGTCATCGGGCTGCATTTTGTGCAGATCGGCGATGAGCGGCCGGCCGATGTTGCCGCCGACCCAGGTGCGCCGCCCGGCTACCTGACCCATCACGCCGGTGAGGGCTGTGGTGGTGGTTTTGCCAGCCGAGCCGGTGATGCCGATCACGGCCGTGGGCGCCCGGTTCATAAATTCTTGCGAATCGTTGGTGAGGCGAATGCCGCGTGCTTGCGCCGCTTGCACCAGCGGCGCATCCAGTGGCACGCCGCCGCTAATCGCCAGCACATCTGTTTTTTCCAATAAACTCATAGGATGTTCTCCTAAGACATATGCAATATCTAGATCTTGCAAATCGGCCAGCACGGCCGTTAGTTTTTCCGGCGGGCGCAAGTCCGAAATCGTCACATGCGCGCCTGCCTCAGCGGCAAAACGAGCCAACGCCTTCCCCTGCCGCGCCAGCCCCAAAATGAGTACATGTTTGCCGCTTAATTCATCCATAATCGTTAGCTATGAACTAAATCAGGGCCAGCGCCATCCCCACCATCGCCGCCAAAATGGCTACCAGCCACCAGCGCTGCACGATTTGCGTTTCGCTCCAGCCGATAAGCTCAAAATGATGGTGGAGTGGCGCCATCTTAAACAACCGTTTACCGCCTGTAGCCTTAAAATAAAGCACCTGAAGCGTCGTGGACAGCATCGTGGCATAAGGCACGGCGGCGATAACCGGCAGAATAAGCCATTGATTGGTCATCAGAGCTACCACGCCCAACGCGCCGCCTAACGCCTGCGACCCTACATCGCCCATAAACATTTGGGCTGGTTTGGCGTTGTACCAAAGAAAGGCAAAACAGGCGCCCACTGTGACCATGGAAAAGGTGAGTAGAAAATTTTGGCCCTGTAAAAAGGCGATGATGCCGTAGGCAATAAAGGCCGTCGCCGCAATGATTCCGGCTAAACCATCCAGGCCATCGGTGATGTTGACGGCGTTAGCCGTGCCGGTGATGATGATGACGGCGATGGGGACATACAAAATGCCGATGTCCAGCAGAAAAGGTACGGTGGGCACACCCACGTATCCATGCCCACTGTTAACCACCCAGTAGAGCAACACGGCCGCTATCAGGGCAATGCCCAACTGCCACCAGATTTTTACACGGGCGCGCATTCCTTTTTCGCCGTGTGGCTGGGGATGGAAACCCAGGTAGTCGTCGATGCCGCCTAAAATGGAGTAGGCGACCATCACGCCTAATGGGATGACGACGCTCTCGGCAAATTCCAGGTTTTGGATAAACACAACCACATTGACCACCAGACTCACCAATACCACCCAACCGACGATGAGGATGCCGCCCATGGCGGGTGTGCCCATTTTGGCCATGTGGGTTTGCGGTCCATCGATGCGAATTTGTTTGCCCATTTTCAGTCGTCGCATAATTTCGATGAGCGGGCCGCCCCAGATGACGGCGAGCAGAAAAGTCATGGTGGCTACGGTGAGGGCGAATATCATCAGCCTTCTCCTAGCGCAGCGACGATGCGGCTCATGGCCATGCCCAGCGAACCTTTGATGAGGATCATGTCTTGAGGCGCGATGATTTCTTGCAAGGTGGACACGGCCGTTTCCACATCTTCCACCATAAACACCCGATCCCGCGCCATGCCCACTTTTAGCGCTTCTTCACCAATCCAACGGCCGCGTGGGCCAACCGTCACCAAAATCTGAGCCACGTCGGCGGCCCGCCGCCCAACCAGACGGTGGGAAGATTCTTCCATGTAGCCCAGTTCCAACATATCACCCAAGACAGCCAGACGACGGCCGTCCAAATCGTGCAGCAGGTTTAGCGCGGCCATAGCCGAATCCGGGCTGGAATTGTAGGTGTCGTCGATGATGGTGGAGCCATGTGGGCCGGGAACGGCTACCAGGCGGAGCTGCGCTCGGGAGTTGGACAGCCCGGCGATGATGGTTTCCCAGGATAAGCCTTCAACCAGGCCAACGGCCGTGGCGCGCAGCGCGGTGTGGACGCTGTGCCGCCCGATGAGCGGAACCTGGACGTTGAGGGTTTCACGGCCGTGATGTAAAGTGAAGCGGATGCCTTCCAGCCCCATCGAGTGAATGCGGTCCGCCCAAAGGTCGGCGTTTGGATTGAGGCCGTAGGTGAAAATTTGCGCCTGAGTGTGGGCTGCCATGCTCATCACCCGTTCGTCGTCTTTGTTGAGAACGGCCGTGCCGTCAGCCGGCAAGCTTTCCACCAATTCTTGTTTGGCGGCGACGATGGCTTCCAGGCTGCCGGCGCGTTCCAGGTGTACCGGCCCAACCATCGTTACAACGCCAACGACCGGTTTGGCCATTTGGCACAGACGAGCGATTTCGCCGGGGGTGTACATGCCCATTTCCAGCACGGCATATTGGTGAAACGGCCGTAACGCCAGCAAAACCGGCGGCAGTCCCAGCACACTGTTGCGGTTGCCCGGCGATTTCAGGGTGTTGTACTGCTGCGCCAGCACCGAATGCACCAGCTCTTTGGTAGAACTTTTGCCTACGCTGCCGGTGATGCCCACCACGCGCAAATCGAACCGGCTGCGCCATGCCTGGGCGACAGCTTGCATGGCCGCCACGGGATCATCTACCACCAGGCACATGTGAGGGCGTATTGTCAGGTCTGGTTGGGGCTGTCCTGCCCGCAGATCGATGGTTGCCTGGGCGGCGGGCAGCGGGCGCGCCACGATGGCCGCCTGCGCGCCATTGGCAAACGCCTGCGCCACGTAATCGTGGCCGTCTACGTGTTCGCCAACCAGCGCCACAAACACGCTGTCCGTGACGGCTTCGCGGCTGTCTACCACAACGCACGAAACGGCCGGTTCGCGGCCGGTCGTTTCGTAAGTGGTTAGTACCTCTAAAAAGTGACCAAGATTTAACATAACGTTGGATATTGTACGATGACGGCTAAGGCGTATCGTTCACAGTTTTACGTTCCTAATTTCTTAAGGCCATCACATCGTCGCGCAGGCGCACATCGTCGGGCGGAATGCCCAGGAGCACAACCAGTTCGTTGGCCAGTTTGGCGAAGGTAGGCGCGGCGGTGGTGGACCCCCACGGCGATACCTGGGGTTTGTCCAGTTTTACCAAAACAATAATCTCCGGATTGTCGGCAGGCAGCCAGCCGATGAAGGAGGCAATGGTGTCTTCTTGCAGGTAGACGCCGTTTTCGGCGATCTGGGCTGTGCCTGTTTTACCGGCGATGGTGTAGCCGTCGATTTTGGCTTCGGGGACTTCGCTGGCAACGGCCGTAACGGCCATGGCTGTCACTTGTTTGGCTGTTTGTGGGCTGATAGGGCGGCTTAACACGGAAGGTTCGTGGATAAATGTGCCGTTGCTGGAATGAATTTCTTGCACCAGATAGGGCTGCATCAATTCTCCACCGTTGGCGATGGCGGAAACGGCCGTAACCATTTGCAGCGGCGTCACCGCCAGACTTTGCCCATAGGCGTTTGTCGCCAGAAAAGATTCCGTCCAGATTTCATCACCCGGCAGCGGCATCAGGCCGCCGGCTTCCGACATAATGTCGATGCCGGTCGGGCTGCCAAAATTGAAGCGGCGCATGTAGTCATAATATGTGTCTGCGCCCATCCAGGTAGCAATAGTGGCCGCGCCCACATTTAGCGAACGAGCCAGCAGCGTTGTCATATCGACGGTGCCGTGGGCGGCGCGATCCCAGTTTACCGTGCGATGGCCGCCTACCCACAATTCGCCTGAATCGTAATAGGTGGTTTCCGGCGTGACTGTGCCGGAATCCAGCGCGGCGGCCATAGTGACCAGTTTCATTACCGAGCCGGGTTCGTATTGGCGGCTGACAATGGGGTTGAACAACATTTCTTCCGGCGCGTCGTAAAAATCGTCCGGGTTATAACAAGGTTCGCTGGCCATCGCTAAAACCGCGCCTGTACGGGGATCCATCACAATGATGGTGCCGCCCTCCGCGCTGTATTCGACCATGGCCTCTTTAAGCGTTTGCTCCACCAGATATTGCACGGACCGGTCGATGGTCAGCACCATGTCGGCCCCTTCGCGGGCAATGACGGATTCTTGGGCATAAAAAGGCGAGATGTTGATGGTGGCGCTGGCGGCCTCGCCGGCCAGTTCTGGCTGATAGTAACCTTCGATGCCCGCGCCGCCGTTGCCATCAAAATCGACATAGCCGAGGGTATGGCACATCAATTCACCCTGCGGATAAAAACGCCGGGGCAGCGGATCGATTTGCAGGCCGCCGTATTCGTCGTTGAGGGCGCGAATGCGTTCGGCGACGTCGGAGGAAACGCGGCCGGAGAGCATGACAAAGGGGGTGTCGGCTTCCAGGTCGGCCAGGATTTGGCGGCGCGGCTCTTCCAGAATGACGGCGAGTTGACTGGCCATTTCTTCTGCGTCGACGATCAGGTTGGGGGAGGCGCCAATTTGATAATCGGCGCCATTGGCGGCCAGGACGGCGCCGTTGCGATCATAAATGGTGCCGCGTTCCGGGCGGGCGACGACGACCAGTTCGTCGGAAGTGCGGGCGGCCCATTCTTTGCCCTGGATGATTTGGAAGGCGACCAGACGGCCGATAATGATGAAGGTGGCAAAGACCAGGCCCATGATCACGATCCACATGCGGCGTAATTGACTGTTATTCACCGGCTTCTCCTTGAACCAGGCTGCTGGCGCTTGCTTGGAAAGCAAACCAGATGGCTTCGTCGATGGTTTCTAGCGGCGGGCTTGTGCTGAGGCTGGCGGTATCGGGGTTGAGGGCGGGGGGAACGGCCGTTTCCCGTGGATAATCGGGTATGACCAGGTACTCAATGTCTTCTGGCAGCGCTTCAACAAACCCCATCGCCTGCGCCTGCTGCTGCAATCGGTCTAATGATTGTGATTCGGCGATAGTTTTCTCGATATCGGCGTTGTCGCGTTTTAGGGTGTCTAGTTCGTTTTGCATCATTTGCACCCGGCGACCGGTCACGGCGATGTGGCTGGCCTGGTTGAGGTAAATGGTTCCCAGAACAGCCACCAGCACCAGAATAATGCCCCAGCCGATGGCGGCTTGCGCTTCGGTGAGCCAGTTCAGGCGTTTTACTTTTTCTCGTTTTTGTCTCATCGAATTTGTCGTCATACGTTATTTTTCTCGACGACCCGCAGGCGGGCGCTTCGGCTGCGCGGGTTGTTTTCTATTTCGGTATCGGTGGCTTGCACTGCTTTGCGCGTGATCAGGCGCAGTGGAGCGTGTCCACCGCAGGTGCAAATTGGCTGTTCCGGCGGGCAGGTGCAGGCCTGGCTTTGCTGGCGAAACAGCCGTTTGACGAATCGATCTTCGAGCGAGTGAAAGCTGATGACAGCCAGTCGGCCGCCGGGTTTAAGCAGTTCAATCGCTGCCGGAACGCCGCTTTCTACAGCGGTAAGTTCCTGGTTGACGGCGATGCGCAAGGCCTGAAAAATTTGTGTGGCGGGGTGAATGCGGCGATGTGATTGGCGGCTGTGGCCGGCGATGAGGTCGGCGAGCTGCGTGGTGGTGGTCAGGGGCCGATTGGCGACGATGAGACGGGCGTAGGCGCGGCTGTGTTTTTCTTCGCCGTAACGCCAGAAAATGTCGGCGAGTTCTGCTTCTGGCAGGGTGTTGAGCAGGTCGGCGGCTGTTTCGCCCTGGGTCTGGTCGAAGCGCATGTCGAGCGGGCCTTCTTGACGGAAGGCAAATCCGCGACGGCCGTCGTCTAACTGCCGTGACGAGAGGCCCAGATCGAGCAAGATACCATCGACCTGAGCAAAGCCTAGTCCGGGGGCTATCTGGCCCATATGGGCGTAGCTGTCGTTGACGTAGGTGACGCGCTGGCCGAATTCGGCCAGGCGTTGGCGGGCGTAGGCGATGGCTTCCGGGTCACGGTCGAAACCAAGCACACGGCCGTCTGGCGCGGAAGCGGCCAGCAGGCCAGCGGTGTGCCCGCCAGCGCCAAGTGTGCCGTCCAGGTAACGGCCGTTTGGCTGTGGGCGCAGCAGATCGATTACTTCTTGGTAAAGAACAGGGGTATGGGTGGTCATGTGTTTTTAAGTGTCGGGTGTTCAGGTGTTCGGGCGGGCTTCTGATTGTTTTTGCCCCGGACCACGTAAACACGTATCCACAAAACGATTAAATCCCCAAATCTTCCCAGCGAGCGGCATCACTACTATCGTCGATGGAGGCGCGAATGGTTTCCCAGGCGGACGCGCTCCAAAGTTCAATGTAGCTGTACATGCCGGCCACAACGACGTCATTTTCAATGGCGGCAAAATCGCGCAAATAGGGTGGCAGCAGGATGCGTCCTTGCCGGTCGGGTTCCAGATCAATGGCTCCGGAGAAGACTCGCCGCCGGAAAGCGCGCACATCTTCGTCGGATAACGGCCGTTGGGCAATTTTGTCCGCCAGTTCTTGCCAGCCTTCCAGCGTGAACAGCATCAAGTTCTGGTCGAAGCCGCGCGTGACGACCAGCCCGGGAGCCAAAACGCCGCGAAACTTCGCGGGAATGGTCAGGCGACCCTTGTCGTCTATGGTGTGCGTGAATTCACCTAAAAACATTGCTTGCTGCTGTCCCTTTTTCTAAACCGGACTTGATCTGGTTAGGGCTGAAGCACCTTTTTTGAAAAAGGTTTTTTAGAACATCTGTTCCAATTGCCCCATTTTAACATAGTTTTGTGTGGTTTTTGTGACCAAAACGCCCCACATTGCCCCACTTTTCACCACGTTAGGCCAACAGTATACACCAAAGCCCATTTTGTGTGAAGGTGCGCGGGCGAACTTTTAAGGTAAATTAGCAGTGAATTGGGTGGATTGACGGCCGTGTTTTTTAGGGGATGAATGAGGGAAGAAGTTGGGCGGCGCTGCGGTTTAAAAAAGTAAGCTCCGGGTGGGGAAGTCCCGGAGCTTAAGGAAGGAGGAAAACGAGTCGAAAAAGCTTTAGCGTTATGATGCTTTCAGTATAGGCTTTCCAGCCGTCCTGGTAAATGGGACGTTGGGTCTAGGACGCAGGAGCTATATGCCTGGGTAGTTGGTTTGTAAATCGGCCTAACCGGCAAGTCGGGCGAGGTTAATTATCAAACCGGGAATCGTCGAGCCGGCGACGCTGCACTTCTTCTTCATCGAGGGCTGGTGGCAGGCCATTTTGGGCGTCGGCTTGTTTCATGGCTTCGGCGGAGGCGGCGAGGATGTCGGGGTGGACGCTTCTGACGATGCTCCATTTGTGGCAGTGGGGGCAGCGGTCGTATTTACCCACACCGATGTTGAGACCCCACCAATGGCGGGCAAACGGCCGTTTGCACTTCGGGCAAATTGTGCCGCCAAATATGCCATCAATGGCTAAATCGTGGCCGTTTTTTGTTTTGCCGCGCCGGGCGATGAAGTAGAACAACAACTGACCGCCAATGACCAGCGCCAGGATGGGAATGATGATCCACAGGGTAATGCGGTTGCTTTCCTGGCCGGTGAGGATGTTGCGGGTGATGGTATTGGAGGTGAGTTCCTGGCCCACGGCCGTGTACCCCACAGCGCTAAACGTATGGACGCCGGGCGAATAAGCGTCGGTATGAAACTGATAACGAAAAGGCGGCGTGGTGACTTCGGCCATCGTTTCGCCATCAATTAAAAATACGACGCGGGTCAGGTCGGCCGGGCCTTCGGCGCGTAAGGAAAATTTGCCCTGGATGCTGCTGCCGATGCCGGTGCCAAAGTCGCGGCGCAGGCTGAGTTGCAGGGCGGATTCGTTTTGGGCCAGAACTGAGGGCACGAGTAAGAGACTAACTATCAGCAGGAAGGCGGCGTGTTTACCGGTTTGTGACCAGCGAACGGCCGTGCGGGTTAAGGTGGTCATTCTTCTTCTTCACTTTCTGTTGACGCATGCATACGGTCGATCAATTCGTCGATGCGGTTGCGTCGATAGAGATACAGCAGGAAATTGCGGACTTTTGCCTTTTTGTTGTCGCCGCCGATCTGCTCCCAGTCGATGCCCAGTTGGGCGGCCATTTCGCGCAGGTCGGTGAGCGAATAATTAGCCAGAAGGTAATAACGCAGGATGGTGGGCGGGGAGGCGACGGTGATTTTTTCTAGCCGGGGGAGCAAATGGGGCGAAATGGGAGTGAGGATGCGCTCTACAGCCAGGGTCAGGGCGCTGGCTTGCCCGTTTTGTTGGGCGGTGTCCATGATATTGACGATGAGTTGGTTAACGTTTTGGTCGAGGGTAGCGACGTCGTTTTCGTTGATGCCCAGGTCGAACATGAGGTCGAGGACGTCTTCGTGGCCGAAGCGGGTGCGGATTTCATTGTAGAGCATTTGGCGGTCGAAGGCGGTGCCGTCGTCGAAGGTGATGTTCAGGGGCGGCGGTGGGGAAATGACGGCCGTCGTCGTGCCGACTGGCATGGCGGGTTGTGGGGGGGATGGAACGGCCGTGGGGGCAACGGCCGTGGTCTCGCGCACCGGTTTTAACACACCCCAGGTCCAGACGGCCATGCCGCCAACAATTACCCCGGCGATGACGTAGAAAAAGAAACCTAATTCATCCAGCATTTGGCTGCGGCTGAAGGTGTTGAGAAATGTATCCAACAGGACGGCGGAAGTAACGCACAACAGGCCCACGCCTCCATTGAGGCTGGGGCGACGCAGGAACATTATCAGGAAAACAATTACCACCAGGAGTTCGATTGCCAGAATTATTGTCATGTGGCTGATTTTAGCACTCGCTGGTTAGGGCGCAAGACTACGGCCGTCTGCGCGGGCTGGCTTTGGGCGGATTGTTGGGCGAGTGGTATGATCGGGTGATGCGTGGGCGATTGTTTGCAAATGGCTGTTGGCGGATTGGCGTTGGCCTGATCTGGGCGCTGGTTTTGGCCGGTTGCGGGGCGGGAACGGCCGTTTCTCCAATCGCCGTGCCTACCCTGGCCGCTGCCGCCGGTGTGCCGACGGCCGCAGAAAGCGCCGCTGCGAATTTGCCGGCCACCTTTACGCCGCCGCCGGATACGGCCGTTGACCCCAGCGCCAATTTCAACCAGATGGCCACCCTCGGACCCACTGCCACGCCCTCCATCGTGCCCACGTATCCTACCGGCACGCCGCGTCCCACCCGCACCCCCACACCTTCCGTAACGCCAGACGTCACCGCCACGTCTACCCGCTATATCAGCGTCATCCCCAATTTGCCGCCCAGCAACGAATTAGGCCCCAGCAAACTGGGCATCCATGTTGTGCGCAACAACGATCCGGCGATCATGGAGTTTGTGCGCCGCAGCCAGCCAGCGGTCATGAAAGGGGTCGATGACCTGGGCTTTTTGGAAGAAGTGAAGGCTGTCTCGCCGCGCACCATCACCATTGGCCGCCTTAGCGCCCGCGACCAGACGTATGCGGGTGTGCCGGAAGAAACGGCGCGCGATTTTGTGGCTTACCAATTAGATCAATATCTGGCGAATCCATATGTGGATTATTGGGAAGGCTGGAATGAGCCGGACCCAAATATGGAAAACATGGCCTGGTACGCCCGGTTTGAGCAGGAGCGTGTGCGGCTGTTGGCGTCTTATGGGTTAAAAGCGGCCGTGGGCGGATTTGCCACAGGCGTGCCGGAGTTGGACGAGTTTGAATTGTTTGTACCGGCGATTGAGACGGCCGTTGAATACGGCGGCATCCTCTCCTTGCACGAATATGGCGCGCCAGACATGACCTATCTCTACGGCGATCCGCTGCCCGGTTATCCGGCTTATCCCGACCGGGGATCGCTGACATTCCGCTATCGCTGGTATTACCGCGAGATTTTGGAGCCGGCCAATCTGGTCATTCCGCTGGTTATCTCCGAGGCCGGCATTGATGGCATCATTGGCGGCCGGCCGGGTCCGGATGGCCTGGGCTGGGCCGACTTTAAGGCATATTGGGTCCAGCAAGGGTGGGCGGCGACCGGCGAAGAAGCCTTTATCAAACAGTTAAACTGGTATGACAATGGCGTGCGGCTGGATGGGTACGTGATTGGCTTCACGGTGTTCACGGCCGGAGCGATTGGCCAATGGGAAGCCTATAATTTACACGACATTTTGCCGCAGTTGGCCGATTATGTAATTAGCCAGCAATGATGATGGTGCAACTCTAAAAAAATTTTTGCGTAAATAGGAGTGATGAACAAGATGAGTCAAGGTAAAAAGGAAGAACAAGACATGGAATCAGCTCTGATAACGCAACAGAAAGATCCGGGCTTTTGGCGCGAGGTGTGGCAGCAGCTTCGTTTGGTGATGCGCCTGCTGCGCGATCCGGAAGTACCGTTTTATTTGAAAATTGTGCCCTTTTTAGGGTTTTTGTATCTGATATTCCCGTTTGATTTTGTGACCGATTTTGCGCCGATTATTGGGCAGTTGGATGACATTACCGCGTTGATTGTGGGCGCGAAGGTGTTTATTGAACTGGCTCCTCCGGCCGTTGTGGCCCGCCATTTGCACGAGATTCGGGTAGCTGATGGGTATGAGAGCGTGGTAGAAGGGGAAGTGGTGGCTTCCTCTGCGGTGACGAAGGGTGAGATTGAAGGCAACCTTGAGGATGTTATCATTCTCAACCCCGATCAGGCGGAGTTGGTGGAAAAAGAGCCGGAAAACTTCATCGACGATGAGGATAACATTCTGAGCGAAGAGTAGAAGACGGAGAGTGGAGATTAGAGATTGGAGATTGGAAAACTAACCAGTTTCTAGTCTCCAGTCTCTAATCTCTAATCTCTAATAACCCAATTACCTGGGGAGATGGCAGCCGGCCATCTCCCCTTTTTTTGTGTTACCGGGCCGGTTGGAGGATGAGTTTGTCCTGGGTGGCGGCTTCTACGGCCGTTCTGCTCCACAGCATGGTGTGATATTGGCCGTTTAACCACAGCGGCATCTGGTCGTCGTAGTGGGGGTTGTAGGGATGGCCGCTTTGGCCGGTGGGCAGCACGGTTTGGCTGGCGTCCAGATTGCTCATATCGACGATCATGCGCATGGAAGGGTGCCAATACACCTCCGCCGGGTGTTCTACGTCCCAGGAAACGGCGTTGACAATGCTGTTGCCGCCGTCGGCGGGGAAGGGGCCGCGATTGACCAGGGATTCGATGGCTCCGATGCCGCTTTGCCCCAGCGGATTGCTGACAAAGGTGGCCGTGTGCAGGCTGCCCCAGGTCCAATCTTCCATGTTGCCGCCAACGTTGGCATCGAACCAGGCCAGGGCTTCGGTGAGGGCCTGGGCCATGATGTCGTCGCGGGTTTCAACTTCCGGCGTGGTCTGGTTGTCCCACCAGGGCGAGTCTGGCTGGCTGGCAAGCTGGTTGAAGAAGATATTGTTGCGGATTGTGCCCACGTTGTCCGCGCCGACGTCGTCGGCCAGGGTGTCGTGGGTAAGATTGAGGTAGAAGATTTCAAAGAGGGAGGTGGCCACGCTGTCGCGGCGTTCCTGGCGGTCCCAGGCGGTGATGAGGGACACGGCCGTTTGCTCCCGCGCGTCATTGGTCTGGATGTTGGCGAAATAAGGCTGGTAGGAGGCGGCCATGAGCGATTCGCTGTCGAATTGCATCCGCGCGAAGTCGTCGGCGGTGAATTTTTGGCCGCTGGCCAGCGTCGCTTCCACCATATCGACAATGCGCTGCCCCCGGTCGCCATCGGCCCAATCGCGGGTGATGAGGTAGGGGTAGGTTTCGTCGACGATGGCGTGGTTGGCGGTGACGATGTACCCTTTTTCGGGGTTCAGCACGGCCGGAAGCTGCTCGTAGGGAATCCACCCCTGCCATTCGTATTCGTCCGTCCAGCCGGGGACGGGCAAACTGCCGTTGCCGTTCTTGCGAATGGGGGTCAGGCCGGGCATCTGGTAGGCGATGTTGCCGTCGGTGTCGGCATAGACGAAGTTTTGCGAGGGCACGTCCCAATAACGCAGGGCTTCGCGGAACTGTTCGTAGTTTTGGGACTGGTTGATGAGGACCACAGACTGCAAAACGCGCGACGGTTCGGCGGCTGTCCACTGCACGGCCAGGGCGTCTTTCTGATCGTCCAGCACATCGCTGATGATGGGGCCGTGGCGAGTGACGCGCACCGGCAGGCTGATGTCTTCGCCGCCGTTGACTTTGATGACCTCGTTGATAATTTGCATGTCTTGCCATTCGCCCATGTATTCGTACTGGTTGGGGTTGGCGGGGTTGATTTTTTCGATGAAAAGGTCTTGCACATCGGCGCCGGTGTTGGTGACGCCCCAGGCGATATGTTCGTTGTGGCCGATGATGACGCCAGGAACGCCGGCGAAGGAGAAGCCGGTGACATCCATGCCGGGCGCGTGCAGGCCGACTTCGTACCAGATGGCGGGCATTTGGATTTCCAGGTGGGGGTCGTTGGCCAGCAGGGGCATGCCGGTGGCGGTATGGTCGCCGCTGACGACCCAGTTGTTGCTGCCGACGGCCGGACCGCTGCCGAAGGTGTATTCATCGGGGGGCGCGCCGATGAGTTGGGTGTTGACGCTTTGCCAGTTAACGGCCGTTAGCCAATCTGCGGCCGTGGCGGTGGGCGGTTGTTCGTTGGTGCGTTCGGCGGCGGCGGTGATGACGGGGCGGGTGGCGTAGGGATAGGGCGGCGAGAGGGTAAAGGTGGTTTCTTCGCCCAGTTGGGCCACCAGATTGGCGTAATCTAGTTCGCGGAAGATGTCGCGGCTGAGGACATCGGACATGACAACGCCCCAGGAGACGGTGTTGACAGGCGTCCAGGGTTCGATGTCCCATTCCCCCTGGCTTAATTGCAAGATGGGGATGTTGATGGAGAGGTTGGCGGGATTGGGGTTTTCGGCCAGGAAGGCGTTGACGCCGGCGCTGTAGGATTCCATGATGGCATAGAATTCCGGAGCCTGCTCTTTGTAGTAGTTGGTGGTGGTTTCGGCCATGCGGTTCCAGCCCATGGTGCGAATAAACTTGTCGCTGTCGACGGTGGCCGAGCCGACAATCTCGGAGAGGCGACCCTGGCCGGTGTGCCGCCAGAATTCCATCTGCCAGAAGCGGTCTTGGGCGTGGACGTACCCTTCGGCGAAGTATAAATCGTCCAGATTGTTAGCGTAGATGTGGGGGACGCCGAATTCGTCGCGGAAGATTTGCACTTCTTCTTTGAGTCCGGACAGGGTGACGATGCCGTTGGTGTCGGGGAACGGCCGTCTAACGGTTGCCACGCCGCCGGCTGAGATCAGCAGCAGCAATACCAGGATTATGCCAACAAGGATGAGACCAATTCGTGCCAGGCGGTTCATATTTTTCTCCTCTTTTGAATAAAACTAGCTAACCTAAAGTTTTGAAAAAAGCGGTCGGTCGTTCACCATTCTTTAACCCCCCAAAAGGATGGTGAAAATGACGACCAATCAACTATATCATACGCTAATGCGCGAAATAGAGCAGATATTTCCCCAGAACGAGTAATCCGAAAACGGGTCTTGGCCTGGTAATGACCTGTTTGTTCTTGGGACGCAATCCCCCGCCGTCAGACAGGGCAACAAGATACCGGGCGAAGCCCAAAAAACCAGCCAAGCAGAACGATTGCGCCGCTGGTTGTAACAAAGCTGTCTGTGTGTGAGACCAGTATGGACCGATAGCACATCTACTGTATTAAAGAATTTCTCCGCGCCGCCAGCCGCGCACAGAGTTGAGGAGATAAATTTGCGCCGCCTGCCGCAAATCCTCCTTGGTTAAAATTTTTTCGCGGATACGGCCGTGCGCCAACATCTCCTCGCGCATGGTCCCCGCCAGCAAGCCACAGCTTACCGGCGGCGTCCACAAGCCGCCGTCTACTGCCAGCACCACATTGGCGCTAACGGCTTCGGTCAGCTCACCGCGCTCATTCCACAAAATCACCTCGTCACAATCCGGCCGCGAGGCCCTAGCCGCCTCATATACCCGTCGCTGCGTGGTTTTGTGGCATAAAAACAGGTCATCAGACCGCACCGGCTCAAGCGCCAATCCGACCCTGGCCGGTTCAGGTAGTTGGCCTAACGGCATAGATTCGGTCTGGATACGGCCGTTCTGCCCCACCATTAACCGCACTTTACACGGTTCCGCCAACCCGGCAGCGTGCTGCGCCAGCGCTGCGCGCACGGCCGTTTCCACCAGCGCCACATCAAAATAAGCCGCACTGTCCATCAACCGGGCCACATGCCGATCGAGCAAATAATAACCGCTTTCTGGCCGCCACAGCAGCGATTCCAGGAGGTCAAAATCTGGCCGCCGCGCCAGCAGCACTTTTGCTTTCAACAAACATTCCGCATACTCCGCCGCCGCGTCTGAATCCCAAACCACGCCGCTGCCTACGTTGTATACGGCCGTTTCCCGCTGCCTATCCACCACCACCGTGCGAATAGCCACATTAAATTGGGCGCGCAATCGTGACGCCGTGTCAGGTTCCGGCGCGATCCGTCCCACCGCCCCGGTGTACACCCCGCGCGGCTCCGGCTCCAACTCTCGAATGATGCGCATCGTGCGTACCTTGGGCGCGCCGGTGATGGAAGCGCAGGGGTACATGGCCTGAAAAATGTCGCTCAGCGCTGCATCGGTGCGCGCTGTCACGGTAGAGGTCATTTGCAGCAAGGTCGGATAGCGCTCCACGGCAAACAGGTCCGGCACGGCCACACTCCCCAGAGCCGCCACGCGCCCCATATCGTTGCGGATCATGTCTACAATCATCACATTTTCCGCCCGGTTTTTCTCTGATTGGCGCAGCCAGTCTGCGTTAGCTCTGTCTTCGGCCAGGGTGCGCCCGCGCACGGCCGTTCCCTTCATCGGCTTCGATGTCAGCACACCATCTTCCAGGCGAAAAAACAATTCCGGCGACGCCGAGCAGACAACATGCCGCCCGGTGTCCACATAGGCAGCATAATGCGCCCGCTGCGCGGCCGTCAGGGTGCGAAAAAGCCCCCACGGCTCGCCGCGAAATGAGGCGCGCAAGGGAAATGTCAGATTCACCTGGTAGGTATAGCCGGCGGCGATGTGGTTTTTGATTTGGGTTACGGCCGTTTCATGCTCGCTTTCATTCAGCCCGGCCTGCCAGTTGCCCAGTTCATAGTCGGTAAGGGGAAAATCGTCGAGTGTTGCCGCCACTTCGGGCGCGGCGTACAGGCCAAACCACACCAGCGGCGGGTCGTCGGGATGGGGTGCGTGAACGGCTAGCCCATAAGCGGCGGCGGCTTCGTAGGTGAGGAAACCAGCGGCGTGAAGATTGTGGGTGGAAACGGCCGTTTCCACCGCCGCCAGCGCCGCCGCCACCTCGCCCGGTTTCGTCGTCGAAATTACCCGCACCGGCTCCCGAAACATCAGCCAACGTGCGCCATCCTGAATAATTACCATGGGAATATTTGAGTGGGGAGTGCGGAACGCGGAGTGGGGAAAGAGGTTCCGCACTCCCCACTCCGCACTCCGCACTTCTTACTGCGGCCCTTTGGACTCTTCGCCGCGGCCCAAAGCAATAGACCGCTCATAAGCGGCCCAAATACCGCGCGAGATAACCGTGCGCAGGCCGCCTTTTTCCATGTGGTACAGCGCCTCGGCCGTCGTGCCGCCAGGGGATGTGACCTGATTACGCAGCTCGGCGACGTGTTTATTCGAGCGGCGGGCAAATTCCACCGACCCCAGCATCGTCTGCGTGACCAAATCGGTGGCGATGCGGCGCGAAAAGCCCATGTGGACCCCGGCGTCAATCATCGCCTCCATCATCATGAAAACGTACCCCGGGCCGGAGCCGCTAAGCGCGGTAGCCATGTCCAGATACCGCTCATCATCGACAAAAATTTCCTGGCCGAAGGAGCCGAGGATGGCCTGCGCCTGCTGCTTGTGCAGGTCGCTCACTTCCGGCGTGGAGGTCCATACCGTAATGCCCTGGCCGATTTGCGCCGGGGTGTTGGGCATGGCGCGCACCACAGAGGCGTGGGCCACGCCATTCGCCAATTTGCGGATGGGCACGCCGGCAATGATGGAAAGCACCAAATCTTGCCGCCGCAAGTGGCCGCGAATGGTCGGCATCACCTCGTCCAGATTTTGCGGTTTGATGGAAAAGACGATGACCTGCCCTTCCTCGGCCGCGTAGGCGTTGTCGCCGGTCGTATTCACGCCATGACGCTCGTGGAGATATTTCAGCCGCGCTTCCCAGGGGTCGGCGGCGATGATGTGGTCGGCGGTGACAATTTTTTGGTCCAACAGGCCGCGAATCATGGCTTCGGCCATGGTTCCGCTGCCGATAAAAGCAATTTTTTTATCTTGAAACATGTGGTTTCCTTTTTAAGGGTTTGTATAGATTGGTGATTATCGGATGGTTTGATGGTGGAGGGTAACGGCCGTTAACGCCCCCTCATCCACTTCTATGCCTAACCCCGGCCCGGTCGGCACTGTGATGGTGCTGTCGGCAGCGTTGAGGGTGAAGCGCGTGGCAATGTCCTGGTGATAATATCGCTCGGTAGCCGAAATATCGCTGGGCAGCGTAAAACCGGGCAGCGCGGCCAGCGCCAGCTGCGCCGCCCGGCCAATGCCCGTCTCCAACATGCCGCCCACCCACAGGCCCAGACCCGCCGCTCGCGCCAGATCGTGAATCTGGCGCGCCTCTGTCCAACCAGACACCCGCGACGGTTTCACGTTGATAATGTCGCATGCCTGCAAGGCGATGGCGTACCGCGCATGGTCGGCGGAGGTGATGGACTCATCCAGGCACAACGGCGATTGGATGAGCGGGCGCAGTTGGCTGTGATCATAGATGTCGTCGTGGCCCAGCGGCTGCTCGATCATGAGCAGGTTCAGGTCGTCCATTGCCTGGAAGAGGGGCGCATCTTCCAGACGATAGGCGGAATTAGCGTCTAGCATAATCAGCGTATCGGGGAAGGCAGCGCGGGCGGCGCGGGCCAGTTCGATGTCATGGCCGGGTTTGATTTTGAGCTTGATACGGCCGTATCCCTTCGCCAGGTTTTCGGCAATCACGTCCAGCGTTGCCGCCACGGACGGCTGCGTGCCGATGCTGATGCCTACCTTCACCCGCTCCTTGGGGCCTTCCGGGTAGGGTTGGGCCAGCTTTTGGGCCACCGACAGGCCGTCGCGCTGCGCCGTCAGGTCCCAGGCGGCCTGATCGATGGCCGCCTTGGCCAGCGGATGGCCGCGCACGCCGCGCATCCAATGCTGCACATCGGCGGGTTCTTGTAAATCCTTACCCAACACTTCCGGCACAAGAAAATCGCGCAGGATGTGCCAGGCGGTCTGGGTGGTTTCGTAGCTGTAGCCCGGCTCCCAGGAGGCCACGCATTCGCCCCAACCGGTCAGCCCGTCGGCGGCGATTTTGACGATGATGGCGTCGCGGTCGGTGGTCATGCCAAAGCTGGTGCCAAATGGGCTGACCAGCGGCATACGAATCTGGTAAAGGTCAATCTTTTCAATTTTCATAGATGCTCCTTCGTCGGGCAATCAGATTGTCGATGAGCCGTCGCTCATCGTTTGCAGGAGGTAGTAGCTGCGGGAACGGCCGTCTTCCATTTTTTTGTGCAGGAATTCAGTTACCACAAATCCGGCAGCGAATAAACTTTCAAACATCTGACGCGTGCTAAACCGCCAGGCGCGGGCCAGTTCAAAATCGGCCATTTTAACGGCCTGGAAATTGGCCGGAATCTCGATCAGGCAAAATGGGAAATCGGGCCGCAGGATTTCTGAAGGCATTTGCGCCGGGATTGGCAGACCACGGTCATCAAAGACGGCCGGATTGCAGATGTTCGCGCCGCGCTGCAGCAGACTGGCCAGGGGTAACGGCCGTCCCTCGCCTTTTATTCTCCTTTGCACCCGCTCGCTGCCAAGCCACCAATCTACGTCGAAGCGGTCTGTGGGCAGGCCGGCGTTGATACCGCCCATGTCGCCGTGAAAATGGCGCAGGTAGGTGCGGCAGGTAGCTCCGAGGTTGGCGATGTTGAGACGGCCGTTGCGGCTTTCCAGCGGGTCAAATGTCCAGGTAATCAGCGGCACGCCAATCCGCAGGGCAAAGTCGCGCTGCGCCAGTTTGAGCTGTCGGCCAATGCCCTGGCCCTGGTAAGCGGGCAGCACCCCGGCCATCACCGAATACATTTTTAGCCGTTCCACGGCCGGTTGCTCCGGGCGTTGGGGATTGGCACGCGTGGCCAACACACCCAAGACCATGCCCACCAGTCGGTCGCCGTCATAAGCGCCAATGAGCGCCGCGCCGTTGTGGGCCAGGGCGTGCAGCGAATGCGCCGACATGAGTTCGTCGGGCGGCATGTTCCAGGTTTCGGTTTGCAACGCTTCAGCGGCGCGCATATCAGCCAGTGTTGTGATGGGGCGAATATCGATCATGAGGTTGAATTGTGCCACTGTCGGGCGACGTTCACAAATTTTGCAGGGAACAAAAAAACCCCGCCACGTTTTTGACCGGTGGCGGGGCTTTTTTATTGGTTCACCGGATAAGCTGCCCGGGTGGACAGCTTATCACGGCGAAGAACGGCCGTTACGGCTTCATAATAATTGGCAGATAGACGCGGGTCACCGTGACAGTGGCTGTATCGGTTGCCATTGCCTGTCCACCCATCGCCGAGTTTTCAGCCATCCACGTGATCGTGGAGGCGGTGTCTGCGGTAATGGTCTGAGGATAGATAACCGATTCAGACGCGCCCGGAGCCAGGTCGAAGTTAAAGGTATCGATATGACCCATCACCGAGTCGGTAATGGTGTGCGTGGGCAGCATCATATTGCCGGTGTTGGTCACGGTATAGCAGTAGTACACTACCGTACCGGGGACAACTTCCAGCGTATCAGACGCGCCGCAAGAATTACTGGTGCTGACGGTCACAGCCAACGAAATTTCGGGCACGACAACGGTCATCGTTACCGGAATCTGGATGGAGGCGTGCATCGGATCGGCTGAGGCCAGGTCAAGGACAGCCATATATTGGCCGGCGCCCAACCCGGTGGAGTCGAACGATACCGTCACAAGCTGCGACGTGTCTGCGCCCAAAGTACCCGTGATCGGGTCTTCAGACAGCCAGGGTACGTCGGAACTAGATGGCAAGAGGGTTTCAACCTGATCGAAGAAGACGTTGCCTACGCCGGTGGCCCCTTGCACGGCGGCAAAGGTCAGATCGACAGATTGGCCGGAGTAAGCGCTGACATCCACAATTTGGTTGACCCAGCCGGTCGTATTGTTGGCCTGGCTCATTTCCAGCGTCCAAACGTCCGTGCCGTTGACCTTGACAGAGGCTGTGCCATTGTCAGTCGGATCATCAGGATCGGAGCGTTGGGCATAATACCAGAAGGAGAGTCGGGTATGGCTGGCCGGAATGGTGATGGTCTGGGAAGCGCTGTTGTTGTTTGGCGCGCCACAGAAGCCGCCAGCCCAGAAGTATTGGGAACCATTGTAGGCTGTCACGCCCACAATCGAAGTCCAATTTCCGATCCAGGGAATGCAGCCGGTGGAGTCGATTTCCGTCCAGGGGCCTATGGTGGGATCGGCTTCAAAGCTGCCGTCGTTGATCAGGTCTTGGGGAGCGCGAGCGGCATTGGCTGGTGTGGCATAGGCAACGAATTGAGCGGCGTTGGTTAACGGCCGTTTCGCAGCGCTGCTATCCACATTCACCATCACTGGCGTGCCCGCAAGCATGGCAACCGGCACTTCCGCCACTTCCCAATCCGTCCCTAACGCGCCGCCATTGTCAATCATCAAAGAGCGGGTGGTCGTTTCGTTAGCCCCAATTTCTACATTAAAGGCTGTTGGATCTACGGTGACGCATGGCTGCAAGAGGCGCAGGTCAAAGTTTTGCGTGGTGGTGTATTGCCCGGTAATCGCTACGCCAGTGGCCAAACCACCTTCGTGCCCGGCGGCAGCCACAGTAACCGTGATCGGGCTGTTGGACTGATCCAGATACAAGCTGTAATAGCCGTTGGCATCTGCGGTCAGGGTCCAGGTCATGCCGCTGGAAGCTTGGATGTCTACTGCCGCGCCAACGGCCGGCGCCGGGCTCGCATCACAATAACCGAGGCCCGTAACCGTGCCTTCCAGGAAGCCAAAGGTGGCTGGCGGCGTTACGGTCATGGTGACCGGCACAGTCCAGCTTCCATATGGCGTATTGTTCTTCACCAGGAACTCGGCTGCATAAACGCCGGGCTGGGGAACCGATGGGTTATTGGCATCGAACCCAACAGAAACCACCTGATTACCCGCAGGCGCAATGGTTCCGGTGATCGGCGCGGCCGATAACCAGGGCACTACGTCGGCCGGAGCCAGGTAATTGATGATGCGCTGCGCCAATTCCAGAGCGTTCGCGTGGGAGGCAATGTAGCGGTAATCGAACGAGGTGTAGATGGCTTTGTAACCCATCCGATCCACACGGACGCCGCCGGCGTTGGCCGGGAAGGCAAAGATACGATAGCCCTCGGCATTCACGGTGAAGGAATCGGGGAAGGGATCTGCGGTGATGTCCAGATTCAGCCCGGTCATGATGTCTTCACCGGTCAGCAGAGCGCCGCCATCATCGGCCACATAGGTCGCCTGGAGGTAGGTCTGGTAGAAGACGGTGGTTTTTTGGAAGTAACCCAGGTCATTATCGGTAATGTACAACGACCCGCCGGCATCCATGTAGGCCATCATCAACGTGCGGCTGGCAGCCGATGTTGACCCGGCGTACATGACGATCTGGTATGTCAGCAAATCATCGACGGTCAGGCTCTGGAAGGCGGCGTCGGTGACGCGGTCAACGGTGTAGCCAAGTTCGGTAACGGCCGTCTGCAACGCATCGGCCGACAAACCATCATAAGCTACCAGCAAAAAGTCTGCCGACGCGCCAATGTTACGTTCCTTCAGGGTATAGGAAGCCGCTACGCCGCCCAGGTTGTCCAGGGTAAACTGGCTGGCCGTGGTGTTGCCCAGCTCCACACTGACGCTGACACCGCTGGGCGTCGCGGCTAACCAGCCTGCGTCGAGGTAGAAGTCGTGGCTCTGGTTGACGCTGTTTACCACAGCCAACGTGGTGTTGGCCGGGCTGTAGTTGCCGGTCATGGTGGCGGTGAAAACGTGCGAACCAGAGGGAGAGTAAAGGGCGTAGAAGGCATCGTCAACGGCCGTGTCCTGTGGCGTCGCTACCGTGACTGTGCTTTCAGCAACATCATTGCTAACCACTGCCCCAATCAAAGGTCCATTGGTATTGTTGTCGTAGACATTCCCCACAACCAGCGCGCCGGCCGGGGCAACACAGCCTACATCAGCTACGCTGACGTCATCAATATGGATGTCGTTGCCAAAGGCGCTGATGGCATTGAAGCCAAGACGGACGGCCGCAGCGCCAGCATAAGCGCTGAGGTCTACGCTGTGTTTCTTCCAACCAACAGAGCCATCATAACGTGGAACGGCCGTGCCTACATCCGTCCAGGTTGCCCCGGCATCGGTAGACACCTGCACCTGAACCCGATCATTGGAGGAATAGCCAGTGTCATGATACATCCACAACGAAACGCTGGGTGACGCGGCGGCGCTGAGATTCAGGTCAACCGTACGGAACAATCGTGTGCTGTTGCCGCTCGATGCCGTCCATGAATTAAAGTACGCCAGACGCGAGCCGCTGTGCGGGAGCTGACTGGCAGGGTGTACTGTCGCTGTGCTGGTAGCCCAGTCACCGGCGGTGCCGCTGGTAACTACCTGATCCCAACCGTCGCCAGGGAAGGTGGTAACCGCTTCAAACGAATTGGTGAACACATCGATCGCGCTGATAGAATAGCCTGGCGCTGAACAAGCAAAAGCATCAATGTTCAGAGCAAAATCTTCTGTAACATTGGTTGCAAAAGCCGCCACTGTCCGCGTTTCAGCTACATAACCATCAATAAACGACGTGACAGTGAAATCATAGGGCGTCCCGCCGGGTAAGACAACACTGTAAGCGCCCGTTACCGGATCTGTCCAGATCGTGCCGCCAGGATATCCGGCGATGGTGATGCCCGCATAAAGCGGCCAGCCCGTGTTCACGTCCGTCACTGTGCCGGATACTGTGTAGCTCGGAGCCGGGTCCAGGGCGATGTCGACCGTCGTGGTTGTGCCAGAGTAAATGCTCACCGCGCTTACGGTGGTGGACAAATACCCAAAAGCGGAGGCCGTGACATCATAATCGCCAACCAACAAATTGACACTGTAGGAGCCGTTGCCCTGAGAAACGGTGCTGCCTGTTTGGGTCAGGCCATTGGTGGCATAAATACTGACGCCGCTCAAAGGATTGGTGGTGCTGCTGTCGGTAATCGTGCCATTTAATGTCCCGGACGCGCCCAAGTAACCGGTGCATTCCGGCAGGCGGAAGGTGCCAATGCGCGTGTTCCAATTGAAGCTTTGGTCGCTGATGTCGTGGTACTCGCCGGTATACCAGAATGTACATTCGTCGGCGGGGTCTACGCTCATTGAGCTGTAATCGCCCCAGCGATCGTAGGGGCCGGTCTGGGAGCCGCCGCCGGCATACAGCGTGGCTTCAGCTTGCAGCGTGCCCAGTGGATCGCTGCGCAGGCGCGAGGCATACCGCAGTGATGGGTAGGTGGTGAGACTGGAAACGCTGTAACCCAGGGCGATATTGCCAGAACCATCCATGGCGATGCTGCCCATCCACCGGTGGTCGGTGTCTGGGGAATGTGTGCCTTCCTGGTTCAAGGCCCAGGTTGCGCCTGATTTTTGCAGCTCGAACCAACGGATACCGGCATGGTCTGCGCCATTGGTATCGACAGTGAAGTTGCCGACCAGGGCTTCATATGCGGTCAGGTTGCGGTAGGCAAAGCGCCACATGGGCCAGGGGTCGACGGCATCCAATTTTTGGGTTGTGCCTGGCTGCGGGATACAGTCGCCGGCAAAGAAACCGCAGGTGGTGTAGTTGTAATCAGCGACGGGGATTTCTTGAACGGCCGTAAACGTGCTGTTAGCCGGCGTCGCCCAA
>JAKQCM010000429.1 GCA_029559155.1 Chloroflexota bacterium
CTGAGAGCCTGTGCTGAGGCCGCCGAAGCATCCTCCGAAGCATCCCATTTGCTTGAAATGACCGAGTGATAGGGATTCTTCGCTCCGAAGACTCCGCTCAGAATGACCAGTTCATTACCTGATTGTTTTCTTAAAGACCAATAGGGTTTTGGTCGCTTATCATCAGCTATTTGTTCAAATTGGCAAGCAGCGTTTCCATATCTGCCGGCAAAGGGGCCTTTAGCCGCACGGCCGTGCCGCTCGCCGGATGCAAAAATTCAGTTTGCGCGCAGTGTAACGCCTGCCGGGCCATTAAACTCATTTGCCCGGCATGGCGGCCTTCGCGCCGCCAGGCTAAATAAGCCGCATCATCCATGCTGTACAGCGCGTCGCCCACGATGGGGTGGCCGAGAGCCGCGCAGTGAACGCGCAGTTGGTGCGTACGGCCGTGTTCCGGCCGCAATGTCAACAAAGCGTACGCGTCGCCAAATGTTTGCTGAACGTGGTAGTGGGTAACGGCCGTTTTCCCACCATCCACCACCCCATGCCGCATCACCTCCCCGGCCACCTTGCCAATCGGCAAATCAATCACCCCAGCTTGCGTTGATGGCACGCCCGTGACCACTGCCAGATACGTTTTGGTCACTTCGCCCAGTTCAAACTGGCGCGCCAGCGCCGCCAATGTCGCCTTGTCCCGCGCCAACACGACCACGCCGGATGTGTCGGCATCCAGCCGGTTAACCAGATGGGCTTCGGGGTAAGGGGGTTGGCGCTGATGGCGCAGGTGGTAGATGAGGTTGGCGGTTACAAATCGGCCCTGGCTGTGAACGCGCAGGCCGGGCGGCTTGTTCACGCCCAGCAGCCAATCATCCTGGTAGATGATGGTGTAATTCAGATTGACGGCGGGCGGCGCGAAATCGGGCAGGTCGCAGGCGACCACATCGCCGGGCGAAACATGAGTGGTTAATGTGGCGGGCGAGTGATTGTGAGTGATACGGCCGTCTGTCACCAACCCTTCCCACTCCCGCAGCGGCAAATAGGTAAACCGCGCCGCCAGATATTCAGCGACGGTCACAGGCGCAAACCCGACCGGAACGTTAGACGATACCAACATAGTGAGAGATTTGTACCGTTTTTTGGTAGAATAAACTAGCAAGCGAGCGCCTATGACAAACTTTCCGCCTCCCGATTTCATACGTACGACATCCACCGTGCCGGGCATCGACGTGTACATGCCTCGCCCACCGGCCGAAACCCATCAAGAAATGGTCGATTTTCACTGCCCGCAGTGCGATGGCGCGACGGCTTACAGCGTGGAGAACAGCGGCCTGACCTGTACGTTTTGCGGCTATTACGAACCGCCGCGCCAGAAAACGGTGGGCACAGCGGCCAAGGCATTTGAATTTACCGTCGAAACGATGGATCGCGCGCCCCAGCGTTGGGGTGTGGCAGGATTGGCCTTTCTGCCCCTGCTCCTGGCCTGGCTGATGAATCAGCAACAGAAACCGCTTACTTTTAACGACAAACCAAAAGTCCAGTAAACTATATCTATGTCCAAACGATTGGCGCTCCTGATCGGCCACAGCAGTTACCAGGATGACCGGCTTACGATTCCCCACACCGGCAGCGGCGATGTTACCACCCTGGCCGAGACGCTGCGTGACCGGCAGCACGGCCGTTTCGAGAACGTCCATGTTTTGCTGGACAAAACGGCCGTCGATGTCCAACTGGCCATCGCTGCTTTTTTGGAACAACCCCTCGCCCCCGATGACCTGATTTTGCTCTATTTTGCCGGCCACTGCCTGCTCGACAAACGCGCCGTCTATCTGGCGGCGGCCGACACCTTCACCGAAACCTACCTGGACGCCACCACCATCGACGCCGATTTTATCCGGCGGCGGTTGGCTTACTGCCCGGCGCAAAAAGTGGTGGTTTTGGACTGCTGCGTCAGCCGGTTTGATGGCGCGGCCGCGCCGGATGCGCCTGCGGTTTTGGCCCAGGCGTTTGGCGGGCCAGGTCAGGCGCTCTTTTTAGCGGCGGCATCTGCGCCACTGCCGGAACCAGCCTCATTTACCCAGGCATTGACCAATGGCCTGCGTGGTTTGGCCGCTGACAGGAATCAGGACGGCCGTTTAACCCTCCAGGAATGGTTTGCCGCTGCCCAAACCGACCACGCGCCCTGGCAAAAAGTGGCCGACGAACCCCAGGATGGTTGGGTGATTACGGCCGTTTCCCCCGACAAACTTCTGCCGCCGCCGCCCATTCCGGCGGCCAGGCCATCAACACGACGCAGTTATCTGCTGCCGGTTCTGCTCCTTATTTTGCTGCTTGGTTTGGGTGGAGTATATGCGCTCGGCGGCTTTGCGCCGTTGCTCTCGCCGACGCCAACCCGTGGGGCGGCGGAGATTGCCAGAGTGACGGAAACGGCCGTGCCCGCTACCGAAGAGCCAACCCTAACGGCCGTGCCCGCCACGCCAACAGCACCGGCAGCGCCCACGCAAACAGACACGCCTCCTCAAACCCCGACCCCTTCGCCGGCGCCATCTTTCACGCCAACCTCGCTGCCGTCGACGACGGTTTCACCTACCCGGACGCCATCGGTTACACCCACGGCGACGGCCACGGCAACGGCCGTGCCCACGGCTACGCCAACCGCCGCGCCAATTCCCATGCAGATCACCGCCGAAGCGGCCTTTTTGCGCGCCGGACCGGGCGTCAATTACAAGATCATCGGCTTTCCGCTGCAAGGCACGCCGGTAACGGCCGTGGCCCGCAACAGCGACGCCACCTGGTATAACGTCGTTTTAGCCGATGGTACATCCGGCTGGATTTATACCGATGTCATTCGCCCGGCAGACGTCGCCGCCGGGCCGGCCTTGCCGGTTGCCGCCACCATCCCGGCTCCGGTCAATGAGTTTTACGATTTTTTCGCCCAGGATACGGGCAGCACGCTCATTGCCCAGGTTTACCATGCTTATGTGGGCACGCGCGGCGAGGAAGCTTTTCTGCGCGCCCGCCTCCTGCCGGAGACCGATCAGGTGCAGCCCACCTATCTGAACGGCAATGGTTTGGGTCTGGGGCTGCGCATTGTGCAGTTTACGCGCACCGGCAGCGCGCCCTACACCAGCGACAGCGTTGAGTTTTGCATGGTGGACACGGCCGGCGAAGCCTTCTTCTGCCAGACGTTTCCGGCGCGCAAAGTGTGGTGACGGGCGACCGGCGGTTGGGAAACGGCCGTTCCCGCCAATTGGCCCCATAGATAAGCAAATATATTCCCATGCGCTAGGTCCAATTCCCTTGTTTTACCCCCCACCCATCATTACAATCAAAAACAAGATGATATAAACGGCCGTGTCCGCACGCAGGTTGCCCCAATGGCCTCTGCGCGCTGCACGGTTCAAATTCTGGAGGAACACATGAGCAATAAAAATGGACATAGCACCCAGGGTGGTGTGGGCAGCTTTAAAGTAAAAACAGGGTTGGCGCAAATGTTAAAAGGCGGCGTGATTATGGACGTGGTGACGCCAGAACAAGCCATTATCGCCGAACAGGCAGGCGCTGTGGCCGTCATGGCCCTGGAGCGTGTGCCCGCCGATATCCGCGCGCAGGGCGGCGTAGCGCGTATGTCTGACCCCGGCCTGATCAAAGAGATCATCCAATCGGTGACGATTCCGGTGATGGCCAAAGCGCGTATCGGCCACTTTGTGGAAGCGCAAATTTTGGAAGCCATCGGCGTGGACTACATCGACGAGAGCGAAGTGCTGACCCCGGCCGACGAGGAACACCACATTTACAAGCACCCCTTTAAAGTGCCGTTTGTCTGTGGCTGCCGTAATTTGGGTGAAGCGCTGCGGCGCATCGGCGAGGGCGCGGCCATGATTCGCACCAAGGGCGAAGCCGGCACCGGCGACGTGGTGGAAGCGGTGCGCCATGCGCGCACCGTATTGGGCGAAATTCGCCGCTTGCAGTTGATGCCCGACGAAGAGCTGATGAGCTATGCGAAAACTATCGGCGCGCCTTATGCGTTGGTGAAGGAAACCAAGGATTTAGGACGCCTGCCGGTGGTTAATTTTGCCGCTGGCGGCATTGCCACCCCGGCTGACGCCGCGTTAATGATGCAAATTGGCGTCGATGGCGTGTTTGTGGGGTCCGGCATTTTCAAGAGCGCCGATCCGGCGCCGCGCGCCAAAGCCATCGTGGAAGCGACCACGCATTACAACAACCCGGAAATTTTGGCCCGCGTGAGCGAAAATTTGGGCGAACCGATGGTGGGCATTAACGTTAGCAGCCTACCGGAGAGCGAACAATTGGCCGTGCGCGGTTGGTAATCGGCTAGAACAAGAGTCAAAGCGAGAGCGAGCGGCGGTTTGGGCGGCCTATCGCTCTCGCTTTATGTTGGAGTGGGTATGAAGATTGGGGTTCTGGCGCTGCAAGGCGCATTCATCGAGCATATCAAGATTCTGCGCGACCTGGGCGTGGAGGCGGTAGAAGTGCGGCTGCCGGAAGATCTGGAAGGGCTGGATGGTCTGATCATTCCTGGCGGCGAAAGCACGACAATTGGCAAACTGGCGACGATGTATCATTTTATGGAGCCGCTGCGTGAGTTTGCGGCGCGGAAGGCGATGTGGGGCACGTGCGCGGGCATGATTTTTATGGCCAAAGAGATTGGCGACGGCCGTTCCAATCACGGCCAACCGCTGCTGGCTATCATGGACATTTTGGTGGATCGCAATGCCTTTGGTCGGCAGGTGGATAGTTTTGAAGTGGACCTGGATGTGCCGGTTATCAACAATGGCGCAGTGGCCCCATTTCCGGCGGTGTTTATTCGCGCACCCCGATTGGTGGCGGCGAAAGGGGATACGCAGGTTATCGCCAGGCTGGCCGACGGCACGGCCGTTGCCGCCCAGGAAGGCAAGTGGCTCGTCACCTCCTTCCATCCGGAGCTAACAGGCGATAATCGGTTTCACAAATACTTTTTGAAGTTGGCGGCGTAGTTATTGTCGCGGTAGCAGCACGGTAAAGGTCGCGCCGCCGGTGGGGTTGTTTTCGGCCCAGATACGGCCGTTGTGCTGCTCCACAATTCGCCGGGTAATAAACAAACCCAGCCCTGTGCCAGAGCCGTTCGTTTTAGTTGTAAAAAAGGGTTCAAAAATCCGGTCTAAAATTTCCGGCTCAATGCCCTGCCCTGTGTCGTGGACCGACAGGGCAAAATAATCGGTGGTCGCCAGTTCTGGCGGGAATCGTTCTTGCGGCCCTGGCAGCAGCACGCCTTGCGGGATGGGCCAGGTCTTTACCTGAATTGTGCCGCCGTTGGGCTGCATGGCGTCTCGGGCATTGGTGAGCAAATTGATCACCACCTGGGTTAGCCGGTTGTGGTCGCAGACGATAGATTTCATGTTAGGCGCCAGATCGGTCTCGATCTTCACGTTGAACTGCCCCTGAAACTGCTGTTTTACCAGCGTCAATGAATCTTCGACGATGCGATTCCAGACGGTGACGGCGATTTGCGGCAGGCCATCCAGCGAATAATTCCGCAGCACTTCCACAATCCGCACGCAGCGCCAGGCGCTTTGTTCGATCATGGCGATGTAATGCTGCAAGCGATCCAGGCTCAGGGCGTTGTCGTCAACGTCCAGGTTTAGATTGGCGCAGGCTGCGGTGATGATGCTGATGGGGTTGTTTAGCTCGTGGGCGATGCTGGCAGTGAGGGTTCCCATGCCGGCCAGGCGTTGGGTGTGGGTGAGGGATTCGTTTAATCGTTCCACATCGCGCAGGCTGGTGATGGCGATGAGGTTTTGAATGCCGGTTTCGGTGGCGATGGGGGTGATGGTGAGGGCGACGGGAAGGGAACGGCCGTCGCTCCGGCGCAAAACAGTCTCCCGCTGAATTTCCACATCGCCCGGCAGTTCCAACGGCAGTAAATGCTCCGGCCAAAAGGTGTGAAAATGGCAGCCAACCAGGTCACGCATCGCCATGCCTAGCATCGTGGCCGATGTTTGGTTGGCCGAGGTAATCATCCCTTGATGATCAATCACCAGTGTGCCTGAAGACATGTGTTGCAGCAGGTGGTTAAAAAACTGCGCCGTCGAATCGGTTTTTTCAGCCACCAGGGGGTTCATCATCGGCATAATCCTCATTCCGAGCATCTTTAGTCCGTATAAGCAGACTTGCAGTTCGTTTTCGCGAACTGTTAGTAGCATACGCGACCGCTGCTCCATCGTCCGTATGCTTGCCGTAAATTCATCGTGAAGGGGACGTGAAGGGAAAGCCCCTTATTTTGCGCTAAGCAATAGGGGTGGCAAACAGGTATAATACGCGAGGTACTGATTCCCCAATAATTCTTTTTGCTGTAAAGAGAGTGTGATGGTGGCTCGCCAAAAACTGCGTCATTTCAATTTATCGGGTTATCTGGAGACACGTTCGCAGCGTTTTTTAGGGGTTCTGGCGGCGTTATTGATTCTGGTAGTCATTATTCTTGACTGGGTGACCGGACCAGACATTTCTACCTCCATTTTTTTTCTGTTGCCCATTGCTTTGGGCGCGTGGTATATGAATCGTCGCGCGGGCATGGCGCTGGCATTGATCGGCGCGTTGGCGTGGTTGGCGATCGATTTATTAACGAATTCATCCCTTCGCCCACCGCTTGTTCCTTTTTGGAATGCGGTGGTTCGGTTGGGCTTTTTTATTGTAGTGGTGATCACGCTTTCCTCGCTGCGCACCAGCCGGCAGCGTCAGGATGATTTGTTGACTTTTGTTGTGCATGATATTCGTTCGCCATTGGGCAATATGCTGACGGCTTTGGAACTGCTTGAGCAATCGGTTGGCGACCCGGCGGAAACGATAAACGGGGAATTGGTGCTGTTGGCTAAATCTTCGGGCAACAGGATTTTGATTTTGATTAACTCATTGCTGGATTTAGATCGGCTGGAAAGCGGCCGGATGCCGGTGACGCGGCAGCGTGTGGAAGTGGCCGATTTGTTTTCGACGGCCGTTGCCCAACTGCAGTTAACCGCGCAGCGCAATCGGGTGATGATTGAGACAGATATTGAGGCAGAGGTCACGGCCGTTGCCGCCGATCCGGAATTAACCGAACGCATTCTGATCAATTTACTGGCCAACGCCATCAAATTTAGCCCGGTGGATGGAGCCATCCGCCTGACGGCCGTGCGCGGCCCGGAGAACACCGTCCGGTTTGCCATCGCGGACCAGGGGCCGGGTATTCCGGCCAAATGGCAAAGCCAGGTATTCGCCAAATACCGGCAGGTTGGGGGGCAGAAGGGCCGGGTGGTCGGCGGTAGTGGCCTGGGTCTGACCTTTTGTAAGCAGGCGGTGCTGGCGCAAAACGGCCGTATCTGGCTTGAATCCGACGGCGAAGCAGGAACGGTGATGTACTTTTCGCTGTCCGCCCAGGTCCCCCTAACCACGGAGACACCATGACCCAGATCATGCCGCCCGCCTGGCCGCCATCTCGCCGCCGCCTGTTTGCCCTGCTGGGTGTTGTCGGGGTTTTGCTGGTGATGGGTTTTTATAGTGTGACAGATACCGCCCACCTGGCGCACAACCACGCCCTGAACGGCGCGGATTGGTTGGGGTATGCCGTGTGCCATCGGATTACGGCGCGGTCTTTTACGATAAACGGCCGTCAATTTCCCCTTTGCGCCCGCTGCACAGGCATGTACCTTGGCGCGTTCCTGGTCTTTTTGATGTTGTGGCTGACCGGGCGGCAGCGCTGGAGTTTGCTGCCGCCGTTTCCCATTTTATTAACTTTAATGGTTTTTGTGGGAATCATGGGCATTGACGGCGTTAATTCGTACCTTCATTTTTTCCCCAACGCACCGCATGTTTATGAACCGCGTAACTGGCTGCGCCTGCTAACCGGCATGGGAACCGGATTGGCGATGGGACTGATCACTCTGCCCATGTTGGCGCAGACTTTATGGCAGTCACCTGTTTGGCAGCCGGTGGTGGGTAATTTTCGTGAGTTGTCAGGGTTGATAGCGGTGCTGGGCACGGCCGTTTTGCTGCTGTTGAGCAACCAACCCACCATAATGTACGTATTAGCATTGGCCAGCACGGCTGGCCTTTTGATGATTGTGGTAGCCTTGAACACGGTGATGGTATTGATTGTGCTGCGGCGTGATGGACGAGCGGTAGGTTGGCGGGAAACGGCCGTGCCACTTCTGGTTGGTCTCTTGCTCTCCCTAGCAGAACTCAGCGCCATCAGCCTGGTCCGGTTCCACTTCACCGGAACGATGACCGGTTTCCCGGGTTTATAAAGCAAAAGAACAAAAAATAAAGAGGAAGAGGAGTGATTTGACTATGATAGAAGCATTAGGTGGCATTGGGGCTGCCTTCGGATTGGCGGGCAGCGCCGGGTTAAATGCCTACATTCCCCTGCTCATCGTGGCCGTTGCCGCCCGCTATCCTTTAGCCGACCCCCTGCTAAAATTATCGGCCCCGTATGATATTTTAACCAATCCCTGGATCATCATCTTGTTGTCGGTGTTGCTTATCATCGAAATGCTGGTAGACAAAATACCGGCCGTCGATACCCTCAACGATGGCATCCAAACCTTCATCCGGCCGGCGGCCGGGGCGGTTTTGTTCGCCGCCAGCGCCAACGTCATCACCGATATCAGCCCGGTGATTACTTTGGCCGCAGGTTTATTGGTGGCCGGCGGTGTCCATACCACCAAAGCCGTCACCCGGCCTATGATTACAGCAGCTACAGCCGGAACAGGCAACTGGGCCGTGAGTATTGTGGAAGATGTGGTGGCTTTTTTCACCTCAATTTTGGCGCTGCTGCTGCCCATCATTACCGGCATTGCTGCGGCCGTGGCTCTATTCTTTGCCGTCAGGCTCTATCGCCGGCGCAAGAAAAAAGAAGGGATTGTGTTTCATTAAAAATAGGGTAACTGTTCAGGTTTCCCTGGCGAGACCCCAAGGGTTTGATGCCCCAATAATCCCAATTCTCAGGAGCAAACCCTTGGGGTCTGTATAATTTCAAAACAGGAGGCTAAAATGATTTTACAACGGATTAAAGGGGTTTTTAGTTTAACGCGAGACGTGCTTCGAGAGATCGAGGAAGATGAGTCGGCGACCGGTCAGGCGGCGCTAATTGTCTTGGCGGTAGCGCTTTTGGCGGGGGCTGGCGCGGCCATAGGCGTGGTCATGGGGGCAACGGCCGCCCAAAGCCTGGCCGAGCTGGCCGGTGATGTCAACTTGCCAGCCCTGATGATGCCCTCGTTTGGTGCGCTTGGCGCATTTTTTAATGCGTTTCTCGTGACGTTTATATCCTGGATAGTCTGGTCTTTGGTGACTTATGCGATCGGTGTCAACTTATTTCACGGGGAAGCAACCATCGGTGAGATGCTGCGCGTGATTGGTTATGCTCAGGCTCCTCGACTTCTGAGCGCGTTTGTATTTATTCCCTGTCTCGGCGCCTTGCTCAGTCTTGTCGGCTGGGTTTGGGCAATTGTCGCCAGCTTCATCGCCATTCAAGAAGGGCTGGATCTGGACGGCGGCAAGTCGCTGGTGACCATCCTCTTGAGTATTGTCGTCGTCATTATCATCAACGCCTTTCTAATTGGCCCGATTTTGAACTTCGTTTTTTAGGGATAGAAATCGTAGTAAAAACCCTAAGGGTTTAATTGCAGATTAAAAAATTAATCCGGTAATCGAGAGACGTGTCATGCTGAGAGCCTGTGCTGAGCTTGCCGAAGTATCCTCCGAAGCATCCCAATTGCTTGAAATGACCGAGTGATAGGGATTCTTCGCTCCGAAGACTCCGCTCAGAATGACCAGTTCATTACCTGATTGTTTTCTTAAAGACCCAAAAAACCCTTAGGGTTTACGCCCCGCGCCGTGCGAAAACTCACCAGTTTTTTTCTGTCTTCATCCCACAAATTTAAAAAGGGTGTTCACAAACTAGACGGATGCGTCAGCGTGGGCACCTGCTGTAAAGCCGGATTTTGTTTGTGGCACGCCTCCAGCTGGTAATTGAGGATCTTCGGGCCGAGGTGATGGATGTGGTGAAAGCCGATGTTGCCGGTGAACCATTGCAGCACTTTGGCAGCTTATAAAATGAACTGTCTTGTAAAACGGCCGTGGCATAATCCCACTCTTCGCCGCCGGCCCAATA
>JAKQCM010000432.1 GCA_029559155.1 Chloroflexota bacterium
GGCAAGGTGGTGACGTTGGGGGAAACCTACGGCATCCCGACGCCAGTCAATGAAACCTTGCTGCGCATTATCCAGGTGATGGAAGCCATCTGAAGCTTACGGGCATTGGATGATGGCTTGCGCCCAGAGGCAGCCACCGCAGGCTGGCGCGGGGTTGTCGAAACAGTCGGTGCTGTTTTCGCGGGAGACTTCGCAGCCGCCGCAGTAGGTGCAAGGGGCAAAAGCGAAGCGCTGCACGCGGTCGCGGTACGCGACGTATTCGGGGTCTTGCCAGATCGCTAACAAATCTTGCTGGCGGATGTTGCCCACTGCATGAGCGTGGGAAACGCGCTCGTAGCCGCGCAGATAGCCGGTGTGGGTGTAGAGCAGAGGGGGGCAGGGGGAAACACGGCCGTCCCAACCCACCGCCAACGAGCCACTTTCAATAAACGTACACACATTATTCGCCCCGCCCATATTATTCCCGGCCAGATTCACATTGTAACCACTGGTCAGCGCCTGCAAAATCGACTCCCCGGTGGTTTCGTTAAAATCCATTTTGGGCATTTCCATGCGCCGCAGCCAATCGGATTGCAGGTAGGTGATGCTGTTCAACGTTTCCTCATAGAGGATTTCCTTGGACATGGCCTCGGTGTGTGGCAGTAAATTGCTCACGGAAAAGCGCATCGCGCCCACACTTTTGCCCAACCGCAGCACGGCCGGCAGATCGGCAATGTTGCGTTTCATGGCCACAAAGGCGATGCCGATAGCCGGACGTGGCTTGTGCGCCGGTGGCCGCAGTCGCCGGAAACGGCGCAAATTTTCCAGCACATGGGGCAGTTCTGCGCCCAAACGCACGTCGGCGTAACTTTCGGGCGTCGCGCCGTCGATAGATACCCAGAGCAAATCCAACCCCGCTTGGATGAGAGCGCGCGCCCGTTTTTCGTCCAGCAGGGTGCCGTTGGAAATCATTTCCGTGCGGAAACCCATCGCGCTGATTTGAGCGACCATGTCGATGGTATGCGGGTGGGCCAACGGTTCGCCGATGCCGCCAAAAAATACGGTGAGCGGCGGGGAAAGCTTGCTCAGGCTCTGGCGCAGCGCCTCGAAGGTATCGGCCGACATTTGGCCCAGTTCAACATCCCAATTGCTGCGCATACAGGTGGTACAATCCAGGTTGCAGCGGTTGGTTGGTTCGACGTAGATTTTGGTCAGATGGGTGATGGGGCGATGGAGGCGCAGGGTATTGGTTTCTGTGTCCAGCCGCAGGCGAGAGCCGGGCTGCAACCCATATTGGGCGGCAATTTCTGGGGGTAAGGCGAGACGGCCGTTTTCATCCACTTCAGCCCACAAGGTTGTTTTGACATTCATACCACACGCTCCTCAGCAAATTTGCCTTTCAGTGTGGCAGAATAACCGGGCGGCGAGTAGTGACAAACGGCCGTTCCCCCTCTGCCTAATGTCACCAATCCATAGCAGCTTTTAGCCGCGAATTTGCGCAATCAACCGGTTCAGCGCCTTCTTGCGGGCTAAATTGTCCTGTTCGTTTTCTAAGGTTACCGGCGGCGCGGCGCGCACCTCGCACTCTGCCGGCTTCATGGGGCAGCGCTCACACGTCTCGTTGATAATCACCTGGGCGATTGTGGGGTCCGCCACAAACCGCACCGTCCGATCCAGGTCCGGCGTCAGACGAAAACCCACCGTCACACTGCTGTTTACCCCCGGCGACAAAATGAGCGATCGGGCAAATCCAAACGCCAGATACCGTTCATTTGAATCCAAAAAGCGGGAAATGTGTACTTCCGGCGGTGGGAAGCGGTCTGTGCTGCCTGCCAATTGGCGATCGGCCATTTCTCGCAGAAGGCGCACCGACAGCCAGCGGCGGCAGTAATGCTCTTGTAAGCCCAGCCCGCTGGGCACATTCAGTTGGTTCATGTTCAGGTGTTTGATGAGTTTGTAATCGTCGCCTTCCTGGTGATAGCGCAAAAAATGAATGGGAATGCCAAAATGCTGCGGGATCAGTTCGCTGAAGCGGTAAAACAGCATCTCCGGCGTAACGTCGTAGCGAGTTAACATGTCTACCAACGGCTGTGGATTCCAGGTTTCCAGGGCAAAAAAGGCTTCCAGGTCGGCCAAAATGGCGGCGCGGGGCAGCAGCAGCGCGCCGCCAAAATAAGCGGCGCGAAAATCATTTAAGAGCTGCCCAAAAGATTTTACTTCGTCCGGCGTGGAGGTCTGCGAGCGTTCTTTGATGTTTAGATATTGGTAACCCAGTTCGCGGGCCAACAAAAATTTGATCTGGCGGGAGTAGAGACGGCCGTTCACCAACAAATGCGGTTTATTTCCGGGCACATACACCGAACGAAACGCCGACAACTGCGCGTCACGGTTGATCGTTTCATAATCCAGTTGATACCCGTAGTCTCTTGTTAAAATGTTTTCCAGCGCATTCAGGGAAACCGACGTTTGGGGGCCAAAGTTGTGGGCCTGGCCAAAATCGGCCGTAAAGGCCAGGGCCGCGTCTTCCAAATCCTGAAAATAGTTTTCGTGGATTTCCTGATAAGACCGCAGCGCCGCACGCAAAAAATCGACCTC
Organism: Chloroflexota bacterium; assembly: GCA_029559155.1. Lineage (GTDB taxonomy): Bacteria > Chloroflexota > Anaerolineae > Promineifilales > Promineifilaceae > Leptovillus. The sequence goes on from JAKQCM010000432.1 coordinate 2,575, forward strand.
TTTCACATCATACCGGCGAATCATTTCCAAAATGGCGTGCAGCAGCGCGCTGGCGCGTTCCGGCTCGCGGGTGAGCAAATTCACCAGATCGCCCGCTTCCAGACCAAACTCGCCGAACGGGAATTTTTGCAAGATGGTTGAGGAGAGCGTGGATTCAAGATATGTCAGTGACGGGGCGAGTTTGATGGAAACCATATCATCATATTCCTTGCCCAAAGTTTCGGCGATCTTGATGATTTTGTCGGCGCGGGGATATTTGCGCCCTTTTTCGATTTCCGTAACGTAAGACGGCGAGAGATCGCATTGCGAAGCGAACTCCGACAGGGTTAACCCATTTTCCGTACGCGCCTGGCGTACCTTCATACCAAAAATGATATTCACCAAATTGGGACTCATGTTGTTTGCCTTTTTGTTTCTCCGGCCAACCGGCGTGCTGGCCAAATGCGCCAACCGCCGCAAAATCTGCCGACCTTTTTATGACGCACTGCGCCAAATTGTGACATTCGTCAGCGCAAATCGGGAAGATTGGACTACATGACGGCCGTTCCATTCCCGTATCATCAAGAAAACCGTTTGTGGAGCCTGTTATCCATCACACTGAATGACTTTAGCGAATTTTCACGATTCGCTAAAGTTTACCACAAAGGGTTGACAAGATAATTTTCCCGATTATACTTGTTTTCACGTTTAGCGAAAATTCGCTAAGAGTAATTCTACACCATTTGGAGCCGTTTTGCTACTGAAATCACGATTCTTTTTCCCCTCTATTTCTGTTTGTTAGCAAAGCAAGGAGAGGTTGTTCATGAAAGAAGTCACCGTCACGGGAGCCATGTCCCCAGAATTTGAGACAATTCTAACGCCGGAAGCGCTGGCCTTTGTGCTCAGTCTGGAACAAGCGTTTGGCCAACGCCGCCGCGAGCTGCTGGCCCGCCGCAATGAGCGCCAGGCGGCCATCGACGCCGGCGAGATGCCCGACTTTTTGCCGGAAACGGCCGTCATTCGCAGCAGCGATTGGACCGTCGCCCCCATTCCCGCCGATCTCCAGGACCGCCGCGTAGAAATCACCGGCCCGGTCGACCGCAAGATGATCATCAACGCCCTCAACTCCGGCGCCAGCGTTTTCATGGCCGATTTTGAAGATTCGCACTCGCCCACCTGGCAAGCCACTCTCGAAGGACAGATCAACCTGCGCGACGCCGTGCGCCGCACCATTACCTACAGCGATCCCAATTCCGGCAAATTTTATGAACTCAACGAGAAAACGGCCGTGCTCATGGTCCGCCCCCGCGGCTGGCATCTGGAAGAAAAGCATGTGCTGCTGAACGGCCGTGCCATCTCCGCTTCCCTCTTCGATTTCGGCCTCTACTTCTACCACAACGTCCACGCCCTGCTGGATCGAGGCACCGGCCCCTACTTCTACCTGCCCAAGTTGGAAAGCCACCTGGAAGCCCGCCTCTGGAACGATGTCTTCAACATGGCGCAAGACGAACTGGGCATCCCCCGCGGCACCATCCGCGCCACCGTGCTCATCGAAAACATCATGGTTACGTTTGAGATGGACGAAATTTTGTGGGAACTGAAAGACCACTCCGCCGGGCTGAACTGCGGCCGTTGGGACTATATCTTCAGCATCATCCGCAAATTCCGCAACTATCCCAGCTTTGTCATGCCCGACCGCGCCCAGGTCACCATGACCACCCACATGATGCACTCTTACTCGCTGCTGACCATTAAAACCTGCCACCGGCGCGGCATTCACGCCATGGGCGGCATGGCGGCGCAAATTCCCATTAAGAGCGACCCCGAAGCCAACGAAAAAGCGCTGGCCAAAGTGCGCGCCGACAAAGTGCGCGAGGCCAAAGACGGTCACGACGGCACCTGGGTGGCCCATCCCGGCCTGGTGCAGATCGCCAAAGAGGAATTCGACCGCTACATGCCCACGCCCAACCAGATTTTCCGCCAGCGGGAAGATGTACAGGTGACCACGGCCGATTTGCTGACCGTGCCGCAAGGAACCATTACGGAAGAAGGGCTGCGCACCAACATCGATGTGGGCATTTTGTACATGTCGGCCTGGCTGGATGGCAACGGCTGCGTGCCCATTTACAACCTGATGGAAGACGCGGCTACGGCCGAAATCTCCCGCTCGCAGTTGTGGCAGTGGGTGAACAACGACAATGCCGTGCTGACAGACGGCCGTCCCGTCAACAAAGCCCTCTACCGCGAAATCGCCCCCACCGTCCTGGCCGACATCAAAACGCGTGTGGGCGAAGAAGCCTACGCCCGAGGCAAATATCAGTTGGCCGCTGAATTGTTTGAAAAACTGATCACCGACGACCACTTCACCGATTTTCTCACGTTAACCGCCTACGATTATTTGAATTAAGTCCGTATAGACCTGACAGGTTTTTGAAACCTGTCAGGTCATGGTAAACACAAGATAAAACCGTTTCTCACAAAAAAAGGGAGTGAACCATGCGTACATATGCAGTTGATGCGTTAAAAAATGATTGGCAGTTTAACAAGCGGTGGGCGGATATTAAACGGCCGTACTCCGCTGAAGATGTCGTCCGCCTGCGCGGCACCGTCCAGATCGAATATACCCTGGCCCGCATGGGCGCTGAGCGCCTCTGGCAGCTGCTGCACGAAGAAAAATACGTCCATGCCCTGGGCGCGCTCACCGGCAATCAGGCCGTGCAGATGGTTCAGGCCGGCCTGAAAGCCATCTACCTCAGCGGCTGGCAGGTAGCCGCCGACGCCAACGTCGCCGCCCAAACCTACCCCGACCAGAGCCTTTACCCGGCCAACAGCGCCCCGGCGCTCGTGCAGCGCATCAACAATGCCCTTCAACGCGCCGACCAGATCTACCACGTAGACAACAAAAACGGCGTCTACTGGTTCGCGCCCATCGTCGCCGACGCCGAATCAGGTTTTGGCGGCCCCCTGAACGCCTACGAACTGACCAAATCGTTCATTGAAGCCGGCGCAGCGGCCGTGCACTTTGAAGACCAGCTCTCCTCGGCCAAAAAATGCGGCCACATGGGCGGCAAAGTGCTGGTTCCCACACGCGAGGCCGTGCAAAAATTGATCGCGGCCCGTCTGGCCGCCGACGTGATGGGCGTGCCAACTCTCATCGTCGCCCGCACCGACGCCGACGCCGCCAACCTGATTACCAGCGACATCGACGACAACGACAAACCGTTCATCACCGGCGAACGCTCCATTGAAGGCTACTATTACACCCAGGCCGGGCTGGATCAGGCCATTGCCCGCGGTCTGGCTTACGCGCCTTACGCCGACATCGTCTGGTGCGAAACATCACACCCGGACCTGGATCAGGCGCGCCGCTTCGCTGAGGCTATCCACGCCAAGTTCCCCGGCAAGATGCTGGCTTACAACTGCTCGCCGTCTTTCAACTGGAAATTGAACCTGGACGAGGAAACCATCGCCAACTTCCAGAAAGAATTGGGCGAGATGGGCTACGCCTTCCAGTTTGTCACGCTGGCCGGTTTCCACAACCTGAACGCCGGCATGTTTGAACTGGCCTTGGGCTATCGTGATGAAGGAATGGCCGCGTACGCCCGGTTCCAACAAAAAGAATTCGAGATGCAAAAAGAGCATGGTTTCCGGGCTATCAAGCATCAAAGTTTTGTCGGGGCTGGCTATTTTGACGAAGTACAAATGGTTATCAGCCACGGCGAATCATCCACGGTGGCTCTGAAAGGCTCCACCGAGGAGGAGCAGTTCACGGCCGGCAAAGGAAATGGCAACGGCAAAGCCGCTCCGGCGCATGTCTGATAATGTGTTGGTTTAATTGGATGCAGTGATGCGGAGGACGGCCGTAACGGCCGTCCTCTTTTTATAACGCAAAAGGGGGTTAGCCATTTTCACAGCGAACCCCCTTTTAACATATAGCCAACCAGCAATATCTGCTAACCGGCGCCGCTGGCCCCGCCGCCAGCCACACCCGCGCCGGCCGCCCCGGCTCCACCGGCCGCGCTGCCGCCAGAAGACGACGTAGCCGCCGACATAGCCACAAAAACGGCCATGTGATGGCTGGCATCCGTTGTAGACAACACATGAAAGTAAGGCGGCAGTTTGTTCCAACCCTTTTTTTCAAAATGTTTGGCCCATGGGTGCAAGAGGCCGAAACTGGCGGCATAAGGCAAAAATTGCTCAAACATATCCGGGCTGCCGACCGCTTCTTTGCCTTTGCTGACATTTGTCAGGTGTTTGGCGAAGGCTTTCCAGGCAACGGCCGTATCCATGCCTTCTTCAGACAGCGGTGAAAAAGACGCGCCTGAGATTAACACCACAACCGCCAGCAAAAACACGCTGCCGGCCACAGCCAACGGACCAAAGCCGATTGTGCTGCTCAGGATACCAGCCAAAAGCACACCCGCCGCGCCAAAGGCCAACAACAGACCGCCACTCACCAATAGATTTCGCCGCACCCGTTTACGCGCTGCGCTAAAAAAGCCGGCCTCTTTCAGTTCGGCCTGCAGCGCGTTTTTGTATTTGCCCCACTGCGATGAGGTCACACGGCCGCTCAGTTCCGAGATGCGCACCTGCTCGACGCGTCCTTTTTTGGTTTCAAAGAGCAAATCCAACAGTCCTTCTTCATGAGGCAGCAGGTTGGACGGCCGTTGCACCATCTGCACCACAAAGTCATGCTCCCGATACCATTTTTTCTCCGCCAGTTCGTCTATGCGCAGCACGCCACGAGCGGCCAGGTCAAACATCGTGCCCAAGGCATTGGCCCAGGTCGGGCTGGCCGATTCGGCCGTCATGGCGCCCGCAGCGCCTGGCCTTAAATTGCCGGGAGGATTGTAGATCGTCTGTTTGCTAACTACTCGGGGTGTGCTGTTTTGCTGCCAGTAAGCCACAAGGCCGCCCAATCCGCCAACAAACACCAGCGCCGCCAAAGCCAGCCAATAAGGTATTTGGGCTTGCTGCGCCTCTCGCGCTGCCGCGCGGGCTTGCTCGGCTGTTTGCCAGGCCGGGGGCGCAGAGATCAGGCTGCCCGGCGTAAACGACATGCCGACAACCAGCGGTGAATTGGGCTGCAAATTCGTCGTTTGGAAGCGCACTGTGCCGGATTGTTGGCTGATTTGCGCCTCGCCGGCATACACTTTAGGTTCGGCGAGTAGGGCGGTGGAGGAAGGATAGTGAACGGCCGTTTCGCTGCTGCCAATCGCATACTCATATTTGTCCGGCAACGACTGCCACAACAAAACATCCGCGGCCGCTTCCTGGCGCACTACGCCATACGCCCGGTAAGTTAGCACGAAGGAACGTGTGGCGTTGCTGGTCGCTTCCAGGTGCCAGGTCACGCGCATACGATTCCCGCTCTCAATCTCCACCTGCCCGGCGTTTGTGCCGGTGGTGTACGGCACGCCATCCACGCTGGCGCTGAGGATCTGCACGCCATCGGTTTGGTCTGTGGGCAGTTCACGAAATACAAACGTAAACGGCCCGCCGACAAAATCAAAAACAACGGTCTCGGTAATCAGCAGCGAACCGCCTTCCTCAACCGTCATATCTACATCAAATCGCTCCGCGCTGTACGCTTTTTCCTGCGCTTGCGCCACGCCCATCGATAAGCCCAGCGCCAGCAAGACGATGACGCTAACCCACCATTGACGTTTTTTCATTTGAACTCCTGTTAGAACAATTTATTGACGGCCGAATCTGACTTTTAACCGCCAAGGCCTGATAAACTTGGTCACATCACAGGGTGATGTCATTTTTATATACGCAAAGCAGTCGTTCCGGTTTCTCCGGGAAGATCCTAAAGGTTCGGGGTTCAAATAACCTGACTCCTCAAGATCAAACCTTTAGGGTCTATCTAAATGTTGGTAATGGCGTTCCGCAGCACTTCCGCCGGGTGGAGGGCGGCACGGCCGTCTTGCCCATGCCCAATTTGCTGCCGGCAGCTCACACCCGCCGCCACAATGATCGTGTCCGGTGTGGCCGCTCGCACGGCCGGCAGCAGCCGCCGTTCCGCCATCTGCCGCGAAATCTCATAATGCTCCACCTCGTAACCAAACGACCCGGCCATGCCGCAGCAGCCAGAATCCACTTCGGTCACATGATAGTTCGGGGGCAGACTGAGCATTCGCTTGCTCGGCTCCGTGCCGACCAGCGCCTTCTGGTGGCAGTGCCCGTGCAGCAGCAGGTCACGCGGCTCTTCGGTAAACGTCAGCGCTAAATTGCCTTCGTCGGCCAGTTTGGCGATAAATTCTTCGAACGTGTAGGCATGGTCGGCCACTATCTGCGCCGGCGAACTTTGGGGCAGCAAATAGAGGTATTCATCGCGCAGCGTCAGCAGGCTGGATGGCTCCAATCCGACGATGGGAATGCCCGCTTCGGCAAACGGGGCCAGCCAGGTGACGGTATCTCGTGCTGCTGCCCGCGCTTTATCTACCAGGCCTTTGGAAATGGCGGGACGGCCGTCTTCCGTCACCGCCATCGGCAGCACATCAAACCCGGCCGCTGCCAACACTTCAAACGCAGCAATGCCCACCTGCGGATAGTTGTAATTGGTAAACACATCCACAAACAACACCACTTTCTCATTGTCGTTGATTGGCGAGGGTAACGGCCGTGCCTTAAACCAATCCATGAACGACGCTTGCGCAAAAGGCGGCAGGTCACGCTGGCGGCTGATGCCCAGGAATTTTTCCATCCCGGCGCGAATCAGGCCATTGCGCGTACCCCAATTGGCCAGAGGCGCCAGCACGCCGCTACTCAGGCGGCTGTAGCGGCCAATATCGGCAAAAAAACGGGCGCGGCGAGGCACGCCATGCGCATCGTAATACTGCGCCTGCCATTCAAACTTGATTTTGGCCATATCCACCGCTGACGGACACTCCGCTTTGCACGCTTTGCATTCGATGCATAAATCCATCGCTTCAGCGATGCGCTCGCCGGTAAAATCTTCGGCGGGCAGGCGGCCGGACATAGCCGCCCGGAGCAGGTTGGCTCGCCCGCGAGTGGCGTGCATTTCTTCGCGCGTAACCATAAAACTGGGGCACATGGTGTCGATGGTGCGCTTGCGGCAAATGCCCGCGCCGTTACACATTTCCACCGCACGATTGAAGCCGCCAGATTCCGTCTGCCCATGTTCGCTGAAGTCCAGGTGCGGCGTGATGGGAATAACGCGATACGTTTCGCCGAATCGTAAATTTTCCGTCATTGGCCCCGCGTCAACAATCGCGCCCGGATTAAAAATGCGTTCCGGGTCGAAGATGTTCTTTACCTGACGGTAAAGTCCGTACAGTTCCGGGCCAAAAAATTGTTCGTTGAGCCAACTGCGCGCACGGCCGTCACCATGTTCGCTGGAAAAGGAGCCGCCATACCCCCGCAGCAACTCCACCGAAAAGCGGCTGATCTGGGGCAGCTTGGCGACTTCGGCGGCCAGTTTGGTGTTGATGAGCGGCCGGATGTGGATGCAGCCGGCGCTGGCGTGGGCATAATAGGCTACTTCCGTGCCCAAATCATTGCAAAAACGCTCTACTTTGGTGACATATTCGGCCAGATGGTCGGCCGGCACGGCGGCGTCTTCGATGAAGGGAATGGGTTTGTGATCCCCTTTAATGGACATCATGAGTCCCAGGCCGACTTTGCGCACTTTCCAGACGTTGCTTTGCAGGGCAGGGGCATACGCGGGGGTAACAGCCGTGTGCCCAACCGCCTGTTTATCCAAATGCGCCACCAATCCTTCAATCTTTGCCCGCAGCTCCGACTCGCTTTCGCCGTAAAACTCCGTAATCAGCACACAGTTGGGCTGTCCTTCGACAAATGTATCCAGCAGGCGGGCATACTCCGGCACTTCGCGGCACATGGTCAGGCCCAAATTGTCCAGCAATTCCACCGCCGATGGCTCAACTTCCAAAATCGCCGGCACCGCCGACAGCGCCGTAAACAACGCCGCAAAATGAATGATCGCCACGGCCGTCATCGCCGGGCGTGGCACCAGGTTGAGTTTGATCTCGGTCATCACTGCCAGCGTGCCTTCCGCGCCGCACACCATTTTCGCCAGATTAAACCGTGTATCGACCGGCCATTTGAAATTAAGGCTACGGCCGTCGGCCGTTTCTGCGCCAGCTATCATCCGATCCAGGTTGTAGCCGCCACAGCGCCGCCAGTGGCGCGGCGTATGGCTGCGAATCACAGCCTGATGGGCAGGATCATCTGCCAGATTAACCATTTGTTGATACAGGCGACCTTCCAGGCTGTTGTGCTGCTGTTTTTGGCTCAGCTGCTCTGGGGATAGAGCAGAAAAATGCGCCACTGAACCATCGTTCAGAATGACGTTCGTTTCTAAAACGTGGTCGGCCGTCATGCCATACAAGATCGAATGCGCGCCGGTGGAGTTGTTGGAGACGATGCCGCCCATGGCGGCGCGATTGCTGCTGGCGGGATCGGGACCAAACTGGAGAGCGAACGGCCGTAGCTGCAAATTCAGCTCATCCAGCACAATGCCCGGCTGCACGCGCACCCACTGCTCTTCCTGATTCACTTCCAAGACTTGGTTCAGATGGCGCGTAAAGTCAATCACCAACGCCTCGTTCACAGCCTGGCCGGCCAGGCTGCTGCCACCGGTGCGCGCCAGCAGGGGAATCTTGTACTCGGCGGCGCAGGCCACGGCCGTCTGCACATCATCCACCGTTTGCGGAATGAGCACGCCGTGCGGCATAACCTGGTAGATGCTGGCATCGGTGCTGTATAAAATGCGGCTGTAGGCATCGGTGCGCAGGCTGCCTGACACGCGTTTCTGCAAGGCGTTCAGAAAATCAGGTAGAGCGGACTCATGGGTCATGATCTAATTTCTCCTGGTTCGTAGATGGCTCCCGTCAATAAAATAATGCCCATATAAACTACGTGGAAGGCGCAAAAAGAAGGGTCGATGTATTTTGTTTAGCGGAAAAGGCCACGCCTGCGCCAAATCCTCACTATCAAACAGATAGTCACATTCTAACAGAAAATCCCAGTCCTAGATGTTTGGCTGGCAAGTGCCTTTGTTTGTTGTATCATCTCTGCAAATTCACCTATTGGACGTATATCTTATGACTGAAACCCAACAACATCCGCTGAGCCGTTTGTGGCAGTACACCGGCGCGTATCATCGAACCGTCGTCATTGCCACAACGTATTCCACTCTCAACAAAATATTCGACCTGGCTCCGCCCATCCTCATCGGTGTGGCGGTGGACGTGGTGGTCCAGCAGCAAGATTCTTTTCTGGCCCGGCTGGGCATCCCGGACGTGATGACGCAGTTGGTGGTATTGGGGGTGTTAACGGCCGTTATCTGGGCCTGTGAATCACTTTTCCAATACCTCTACGCCTTGCAATGGCGCAACCTGGCCCAAACCATCCAACACGACCTGCGTCTGGACGCTTACGATCACGTGCAGCACCTGGACATGGCCTTTTTTGAAGAGCGCAGCAGCGGCGGCTTGATGGCCATCCTTAACGATGATGTCAACCAATTGGAGCGCTTTTTAGACATTGGGGCCAACGAAATCATCCAACTGATCACCACCATTCTGGTGATTGGCGGCATCTTCATGGCGACCGCGCCATCGGTGGCCTGGATGACCGTGCTGCCCATGCCAATTATCATTTGGGGTTCCATTCGCTTCCAGAAATGGCTGGCGCCCCGCTACATGCGCGTGCGCGAGCAGGTGAGCGTGCTCAACGGGCAGTTGGCCAACAACCTGGGCGGCATCGCCACCATCAAAAGTTTCACCGCCGAAGCACACGAACGCGAACGGGTGCGGCAAGAAAGCAACGAATATCGCCAGCGCAACCGCGACGCCATCGCCCTGAGCGCTGCCTTTGTGCCGCTCATCCGCATGGTGATTGTGATTGGCTTCATCGCCATCATGGTGTTTGGCGGGCGGTTGGTGGTGCAAGGCACGCTGGCAGTTGGCGCGTACAGTGTGTTGGTGTTTATGACGCAGCGCTTGCTCTGGCCGCTGACACGTCTGGGCGAAACGTTGGATTTGTACCAACGGGCAATGGCTTCCACCACCCGAATAATGAATTTATTGGACACGCCGGCCGAAATTACCAGCGGTCCGGAAACGCTGCCGGTGGCGGCGGTAAACGGCGAGATCGTGCTGCAAGATGTCTCGTTTACATATGGAGAAGGGCGGAACGGCCGTGCCCCGGCCAGCTATCCCACTGTCATCCAAAACCTTTCCCTGCGCATCAAAGCGGGCGAAACAGCCGCGATTGTCGGGGCGACGGGGGCAGGCAAAAGCACGCTCATGAAGCTTCTGCTGCGCTTTTACGATGTCAGCGCCGGCCAGATTTTGCTGGATGGGCATGATTTGCGCGCCTTGCAAATCAGCGATTTGCGCCAGGCTATTGGGTTTGTCAGCCAGGATGTCTTTTTGTTTCATGGCACGGTACGCGAAAATATCGCCTACGGCACATTTGATGCCTCGATGGAGCAGGTTATCGCCGCCGCCAAATCGGCGGAAGCCCACGATTTTATCATGGACCTGCCGCAGGGATATGACACGATAGTCGGTGAACGAGGTCAAAAATTGTCAGGCGGCCAGCGGCAGCGCGTTTCCATTGCCCGCGCCATCCTGAAAGACCCGCCGGTATTGGTATTGGACGAGGCGACATCGTCGGTGGACAATGAAACGGAAGCGGCGATTCAACGCTCGCTAGAGCGCATTGCTGTAGGGCGGACGACGATTGTGATTGCCCATCGGCTGTCTACGGTGCGTAATGCGGATGTGATTTTTGTGTTGGAAAACGGCCGTTTGCAAGAACAAGGCCGGCATGAAACATTAACCGAAAAGAACAACGGGATCTACGCCGGATTATGGCGCGTGCAAACGGGGCAGGCCGCTCATTTAAGCAAACCGACAACCAACCTTAACTAGAACGGTAAGCAACAGCCCATAAAGTACTATTTGTATAGCGTGAATTTACCGTTTATACTAATAACTAGCCTGTGAGCTTCAGTTGATATGCCGAAACAATGAATAAAAATTTATCTTCATCTCTAGATGTATACGATTCCAAGAAGAACCAACGGGTAGCCCGCATTGCGCTGAATGGCTACGATATTAAAGCGGGCAGTTTGCTGCCTGCCTCCGGGGCCATGCGCAGCTTTGTGATCTTAGACGGTGATTTGTGGGAACCTTGGAATGCGGTGGCTACGTTGCGCCTGCGCCATGAAACCGGCACGGAGGTCGCTATCCGCGTTGCCGCGCTGCCGGTTGAAGACAACGGCTACGGACTGATTGAATTTCTGTAGTCTGCCAATCATCTCTTGTTAGGTTATTCATAAAAAAGCCCTGTAATTCCAGGGCTTTTTTTGTACCTGTCGCCGGATTGGGTTGGCTTTATCTTATTCTACAAAGTATTCACGATAGTTTCCCCGTAGTTCTATCTTATTAGTAGTCGGTAGTAGGGGGTGTTGATATGTGGATAGCCCTCTTTGCCCCCTTTATCTGTTGGATTGGTCAATGGGAGCCCTCTATATACGGCCGTTCTACTTCCCGTAATAAATGCCGGCTGTGGAACATCGAACGGCCGTTGTGTATGAAGCAAAAATCCAGTTCTGTAGGCCCTGCAAAGGGTCACCCCATATCTGGTCTCATAAAAAATAGACGCCCTATATCTGGTTTTTCCAGCCGTTTCGCGGCGAAGTGACCCGGAGTCTTTTCCACAATAACCAGAGGTTTTCCACAGTTATGAGTAACTTATCCACAGAAAATGGGGGAAACGGCCGTTTTCCCTCTTGACAAATAAATGGATTCTGTTCCACACAAAAAAGAGCCTGCTTCCGAAGAAACAGGCTCTTTTAGCCATTAGTCAAGAATAGCAAGGCTTTTACACCGGCTTCGCCAGGGAAAACTGCTTCCCATTTGCCTCGTAAAGCGCGGCTTTAATTTCTAACATATCTCGCCGGGCTGATGCATCCGTTTCCAGCAGCGACGAAATTTTTTCATACCCATACAACACGGTTGTATGATCTCGATTCCCCAACGCGGCGCCAATAATAGGCAGCGAACTATCCGTTTCTGTGCGCGCCAAATACATCGCCATTTGTCGCGGGAAGGCGATCGTGCGGCTGCGGCTTGTGCTGCCGAGCGCATCTGGCGTCACATTGTAATAAGCGCATACAGCATCAATCACTTGAGGAATCGTTACCTTATCCGGGCGGCGCACCAGATCCGCCAGGGCCATATTCACCAGTTCCGTATCAACTGTGCCTGTGCCCGAAAGTTGGGCATAGGCAATCACTTTATTCAGCGCGCCTTCTAACTCCCGGATATTGTTCCGAACATGATGCGCTATCAAATCAATCACATGATCAGGAACCGCCACACCATGATCTTCTGCTTTGGCCTGCAGAATCGCTTTCCGCGTTTCCGTATCCGGCAATTGAATGTCTGCCATTAAGCCCCATTCAAACCGCGATTGCAGGCGTTCTTCCAGCGTCGCCATGGCTTTGGGCGGCCGGTCGCTCGATAAGACCACTTGTTTTCCCTGGCTGTGCAGATCGTTAAACGTGTGGAACAACTCTTCCTGAGTGCTTTCTTTACCGGCGATAAATTGAATATCATCAATCAACAGGACATCTGGCGTACGGTAGCGTTCGCGGAATTGAGACATCTGCTTATTGCGGATGGATTGCACCAGATCGTTCGTAAAGGTTTCCGAAGAAATATAACAAATTGTCAGCCCATCACTAATACATTTGTGCCCAATTGCATGCAGGAGGTGGGTTTTGCCTAAACCCACGCCGCCATAAATAAAAAGGGGGTTATACGTTTGGCCGGGGTTTTCAGAAACAGATAGAGCCGCCGCATGAGCCAACCGGTTACTTGTTCCCACAATAAAGGAGCTAAACGTAAACCGGTTATTTAACGCCAGGCTGATGGAGTCATCATTTGAAGCAGGGAGTGATGGGCGACGAGGTTGAGGTTGTTTGGCGCCATTGATTGAACTGGAGCCGTTCATAACGGGCGGCGCAGGGATGATGATTTCATCGGACCAAACCACGAACCGTACATTGACGGGAGCGTTTACGATGGCGGACAATGTGCGCAAAATCGTGTCCTGCAACCGATTCTCTAGCCAATCCTTAGCGTAATCATTCCGGACACCAATGACAAATTCGTTGTTTTCGCAGGCGAGCAAACGAGCATCTTTCAACCATGTATTGAAAGTTGCTTTGGTCATTTGCAGTTCTAATTCGCCCAGGGTTGCTTTCCAAGCGGTTTCTGGAGACATAACATACCTAGCCCATAAAATGCTCGGCCTGTAATGATAGACAGGCGCGACAAAGCAGTGGCAAAGGCCACACGGTGAGAAACTAATTGAACAAAAGGGGACTTCTAGCCGTCGAAACAGGCTTTTGGTTTTACCGAGACCCTCGACCCGATAAGCACACGATTACTCTGAATTAGCGCCAAATAGGATGGTAGTTCCACGGTTCGCCAAACGGTGTAACGAACACTTAATGCCAAATCTGAGCAACTATAACAAGCCACAACGGTTTTTTGATTTTAACAAATGGGGGAAGCCAAAGCAATTAAATGCAGCCCTAAATGCCTTAAAAGGTTCGAAGTTTTTAGGATAGCCCAATCTTAAAAAATTCATATTTTTTAAGATTGGGAACTTGACAGTTATTTCGTTTACCTAGAATTTGGGATGCATTTTTGTTGCCCCCCACATATTGGGGCAAACGGTTTGCCGTTATGCAAAGTCAGGTTGGTGGTTCTGTTTGGTTTCCGCGACAGTTACGTTTTTTTCACAGTTTGTGCAATACATCTTTATGAATTACGGTGTAGAATGAGCATCCATGACCATCTGCTTGACAATTCTGACTTAAATTGACTAGAATTTTATTGTCCCAAAGTGCTTAGGCCCATCTTTAATGGTGCTGAAATCGCACTCAACGAATTTACATGGAGGCTCGTGATGAATGTTATAAAGGTTTCTGCTCGATCCCGAACTGCGGCAGTAGCGGGGGCCATTGCCGGCGTCATGCGTGAGGTTAATAGAGCAGAAGTACAGGCAATTGGGGCAGGCGCTGTGAATCAGGCGCTAAAAGCCATTGTCATTGCTAAAGGGTATCTTGCAGAAGAAGGTGTTGAGGTTGTTTGTGTGCCTTCTTTTGTAGAAGTTAATATTGATGAGCAAGAACGGACTGCGATTCGTATTGTGGTGGAACCCCGTAATTAATTGTATTAAACAGAATTTTATTTGTGGGATTGTCTTTGGGCACGGCGTAAGCCGTGTCCTTTTTGTTTGGTGATGCAGGTTTGATTTGGCAACAATTGGCTCTGCTGTGGTGTAAATGGAGGGTTATATGAAGCAATTCATTAGATTTGGGGTGGCGGCTTTTGCCGTTAGTTTTTTGGGGATGTTGGTTTGGGCGGGCATGCAACCTGTGGTCCAGAGAAGTCATCCAGGCGTCATGGGCCATGTGGGAGTGGGTGATCGTCCACACGTGGACGATGACTGGTTGGCTTTGGCTGTTCCTGAATTACAGCAAGCTGAATATCGTTTATCTGGGCAGGGTGATTTGTATCGGGCTTCCAATCGCGCTCAAAACTTGCGTGCATCTTTTTCGGCGGTAGGTATTTGGCTGACGCCGCGCGTGGCGGATACGTTGGCCTGGCAGTGGGGGTTGCAGTTGGTTGGTTATGGTCAAGATGGGCAGGTTACGGCCGTTTCTCCCGCAAACCTCACGGCCGTTGACGCGCAGATCACCTATACCCGCGACAACCTTCTGGAATGGTATACCAATGATGCCCGCGGCGTGGAACAAGGCTTTACGCTGCTGCGGCCGGCCGCCGGCGATGAATGGCTGCTGGACCTGGCCGTATCGGGTAATTTGCGCCCCCAGGTTGTGGCTGATGGCCAGGCAATTGGTTTTTATACGGCCGTTGGCCAGCAAGTGCTGCAATATCGTGATCTAAAAGCCTACGACGCCCGCGGCAAAACCCTGCCTTCCACTATGGAGTTGATCGCCCTGGCGGATGGGCAAACGGCCGTGCGCCTGCGTGTCGATGCGTCCGATGCGGCATATCCGCTGACCATCGATCCCCTCATTTTGACCCCGGAATCCGATTGGACCAGCTTCACGGCCCAAGACGCCAATTACGGCTATGCCGCTGCCTCTGCCGGCGACGTGAATGGGGATGGGTATGAAGATGTCATCGTTGGCGCAAACTGGTATGACAACGGCCAGGTGGATGAGGGCGCTGCGTTTGTATTTCTTGGGTCTCCTACGGGATTAAATCCGCTGTTTGATTGGCGGTATGAAAGCAACACGCCCCAGGAAGAATTTGGCATTGCCGTGAGCACAGCCGGCGACGTGAATGGGGACGGGTATGACGATGTTCTCATTGGCGCGAATTCGCCGCTTGCCAGTTCAATGGGTAAGGCTTATGTGTTTTATGGCTCGCCAACAGGCCTGACGGCCGTGCCTGCCTGGGTTGCCACAGGTGAACAAATTGCCGATAAATTTGGCACGGCCGTTGCCTCGGTCGGCGACGTGAACAATGACACCTACGATGACATCATCATTGGCGCGCCGGAATACAATGGAACCTCTGGCGTACCGTCTGGACGGGCATATGTCTATTATGGCAGCGCGGCAGGATTGTCCACTACGGCCGATTGGATCGCTGAAAGCGATTTAGACGGCTCCCGGTTTGGCATTTCTGTCAATTCCGCCGGCGACGTGAACAACGATACGTTTGCGGACGTGATTATTGGCGCGCCTGACTATGCCCCCAATGGCGTGACAGGGCTGACGGCCGTTTACTTGGGCGGACAAAATGGGTTGCCTGCTGCTAACCCGCCCGTCGCCACCCTGGGCGATGCGTCCAGCGTCCTGATTGGTCAATTACCCTTTGGCGCGCCGCACCAATTTGGTTTTGCCGCCGCCGCCGCCGGTGACGTTAATGGCGACGGGTTCGGCGACGTGATAGTTGGCGCGCCGGGGCATGGGGATCAATTTGGCGTCTATGGGGCCGCTTTTGTTTATTTCGGCACGCCCCAGGGTGAGGTGTTAACGCCTACAATTTTAAGCGCCTATATACCCGACGCCATGTTTGGGCATGATGTCGGGTCAGCCGGAGATATGAACGGCGATGGCTACAATGATGTCGTTGTCGGCGCGCCTGGGTACAACCCTATCTCACAGGGTTCCCGGCCAACGTTGGCCGGCGGCGGCGGGGCGTTTGTTTACCAGGGCACGCCCACGATTTCTGAACTGTTTTTGCTCTGGTCTGGAGCCAGCCTGACGACCAATGCCCGGTATGGCACATCGGTCGCCGCCGGAGATGTCAATGGCGACGGCTTTGCCGATGTGTTGGTGGGTGCGCCGCAGCTGCCCAATC